>CAMBZR010000076.1 GCA_945872285.1 Bordetella parapertussis | reverse complement strand
CACATCACAGCCTCGATGCGGTCGGCGATGTCAAACATTTTGGTGGTGCCGGCTTTCTTGGACAGACGCAGCGCCACGTCTTTAATGACCTTGTTGCGCGGATCGGCAATCGTGTAAACCGGATGGCCAAAGCCAATCACCACTTGTTTGTTTTCGATACGCGCGCGAATATCGGCCTCGGCTTCGTTAGGGTCCTCGTAGCGTTTTTGTATCTCGAAGGCCACTTCGTTGGCACCGCCGTGCTTGGGGCCGCGCAGCGCGCCAATGCCGCCAGCAATCGCCGAATACATGTCTGACCCCGTGCCAGCAATCACGCGGCACGTGAAGGTCGAGGCATTGAATTCGTGCTCGGCGTACAAATTCAACGAGGTGTGCATTGCGCGCACCCAGTCGGCATTTGGCTTTTTGCCGTGCAACAGGTGCAAGAAGTGCTCACCGATCGAGTCGTCGTCGGTTTGTACATCGATGATGCGACCGTTGTGGCTAAAGTGATACCAGTACAGCAGTGCTGACCCAAGATTAGCCATTAAACGATCGGCGATATCGCGCGCGTCTGGTATGTTGTGATCTTCTTTTTCGGGCAGCATGCAGCCAAGTGCCGAGGCCGCAGTGCGCATGACATCCATGGGATGGCTGGCTGCGGGCAGTGATTCGAGCACGGTCTGTAGTTGTGCCGGCAAGCCGCGCAAGTTGCGCAGTTTGTCTTTGTAAGCGGCCAATTCAGCCTTGTTGGGCAATTTTCCGTGAATCAGCAAATGAGCGATTTCTTCGAACTCGCTGGTGTCTGCGAAGTCAAGCACGTCGTAGCCGCGATAGTGCAGGTCGTTGCCGCTGCGGCCCACGGTACATAGCGCCGTGTTACCCGCGGTCACGCCTGACAGGGCGACTGATTTTTTAGGTTTAAAGGTGGGTACGACAGTTGGTGCAGCAACGTCTGCAGGCGCTGCAACTGTTTTAGCGTTAGATTTTTTTGCGGGTGCCATAAGATCAGTCCTTAATCAGATTATTTCGATTTGCCTTGGGCGAACAGCACATCGAGTTTGCCTTCAAACTCATGATAATTGATGCGGTCGTAAAGTTCATCGCGGGTTTGCATCATGGCGACGACGTTGCGCTGGTGGCCATCGCGACGCACTGCTTGGTAAACCGTTTCGGCGGCTTTGTTGGCGGCGCGAAAGGCCGATAACGGATACAGCACCATACCAACGCCGGCAGATTTGAGTTCTTTGACGCTAAACAAAGGCGTTTTGCCGAATTCGGTGATGTTGGCGAGCAAGGGCACGCCCGCCGCTTTGCCAAATTTTTCGAAGGTGGCGAGGTCGTAAGCTGCTTCTGCAAAGATGGCGTCTGCGCCGGCTTCGATACAGGCTAGCGCGCGTTCAATGGCGGCATCCACGCCGTGCGAGGCGATTGCATCGGTGCGTGCGATGATATAAAAGCTGTCGTCCGTGCGCGCATCAACAGCGGCTTTTACGCGGTCGCGCATTTCCTCTGTTGAGACAATTTCTTTGCCAGGACGATGTCCGCAGCGCTTAGCGCCGACCTGGTCTTCGATGTGGCAACCTGCCGCACCAAATTTAGTCAGGCTTTGAATCGTGCGGGCGATATTGAACGCCGAGGGGCCAAAGCCGGTATCGATATCAACAATCAACGGTGTGTCGCACACGTCTGTGATTCGACGTACGTCGGTCAAGACATCATCGAGGGTATTGATGCCCAGGTCGGGCAGGCCTAAAGAACCCGCGGCCACGCCTCCGCCTGACAAATAGATTGCGTGAAAGCCAGCGCGCTTGGCGAGTAACGCGTGATGTGCGGTGCTCGCGCCAATAATTTGTAGGGGCTGCTCAGCCGCGAGTGCTGCACGAAAACGTTCGCCGGCGGTTGCTTGCTTAGACATTGCTTTCTCCAAGAACAGATAAAAAAATGAACCCTCCAGACGAGGTCTGTGGGGGGGTCATTTTTAGGGGTGCATGATGACTTATTTAAGCAGATGCGCAACAGCGTCGCGTTCTTCAAGCAGTTCTTTTAACGTCAAATCCATGCGCTCGCGCGAAAAGGTGTCGATCTCGAGGCCGGTGACGCGTTGGTATTCTCCGCCTTGGCAGGTGACCGGCACGCCATACATGGTGCCTTCAGGAATGCCATAGCTGCCATCCGAGGCAATGCCCATCGTGACCCATTTGCCGTTTGTGCCAAGCACCCAGTCGCGCACGTGATCGATCGCGGCATTGGCGGCCGAAGCCGCTGAGGACAGCCCGCGCGCTTCAATGATGGCGGCACCGCGCTTGCCGACCGTTGGCAAGAATACGTCGCGGTTCCAGGTGGCGTCGTTGATGAGTTTCTCAACGCTTTGGCCTCCGACTGTGGCGAAGCGATAGTCGGCGTACATTGTGGGCGAATGATTGCCCCAAACGGCCAGTTTTTGAATGTCTGCAACGGGCTTGCCCATTTTGGCGGCTAACTGCGACAGCGCGCGGTTGTGGTCTAGACGCAGCATGGCGGTAAAGTTTTTGGCCGGTAGCGCAGGGGCCGATTTCATGGCGATATAGGCATTGGTATTGGCAGGGTTCCCGACGACCAAGACTTTGACGTTTCGGTGCGCCACTTCATTCAAGGCCTTGCCCTGAGCGGTAAAAATCGCTGCGTTGACGGCCAGTAAGTCGGCGCGTTCCATCCCGGGGCCACGTGGCCGCGAGCCCACCAACAAAGCCACTTCGACCTCTTTGAACGCTTCGCGCGGGTCGCCGTGCGCGGTCATCGATTGCAGCAGGGGAAACGCGCAATCGTCGAGTTCCATCATGACCCCTTTAAGCGCCTTTTGCGCTTTTTCGTCGGGGATCTCGAGCAGTTGCAGAATCACAGGCTGATCTTTGCCGAGCATTTCGCCTGAAGCGATACGAAACAAGAGGGCGTAACCGATTTGACCGGCAGCACCGGTAACCGCAACGCGCACGGCGGGTTTAGACATAGTTTTCTCCGAGAAGGCTAAGCAGATTGCTAAGAGGTAAAAAGAGGAAAGAGGGCACGCGCATCGAATAACAGGCAGTTTAGCGTTTTTGCCTCGACCCGCTTTTGGGGCGCGGGGAGGCTTGAATATCGAACGCGATGCTAGAGCAAAACAGGTGCAGAGTCAACCTATCATATATCTTATATAAGACACAAGAGTCGTGGACAGACACTGGCGCATGTGACACAATGTCACTATGTTTTCAAAGCGTCCTAACGATGTCTGAGGCCTCGGCCCGCAAACCCTTGTCTGCAGCAAGTGCAACGGGCGCTGCGGCGTTTAGCCCCCTGTACCGACAAATTAAAGATTTGTTGGTGCAGTCGCTTGATCGCGGTGACTGGAAACCCGGCGAGGCGATCCCCAGCGAAACTGAATTAGCCCAGCGATTTCAAGTGAGTCAAGGTACGGTGCGTAAAGCCGTCGATGAACTCGCTGCCGAAAATCTGTTAATCCGTCGCCAGGGCAAGGGTACGTTTGTCTCGACGCATCACGAAGCGCGTGTGCGCTTTCGGTTTTTGCGACTCGCGCCCAACCAAGGTGAGCCACAGCCCGCCGAAAGTCAGATACTCGATTGCAAGCGGGTGCGCGCGAGCGCTGAGATTGCGCGCGCGCTTGAGTTAAAAACAGGTGACCCTGTTGTGGCGATCCGTCGACTGCTGTCCTTTGCGGGCTTGCCGACTGTGGTCGATGATATTTTTTTGCCAGGCGTGTTGTTTAAAGGCCTGACCGTTGACTTGCTGAATGGTCACTCGGGGCCGCTCTACGCGTTTTTAGAAACCGAGTTTGGGATCAGCATGGTTCGCGCCGAAGAAAAGCTTCGCGCCGTCAGTGCCGACGCCGATGTCAGTAGCCTTTTGAGAATTCCAAAAGATACCCCTGTACTGAAAGTGGATCGTATCTCGTACACTTACGCAGATCGTCCGGTAGAATTACGGTTGGGTCATTATGTGACTGATCAGTATCATTATCGTAACAGTATGAATTAATTGCATTAATTGACTGATTTCCACCGTTGGCCGACATCGGCGAGAATATAGTGTTTATCCTAATAGAACGTTTTTAGATCGAGGTCGTTATGTCTGACACAGCCCCAAAGCCGCGTCCTCAGTTTCGCAATATTAATGTGACTGATTTGATGCACTACCGTCTGCCAATGGCAGGCAAGGTTTCGATCTTGCATCGAATTAGCGGTGCTGCCTTGTTTGTATGCTTACCGCTGTTAATCGCTTTGTTTGCCATGAGCTTTCGCTCAGAGGCGGGCTTCGCCGCGATGTCGACCGTTACGGGCCACCCCCTCATGAAGTTGGTGCTGCTCGGTTTGATCTGGGGCTACCTGCACCACTTTTGCGCAGGCATTCGGTATCTGGTGCTTGACCTGCATATTGGCGTTGACAAAGAGTCGGGTGCTAAAAGCGCAAGCGCAGTGCTTGGGGTAAGTCTCGCTCTTACGGTTGTGTTCGGTCTTAAATTGTTCGGAGTCTGGTAATGGTCCCAATCGAAAAAATCGGCCCTAAACGTCTGGTAGTGGGGGCGCATTACGGCACCGGTGAATTTATCATCCAGCGCGTCACGGCGATCATTCTTGCGATTTACACCTTGGTGTTACTGGTGGGGATTCTGACGATGTCGGGCTTCACGTACACCAATTGGAAGAACCTCTTTACCTTCACCATTTTTGATGTCCCCGTGGGGCAGGTGCTGGCCACTTTAGCGATGCTCTCGCTAGCCTGGCATGCCTGGATCGGTATTCGCGACATCTGGATGGATTACGTCAAGCCCGTAGGTATTCGTTTATTGTTGCTGGTCCTCACTATCCTGTGGTTGGCTGGGTCAGTCGTGTACTTTGTACACACCCTCTGGAGAAACTAAGCCGTGGTCGCTGTCAAATCCTCTTTACCGCGCCGTCAGTTTGATGTGGTCGTCGTGGGTGCCGGCGGTGCCGGTATGCGTTGTTCGTTGCAGCTTGCAAACGCCGGGCTTTCGGTCGCGGTCTTGTCTAAAGTGTTTCCCACGCGCTCGCACACGGTTGCAGCACAGGGCGGCATCGGTGCTTCGCTTGGCAACATGAGCGAAGACAACTGGTACTGGCACATGTATGACACCGTCAAGGGCTCTGACTGGTTGGGTGATCAAGACGCCATTGAGTTCATGTGTCGCGAGGCGCCGAACGCGGTCTACGAACTCGAACACATGGGTATGCCTTTCGATCGCAATGCTGATGGCACGATTTACCAGCGCCCGTTTGGTGGTCACACGGCAAATTTCGGCGAAAAACCGGTGCAGCGCGCTTGCGCAGCCGCCGATCGAACCGGTCACGCTTTGTTACACACGCTTTATCAGCGTAACGTGGCCTCGCGTACGCAATTCTTTGTCGAATGGATGGCCTTAGATCTGATCCGTAATCAGGCGGGTGACGTGTTGGGCGTCACAGCGCTCGAGATGGAAACCGGCGAAACGTACATTTTTGAAGCTAAGACAACCGTGATTGCGACGGGTGGTGCAGGGCGCATCTGGGCGGCTTCGACCAATGCTTTCATCAATACTGGCGACGGCATGGGTATGGCCGCGCGGGCTGGAATCCCCATGATGGATATGGAATTCTGGCAGTTTCACCCCACGGGCGTTGCCGGTGCGGGTGTGCTGATCACTGAGGGTGTACGAGGCGAGGGCGGCATTCTTCTGAATAAAGACGGCGAACGTTTTATGGAACGCTACGCGCCAACCCTCAAAGATTTGGCGCCGCGCGACTTCATTTCGCGTTGTATGGATCAAGAAATCAAAGAAGGTCGCGGTTGCGGTCCCGATGGCGCGTATGTGCACTTAAAGCTTGATCACCTGGGCGCAGACGTCATTAATAAGCGCTTGCCGTCGATTCTAGAAATCGGACACAAGTTTGCCAACGTCGACGCCACTAAAGAGCCTATTCCAGTGGTGCCAACCATCCATTACCAAATGGGCGGTATCCCTTGTAACTATAACGGTCAAGTGACTAGCTGGGACGGCAAGCAAACCAACATCGTCAATGGCCTTTACGCGATCGGTGAATGTTCGGCGACTTCGGTACACGGTGCCAACCGCTTGGGTACTAATTCGCTGCTTGATTTGATTGTGTTCGGACGCGCTGCGGGTAACCACATCGTGGCTGCGCATCCCGAGCGCCAACACGCTCATCAGCCTTTAGCGCAAGAGTCGGTTGATTTCTCACTTGAACGCGTCAACAAACTCGAAAGCCGCAGCAAAGGTGAAAAAACTCAAGTCGTAGGTAACGAAATTCGTGACGCCATGCAACAGCATTGCGGGGTGTTCCGGACCCTTGCTTCGCTGAATGAAGGCGTGAAAAAAATCGATGCGCTGGCCGAAAAAGTCGACAACATTGCGTTTACGGACAAGTCAAAAGTGTTCAACACCGCGCGTATCGAAGCGCTTGAGCTAAGCAACATGATTGAAGTGGCACGCTCAACGATTCATTCTGCAGCCGCGCGTACAGAAAGTCGTGGTGCGCACGCGCTTGACGATCATCCAACGCGTGACGATGAAAACTGGATCAAGCACACCTTGTGGTACTCAGAGGGCAATCGCCTCGATTACAAGCCTGTGCAAATGCAGCCACTCACCGTCGAAAGCTTCCCGCCCAAGTCGCGTACCTTTTAAGACAAGTTACCTGGATACCTATCATGAGCACCAAACGCATCGTGAAGTTTGAAATTTATCGCTACGATCCTGACAAAGACGAGCGTCCCTACATGCAAAAGCTCGAGGTCGAGCTACAACCGACCGATAAGATGCTGCTTGACGCACTCATCCGCATCAAGATGGATGTCGACGACAGTCTGACCCTGCGTCGTTCGTGTCGCGAAGGCGTCTGTGGTTCTGACGCCATGAACATCAACGGTAAAAATGGTTTGGCTTGCACCACTAACATGCTTGAATTAAGCGAGCCTGTGGTGTTGCGTCCACTTCCAGGTTTGCCCGTTATCCGTGATTTGATTGTCGACATGACGCACTTCTTTAACCAATATCATTCGGTCAGGCCTTACCTGATCAATGATACGGTACCACCTGAAAAAGAGCGCTTACAAACCCCCGAGGCGCGCGACGAACTCAACGGTCTGTATGAGTGCATTTTGTGCGCTTGCTGCTCGACCTCTTGCCCGTCTTTTTGGTGGAACCCAGATAAGTTTGTCGGGCCAGCTGGCTTGCTTCAGGCGTATCGCTTTATTGCTGACACCCGAGACCACGCAACGGCGGAGCGACTCGACAACCTGGAAGATCCGTATCGGTTGTTCCGTTGCCATACCATTATGAACTGTGTTGACGTTTGCCCCAAAGGTTTGAACCCGACAAAGGCGATTGGTAAGATTAAAGAAATGCTCGTGCGTCGCACGGTCTAGGCTACGCCTGCCATGAGCCAACTGACCGACATGGATCGCACACGGCTGCGCTGGCGCGCCCGGCGAGGCTTGCTTGAAAACGATTTAATGCTGACCAAGTATCTCGACGCCTATGAGACCGCCCTGACCGATGTCGAGGTCGGGGCGCTGACTCAGCTGTTTGAGCTTGGTGACAATGAACTGTTAGACTTACTGTTATCTCGACTCGAACCTGTGGGTTCTCTAGACAGGCCTGCAGTGCACGCCGTGCTTGCCAACATTCGCGCTTTATAGAAGTCGCATAAAAACTTTTCGAAGGAACGCCCCATGAAACTATCTGACAAAAAAGCGACACTTTCGTTCTCTGACGGTGCGCCGTCGGTTGATTTTCCGGTGTACAACGGCTCGGTTGGCCCGCAGGTAATCGACATTCGTAAGCTGTATGGCCAAACGGGCATGTTTACTTATGATCCCGGTTTTTTGTCGACGGCTTCGTGCACCTCAGACATTACGTATATCGATGGTGATAAGGGCGAGCTCTTGTACCGCGGTTACCCGATCGATGAGTTGGCTGTCAATTGCGACTTCATGGATATCAGTTATCTGATCTTAAATGGCGACTTACCCGACGCTAAGCAAAAATTGGATTTTGATACCTTGGTGACACGTCACACCATGGTCAATGAACAAATGCAGTTTTTTCTACGTGGCTTTCGCCGCGATGCGCATCCGATGGCTGTGCTGACGGGGTTGGTGGGGGCGATGTCTGCGTTCTATCACGACTCCAACGACATCACAAATCCGCACCATCGGCATGTGTCGGCGATTCGCCTGATTGCCAAAATGCCGACGCTAGTGGCGATGGCCTATAAGTATTCGCAAGGTCAGCCCTATATTTACCCGCAAAATAATTTGTCTTATACCGGCAACTTTTTGCGCATGATGTTTGCGACACCTTGCGAAGAGTACGTCGTCAATCCTGTGGTCGAACGTGCGCTCGATCGTATTTTTATTTTGCACGCCGATCACGAACAAAACGCCTCAACCTCGACAGTGCGTCTGTGCGGGTCTTCGGGCACAAACCCCTTTGCCGCCATCGCCGCGGGTGTCGCCTGCCTGTGGGGCCCAGCTCACGGTGGTGCCAATGAAGCCTGCCTGCAAATGCTCGAAGAGTTGCAAGCCAAGGGCGGGATGGCTAAAGTTGGCGAGTTCATGGAACAAGTCAAAGATAAAAACTCTGGCGTGCGCTTGATGGGGTTTGGTCATCGTGTTTACAAAAACTACGATCCACGCGCCAAGCTGATGCAGCAAACGTGCAAAGAAGTTTTGGCAGCTTTGGGGCTTGAAAACGACCCATTGTTCAAACTCGCCATGGAAGTTGAGCGCATCGCACTCGAAGATCCGTATTTCGTTGAGCGCAAGCTCTATCCAAACGTCGATTTCTACTCTGGCATCGTTCAGCGTGCGATTGGTGTGCCCACTGCCTTGTTTACGGCGATCTTCGCCTTAGCGCGCACTGTAGGCTGGATTGCACAATGGAACGAAATGATTTCTGATCCTGAATACAAAATTGGCCGTCCACGCCAGTTGTATCAAGGTGCGACGTCGCGTTCGGTACCAAAGCGCAAATAAACAAGCGCAGCGTAGTTTGCAAAAAGGCGACCCTTGCGGTCGCCTTTTTAATACCCTTCAAAAGGTCAGGGACATCGTGCAGACGCCTAGGCGAATGTGACGCTGAAGGGTTATAATTTCGTGCCGGACTATAAGGCTCAAACAACTGCCTTCTATCCGCTATCCGCAAATCGGTTTAGCCGAGTAAACGGAAGGTATTCCTGCATCGTAACGGGTGAAGCACCCGACAAGGTGAAGCGTCAAATGTCATCAGAACTCGAATCTCTAAAAAACTCCTATCTGTTTGGGGGTAACGCCCCCTATGTCGAAGAGCTTTATGAAGCTTACCTCGACAATCCTGGCGCCGTGCCTGAGAACTGGCGAAGCTATTTCGACCAGCTACAGCACATGCCAGCGTCCGACGGTCAAGAAGCCACACGCGATCAGGCGCACGCGCCCATCGTTGAATCTTTTGCTTTTCGCGCCAAAACGAATGGTTTTGTGCAACGTGCCAAAGAATCGGATCTGGCCGTCGCGACCAAGCAAGTACATGTGCAGTCTTTGATTGCAGCCTATCGCAGCCTGGGTTCGCGCTGGGCCGAGCTTGACCCGCTCAAGCGCACGGATCGCCCCGCGATTCCTGAGCTAGATCCATCTTTTTATGGTTTAAACGAAGCCGATCTCGATCAGGTTTTCTCAGCCGCAAATACTTATTTTTCAAGCGCAAGCACCATGACTTTGCGCGAGATCCTCAAAGCCCTGCGCGATACTTATTGCCGTTCAGTGGGCGTTGAGTTCATGCACGCCTCTGATCCCGCCGTGAAGCGCTGGGTCCAAGAGCGTCTCGAATCCACGCTTTCAGCCCCGCCCGTGACGGCAGAGCGCAAGCGCTATCTTTTGCAGCAGCTAACCGAGGCCGAAGGCCTTGAACGTTATCTCCACACAAAATATGTGGGTCAAAAGCGTTTCTCCCTCGAAGGCGGCGACAGCTTTATCGCTTCGATGGATGAACTCGTCCACCATGCCGGCGAGTCTGGCGTGCAAGAAATTGTGGTGGGCATGGCACACCGGGGTCGTTTGAATATGTTGGTGAACATCATGGGCAAGATGCCTGGTGATTTGTTTGCTGAATTCGAAGGTCATCACGCCGAGGGACTGAGCGATGGCGACGTCAAATATCACAACGGCTTTTCAAGCGATTTATCGACCCGAGGCGGGCCGATGCATCTGTCACTCGCCTTTAACCCGTCTCACCTCGAAATCGTCAACCCTGTGGTCGAAGGTAGCGTGCGGGCGCGTCAAGAGCGCCGCGGCGCCGAAGGTTACAAACAAGTGTTGCCGGTGCTGGTACACGGTGATGCGGCGTTCGCAGGCCAGGGCGTCGTCATGGAAACCCTCAACCTTGCCGAAACGCGGGGCTACGGCACGGGCGGGACCGTTCACTTAGTCATTAACAACCAAATTGGCTTCACCACGTCAGACCCTCGCGACACACGCTCGACCATTTATTGCACCGATGTGTCAAAAATGATCGAAGCACCGGTCTTTCACGTCAACGGTGACGATCCTGAAGCCGTGGCGTTCACGACGCGTTTGGCGCTCGACTTCAGAATGCAGTTTGGTCGCGATGTCGTGGTGGATATCGTGTGTTTTCGTAAGCTTGGTCATAACGAACAAGACACACCCGCACTGACACAGCCTTTGATGTACAAGCGGATCGGCGCGCATCCCGGCACACGCAAGCTGTATGCAGACAAACTCACGGCTCAGGGCGTGCTCAAAGACGGTGAGGGCGATCAACTCGTTAAAGACTACCGTCAACACATGGAAGATGGTCAACGCACAATCGAACCGGTGTTGACTAACTATAAAAGCAAATACGCGATTGACTGGACCCCGTTCTTAAACGCAAAGTGGACAGATCAGGCCGACACCGGTGTGCCGCTTGCCGAACTTAAAAGTATTGGCGACGCGCTGACTCAAACGCCCGCAGGTTTCACACCGCATGCGTTGGTAACCAAGCTACTCAACGATCGTCGTGCCATGGCGCGCGGCGACCAAAACCTTGATTGGGGCATGGGCGAGCATCTGGCCTTTGCAACCCTCGTCAAGGCGGGTTATGCGATTCGTATCACGGGCCAAGACTCTGGTCGCGGCACCTTCACTCATCGTCATGCAGTTTTACATGATCAAAATCGTGAGCGCTGGGATGACGGCACTTATATCCCGTTACAAAATGTGTCAGCCAGTCAGGCACCCTTTACGGTGATCGACTCAGTTTTGTCTGAAGAAGCGGTCTTGGGTTTTGAGTATGGTTACTCTTGTGCAGACCCTAATACGCTCACGATCTGGGAAGCCCAATTCGGCGATTTTGTGAATGGCGCGCAAGTCGTTATCGACCAATTCATCGTGTCTGGCGAGGCAAAATGGGGTCGCCAGTCGGGCTTGACCATGATGTTGCCGCACGGTTACGAGGGTCAAGGGCCGGAGCACTCCTCGGCACGTATCGAGCGCTTTTTGCAGCTGTGCGCTGACAACAATATTCAAGTTGTGCAGCCCACAACGGCCGCGCAGATCTTTCATCTGTTGCGTCGTCAAATGGTTAGACAGTTTCGTAAGCCCTTGGTGATTTTGACACCCAAGTCATTGCTGCGAAACAAAGACGCGGGCTCTGCTTTAAAAGAATTCTCGGCGGGTCGGTTTCAGCCGATCATCCCCGAGCTCGATGCGCAAATTAAAGCCGCGTCAGTCAAACGCGTCTTGGCCTGCTCGGGCAAGGTCTACTACGACTTGGTGCACGGCCGCGCCGATCGCAAAGATGACTCGGTGGCGATTATCCGTGTCGAACAACTGTATCCGTTTGCGCACAAGACCTTTGAAGCTGAGCTTCGCAAATACCCTAAAGCCACCGAAGTCGTGTGGGTGCAAGACGAGCCGCAAAACCAGGGCCCCTGGTTTTATGTGCAACACCACCTGTACCAAAATATGTCTGCCGGGCAAAAACTGGGTTATGCCGGTCGTCCGGCGTCAGCTTCGCCTGCAGTGGGTTATTTGGCCAAGCACCAAGAGCAGCAAAAGGCCTTGGTTGAGCAAGCCTTTGGCAAGTTCAAAGTGTTCATGCTGACTAAATAACGTAAGCCAAGCGACCACACAAGCTAAGCGACATTACCAAAATACTACGATCCCTCACGGAAAAAAAATGGCAATCACCGATGTAGTTGTGCCCCAACTGTCTGAATCTGTTTCTGAAGCAACTTTGCTTATCTGGAAGAAAAAGCCCGGCGAAGCTGTCACAGCAGATGAAATTTTGATCGAAGTCGAAACCGATAAGGTCGTGCTTGAGGTGCCTGCGCCGGCCTCAGGTGTGTTTGCTGAAATCGTTCGAGGGGATGGCAGTCTGGTGGGTTCGGGTGAAGTCATTGCCCGGATCGACACCGAGGGCAAGGCTGTTGCCGGGATGCCAGCCGCAGCGGGCGCTGCCTCGGTTGCGTCCGTTGCGTCCGTTGCATCCGTTGTTGTCGCCGCCGTCGCTGCGCCCCCCACACATGCCACCTCAGGCAGTGCCGGCGTGGCGTCCCCTGCCGCTGCAAAAATCTTGGCTGATAAGGGTGTTGCGGCTTCAGTTGTCGCGGGTTCAGGGCGAGATGGTCGGATTACAAAGGGTGACGCGCTGGGGGCCTCTGTACCAGTCGCTGCAGCTACGCCTACCCCCACCAAGCCCGCCCCGTTGGCGAATCCTTCGGTGGCCTTGACCCAGTCTCTTGATGGTCGTTCAGAGCAGCGCGTGCCAATGAGTCGTCTGCGCGCGCGTGTGGCCCAACGCCTGTTGCAATCGCAACAAGACAACGCGATTCTGACGACGTTTAACGAAGTCAATATGCAAGGCGTGATTGACCTGCGCAACTTGTACAAAGACAAATTCGAAAAAGAGCATGGCGTGAAGCTTGGCTTTATGTCGTTTTTTGTCAAAGCAGCCGTTGCAGCGCTTAAACGCTATCCGGTATTGAATGCCTCAATTGATGGCAAAGACATCATCTATCACGGCTATTTTGACATTGGTATCGCGGTGGGTAGCCCGCGTGGTTTGGTGGTGCCGATCTTGCGTAACGCCGATCAACTCTCAATCGCCGAAATCGAAAAAACGATTGCCGACTTTGGTAAGCGCGCCTCAGAAGGCAAGCTCGGCATCGAAGAAATGACCGGCGGTACGTTCTCGATTTCAAACGGTGGTGTGTTTGGTTCGATGTTGTCAACGCCAATTATCAATCCGCCTCAGTCAGCGATTTTGGGCGTTCACGCGACCAAAGAGCGAGCTGTCGTCGAAAAAGGCCAGATTGTGATTCGGCCAATTAACTACCTCGCACTGTCTTATGATCATCGAATCATTGATGGCCGTGAAGCAGTCTTGGGCTTGGTTGCGATGAAAGAAGCGCTCGAAGATCCACAACGCTTGTTACTCGAAATCTAACCCCGAGATATTCATGCCTACTCAATTTGATGTTGTGGTGATCGGTGCGGGCCCGGGTGGCTATATTGCAGCCATTCGCGCTGCCCAGCTAGGTATGTCAGTGGCGTGTATCGATGCCTGGCAAAACGGTAAGGGCGGCCCCGCGCCAGGTGGCACCTGCACCAATGTAGGGTGTATTCCGTCCAAAGCGTTGCTTCAGTCTTCAGAGCACTACGATCAGGTGAATCATCATTTTGCAGAGCACGGCATTGAAGTGAAAGGCGTCAGCCTGAATCTTGAACAGTTGCTTGGTCGCAAGAATAGCGTTGTGAAGCAAAACAACGATGGTATTTTGTATCTGTTTAAAAAGAACAAAATTACGTTTTTCCATGGCAAAGCCGCGTTCACGGGCAAGGTAGAGGGCGGTTGGGCGATTAACGTCAGCGGCACCACAACGGCCGAGATCGTTGGTAAGCATGTTGTGATTGCAACCGGATCTTCAGCGCGAGAACTGCCTGGCCTGCCCTTTGACGAGCAACAAGTGTTGTCGAACGATGGCGCCTTAAATATTGCAACAGTGCCTAAAAAATTAGGAGTCATTGGCGCGGGTGTCATCGGCCTAGAGATGGGCAGCGTCTGGCGTCGCCTAGGTGCTGAGGTGACCGTGCTTGAGGCCATGCCAGATTTTTTGGCGGCCGTCGATACACAGGTTGCCAAAGAAGCGCTCAAAATATT
>CAMBZR010000075.1 GCA_945872285.1 Bordetella parapertussis | reverse complement strand
AGGGCAGGAAAACCGGACTGCAGGTTTTTTTCTGCTGTTTGAAACGCCTCACGATCCCAGGGAATCGGTGCGCGAGAAAAATAAAGTGCCCGACCTTGTTGATTACAAACGACTTTGACGACGTTGGGGTTAAAGAAGTTCGCCGCCTCAGTGAGAGGGGTTGCACAGGTGGCCATCACAACCAGGGGGTCTTGCTCTTGCGCTAATTGGTGCGCGACGCGATTGATAAGTTTGGGGTCAATCAGCGGCTCATCGCCTTGCACGTTGACCACGATGGTGTCGTCAGGCAGGCCGAGTTGCGCGGCCGCTTCTGCCAGGCGATCGGTACCAGAGGGGTGATCCACGCGTGTCAGCAGCGTTTCAATGCCCCCCGAGCGTGCCGCCTGTGCAATGGTGAAGTGGTCAGTTGCGATCACCACCCGAGAGGCGTTTGAGGCAAGCGCCTGCTCTGCAACCCTTAAAACCATGGGCTTACCGGCTAAGTCGGCTAGCATTTTGCCGGGCAGACGACTTGAGGCCTGTCGCGCTGGTATCACCACCACAAAGGCGTCGGGTGCGTCAGAAGGTGGGGTGGCGCGGGTGGTCATCTCAAGGGTGGTCATCGCAACTCAGGCGTCTGCGTCGTCGCTTAGCACGCGTGCCTGCTCTTCAAGCATCACCGGCACGCCATCGCGAACCGGATAAGCGAGGCGATCAGCGCGACAGACAAGCTCTGTTCGAGTTTCATTAGGATACAGACGCCCCTTGCATAGGGGACACACCAAAATATCAAGTAAGCGAGTTTCCATCAGCGTATTGTAATCAGTCAGACAGCGTTTGCGCGCAGTCGTTAAGCAACAGGCAGCTTCGAGTGTGAGTGATTTTGCGTGGCCCTCAGGCGCTGTGACAGCTCGCTGACCCAGTCCGGCTCAGAAAATACGGCTTCTACCAAGACCACCCATATTCGGGGGTCGGTCAGCTCGCGGCATTTCACGGCGTCTTTAGTCGTCAGCAAAATCAAGTCATCCGTTTGTTCGGCAAACAGTGAGGCGTCTAGAGGATGGTGATCAGGCAGCCCTAAGGTTTGGTCGGGGTTTAGCTCAGCTTGCGCAAGAGAGTTAAAAAATCTATCCGGTTCGCTTATTGCAGCAATCGCAATTGTGTTCTTTTTTGACCTAAGCTGAGTAAATTCAGAAACGGATATATTTAATTTTTTATCTAAAGACTGTAGCCCAGTGACTTTGAGCCACATCCTCAGGCCGACCGGCTGATGCTGGGTCGCTTCAGGGTCGCAAGGTGCAGCAGCGAGGCGGCTGGGCGCGTTTTCACGAGTGATCACAAGGTCGGCCGTGCTCAGTCTGTTGGCGGGCTCGCGCAAAGGGCCGGCAGGCAGAAGCCAGCCGTTGCCAAGCCCGCGCGCGTCTTGAACGACAATTTCAAAGTCCCGCGCAAGCGCTAAATGCTGCAAGCCATCATCGGCCACGATAATATCGACTTGGGGGTAGGCTTGTAGCAGCGCCTGGCAGGCCAGACGACGTTTGGGATGCACGCCCAGCGGCATGCCAGTTTGTTCGGCGAGCAAAGCGGGTTCATCGCCCACGACGCTAGCTTGCAAGACGCCCCGGCCACTGTGCGCCTGCGGCCCAAGACGGACGCCATAACCGCGGCTAATAATGCCTGGGTGCCACCCTAGCGCCTCAAGCTGCTTGACCAGGGCGATGACGACGGGTGTTTTGCCGGTCCCCCCAACATACACGTTGCCGACCACAACCACGGGGACTGGCGCGCGGTATACCTGGCCCAAGCCGCTCGTGTACCAAATCTTTTTCGCCACGACATAGCAGGCGGTGATGCCAGCAAAAGGCAATAGCAAACCGGCAGCGAGGCCGCGCCTTTGCCACTGCTGATGGAGCCAGAGCGCCGCCCCCGCCAAGAGCCTCGCGCAGTTCAATCGCCGGCCTGTGTGGCGAAATACACTTTGACAATCGCAGCTTGACGCGCAGCTTGCATGGCGGTGATGACGAGTTGGTGCGACGCATTCGCGGCGGCTCGAATCAACACGGCGGGCTCTTGTTGCCCCTGGCCCGCCTGGCGCAGCGCCTGTGTCAACGAGGCGAGGTCAGGATTGTTAAGCAACGTGCCGTTCAGAGCATAGCGTCCCGACTCGTGAATGCTTAATTCGATGCCCTGAAAGGCCTGCGCCTCAACGGTGGCCTGTGGCAGCGTGATTTTCAGGGTGTGTTGACGCGTAAAGGTTGTGGTAGCCGCCAAAAAAATCAACATCACCAGCAAAACGTCGATGAGTGGAATGAAGTTGATTTCGAGCGGGGTGTGGTCTGGCGTACGAAAGCGCATAGTGTCTTAGCCCCTCAGGCTTTCACGCACATAGCGAGTTGACTGCTCAAGTCGCAGCAGCAGGTCGTCGACCCGCGATTTGAAATAGCGGTGGGCGATTAAGGCGGGTACAGCAATCAAAATGCCAAAACCGGTGTTGTAAAGGGCGATCGAGATGCCGCGCGCCAACTCGGTTGGGTCAGAGCCGTCAGGGCGATAGGCGGCAAAAATTTCGATCATGCCGATCACCGTGCCAAACAGACCCATCAAGGGTGCCACCGTTGCAATCAGGGCTAAACCAGCCAAATAGCGGTTTAACGCGAAGGCGACATCCTGGCCGACGTCTTCGACGCTGCGTCTGAGCTCTGCATCGGGTAGCGTTCGGTGTTGCAGCAGCTGCGCCAAAATTCGACCCAGGGGCGAAGATACCTTGAGCTTGTCGAGCGCCAGCGCATCATCTGCCTGCGCGCGCACCAATTGCAGCACTTGGGCCGTGAGCTCAGGCGGAATAATCCGTTTGGTTTGCAGGCTGAGCAGGCGTTCGAGGATAATAGCCACAGCGGCGACCGAGAGGGCCAGCAGCGGCCAGATCGGCCAGCCGGCCTGAGAAACGATTGAAAACACAACAAACCTCTCGAGTGGAGGGCGCAGAATACACGATGACTGAGCGGTCGGTGCTGCTGCCGGTGCTCGTATCGTACGGGGCATTCGCGGCGCTTGGCAAGTTGAATTACGCTAGATAAAACTATCCACAGAACTTGTGGATAATTGTGTGAATATCTTTGTAGACCATCGAAAAGACTAGCTATCAGCGCAATGCTCAAAAAAAGGTCAAAAATTTGAAATATTTTAATAAAGTTATTTAAAACATGGTGTTAGATAATTTTTTTAAGTCAAAATACCCGAACGCAAGTAATTTGTTATGTCACAATGACTTACACGTTATTTGCTTGTTCTGTGGATATAAAGTGCCTCGGAAGCCATATGACAATTGAAAGTCAAGACACAAATGCTGTAACGACGCCAGATATTTTGACTGTTGCGCAGTTAAACCAAGCCGTTAATCACCTGCTCGAAGACAGTTTCACTATGTGCTGGGTTCGGGGCGAAATTTCAAATTTTACCAGCGCCTCTTCTGGGCATTGGTATTTCACCTTAAAAGACGAGGCGGCCTCGGTGCGTGCCGTGATGTTTCGCGGTCGCGCGGTGGCAACAGGGTTTACCCCTAAGGTGGGCGATTCGGTCGAGCTCAAAGCTCGGGTCACGCTCTATGAGGCGCGCGGCGAATACCAGTTACAGGTCGAACAATTACGGCGTGCAGGGTTAGGCACTTTGTTCGAGGCGTTTGTTGCCCTCAAAAATAAGTTGGCGGCTGAGGGTCTGTTTGCCGCTGAGGCTAAGCGCGCGCTTGCGCCTTACCCCAAAGCGATCGGTATCATCACGTCGCTGGGGGCGGCGGCGTTGCACGACGTTTTAACGGCGTTGGCGCGCCGAGCACCCCATGTTCCTGTGATTATCTACCCGGCGCTCGTGCAGGGCGCTGGTGCGGCCTTGCAGTTGCGTCAGGCGCTGGCACTGGCCAACGACAGAAAAGAGGTCGACACATTGTTGTTGGTCAGGGGCGGGGGCAGTCTAGAGGATTTGTTTAGTTTTAATGATGAGGCACTGGCGCGCGATCTTGCCGCAAGCGTGATCCCGGTGGTGTCAGGCGTTGGGCACGAAACTGACTTCACGATTGCAGATTTTGTGGCGGATGTTCGCGCGCCGACTCCCACCGCGGCCGCTGAACTTGTTTGCGCGACTCGCCAGTCGCTCAGCGAGCGTGTTTGGCTTGCCGCGAGGCAAACAGACCAGTTACTCTCGCGCCTACTCGAGCGCTTAGCCCAACGGGTAGACCGAGCCGCGCTTGGTGTCGTGGCACCTGGCCAGCGTTTGGCGCACCAGCTAGAAAAAGTGTCTGGTCTTGGGCGCCGTCTGGCTTCGGCGTTTGACAAGCAGCGAGAATACGCGCGTTCGCGTCAGGCGCGTGCGCACCTGCGGCTAAGCTCTGCGTTGCCAGAGTTGAGTCCGGTGCGCCTGCGCCTGCTGCGCGCGGCAACCGAACTTCAGGCCGGCCAGAGCCGCCTGTTATTGCGTCAACAAGGCCGGCTCGAAAGCGCGAGCGCGCAGCTACGCGCGCTCAGCCCCGAGCACACTTTGGCGCGTGGCTACGCGATTGTGCGAACCACCGAGGGCCAAATCCTCAGAGACGCGCTGAATGCTCAGTTCGGTCAGACGCTTGAACTCACGCTCGCCCAAGGTGCGTTAACAGTCAAAGTGAACTAACTATTAAATCTCTTTAACCCTGCTCTCAACAAGGCTGGCCTTGCGGCAAGTCCCGTGTCCGATACAATAATGGTTGTTATTTGTTTGACCCACATTCAAAAGGATTTTGCAGCAATGGCCCATACGCTCCCAGCTTTGCCTTATGCCATCGACGCTTTGGCACCCACCATCTCAAAAGAAACGCTCGAGTTTCATCACGGTAAGCACCATCAAACTTACGTGACCAACCTGAACAATCTGATTCCGGGCACCGAATTTGAAACCGCCTCGCTCGAAGACATCATTAAAAAATCTTCAGGTGGCATGTTTAATAACGCCGCTCAAATTTGGAACCACACCTTTTATTGGAACTCACTTGCGCCGGCCTCGGGTACTGAGCCTAGCGGGAAGCTTGGCGCGGCAATCCAGGCTAAGTGGGGCAGTGTGGCTGCGTTTAAAGAGGCCTTTAATAAGTCTGCAGCCGGTAATTTCGGTTCGGGTTGGACTTGGCTGGTTAAAAAGCCTGACGGCTCACTCGACATCGTCAACACAAGCAATGCTGCAACACCGCTCACCACAACGGATGTGCCGTTGCTGACCTGTGACGTCTGGGAACACGCCTACTACATCGACTACCGCAACGCGCGTCCAAAATATCTCGAAAGCTTCTGGACGCTTGCTAACTGGGCCTTCGCCGCCAAAAACTTCGGCTAAGCCTCGCTGCAATTAAAAAAAGCCGACCCGAGGGTCGGTTTTTTTTCGGGTGCTGTTTTGGGCTACAGTAGCAACAAAAGAGCTTCTACTCACAATTCTATTTAAGGATTTCTGTCATGTCCAACCAAGCCTTCATCTGTGACGCGTTACGAACCCCTTTTGGTCGCTATGCAGGTTCGCTGTCGTCGGTGCGCCCAGATGATTTGGCTGCGATACCGATTCGGGCGCTCGCTGAGCGTAACGCTAACATCGACTGGGCAGAGCTCGATGATGCGTTAATGGGCTGTGCCAATCAGGCGGGCGAAGACAATCGAAATGTAGCCCGCATGGCCACGCTGTTGGCGGGGCTGCCCGTGCAGGTGCCCGGCGGTACGATTAATCGTTTGTGTGGCTCGGGGATGGATGCCGTGGGCACGGCATCGCGCGCTATTCGCTCGGGCGATGCTTCGTTTATGTTGGCTGGCGGCGTTGAAAGTATGTCGCGTGCACCCTTTGTGATGGGCAAGGCAGACTCAGCGTTTTCGCGCAGTGCCTCGATTTATGACACGACGATTGGCTGGCGCTTTGTAAACCGTTTAATGAAAGCGAAGTACGGGGTCGATTCAATGCCTGAAACGGCAGAAAACGTGGCAGACCAATTTAAGGTTTCGCGCGAAGATCAAGATGGTTTCGCGATGGCCAGTCAAGAGAAAACGGCTGCCGCGCAGGCCTCCGGGTATTTCGACAGCGAGATCGCAGCGGTCGCAATCGCGCAAAAAAAGGGCGAGCCGCTGCTCGTTAGCTGCGACGAGCATCCGCGTCAAACGAGTCTCGAGGCGCTCGCAAAACTCAAAGGCGTTGTGCGCGAGGGCGGTTCGGTGTCAGCGGGCAATGCGTCGGGTGTGAACGATGGGGCGGTGGCGTTGTTGCTGGCCAACGAGGTTGCGGCCAAGCGCCATGGTCTGACGCCGCGTGCGCGCATCGTCGCAATGGCAACGGCTGGCGTTGAGCCGCGTATTATGGGGATTGGGCCAGCACCAGCCACTCAAAAGGTGTTGGCGCTGGCCGGCTTGACGCTTGCGCAAATGGATGTCATTGAGTTAAACGAAGCGTTTGCGGCTCAAGGCCTTGCTGTCACGCGTTTGCTTGGTCTGGCCGACAACGATCCTCGTGTGAACCCCAACGGAGGTGCGATTGCCTTGGGTCACCCGCTTGGGGCAAGTGGTGCACGCTTAGTCATGACGGCTGTCCATCAGCTCGAGGTCATTAAAGGGCGCTATGCGCTGTGCACGATGTGTATTGGTGTGGGCCAGGGCATCGCCATGGTGATCGAGCGCGTCTAATCTTTGAGTGTGCGGCTGGGCGCGCCACAAAGGTTTGCGCTGGCCCAGAGCGCGTTATTGAAGGCCGGTGACCTTTTTGCCTGCGCTCACACCACGTTTGGCAAACCAACCTTGCTCCATTTCAAGCGCGTAGCGCACTGGCACGGTCGAGCAGTGCGAGTTTTCAGTCAGGGGCGCCATATCGGCAATATTGGTGATGGTGCCATCATCCAAGACAAAAGCGATCGAGAGCGCCAGAAAGGTGTTGCGCATCCAGAAGCACTGCACGTTCGGTTGCTCAAGGACAAACAACATGCCGTGATTCGCAGCAAGCTCTTTACGAAACATCAAACCGCGTGAGCGACTGGCCTCAGTGGCGGCGACTTCGGCCTGAATCAGATGCATACCGGCCGCGAGTTGTTTGATCGCCAATGGGCCAGAGGCTTGCGCGGTTTGGCCAACCGACTGCGCGGTGTAGCCCACGAGGCACGCACCACAAAGCAATAGCGCAGCCCTAAGACTGCGCTGCTTTTCAAGCATGAGCACATTTCGCATCTTTACTATCCAAGGGGTTATTCACCCCGATAGTTTAAGCCGCGGTTATATTTGTTGCTTGTTTGCCTTTAGGACCCTGAGTGACTTCAAAAGCCACTTTCTGGCCTTCTTTCAAGGTTTTAAAGCCGTTCATTTCGATGGCCGAGAAGTGAGCAAAAAGATCTTCTCCACCATCGTCGGGGGTCACGAAGCCAAAGCCTTTAGCGTCGTTAAACCATTTCACGGTGCCGGTCACTTTAGGACCGTTACTTGTAGCTGAGTCTGACATTGCGCCTGCCTCTTTAAGCAATATATGAACTAAACGAAAGCGCACTGATTTTTTGTTTTATTATCAAGATGCTTTCGGCGTTTCTTTACCCAAAGATTCTTGAGTATTGCAAGATATTGAGCAGATTTGCGTCAGACGTCAAGTCACAAAGCCCAAACCAAGGGTAATACAGGATACGAAAGTGCCGAATATGTCACAAAAATGAACGTTTTAGCCTGGATGTTGCCACCCGATTATGTCTACCCGCACCTCGCTTCCCCCGGACCTTGTGGTCGAAAAGCTCACCGCAAAGACCGCACCTCCACCGATGTTCAAGGTAATTTTGCTTAATGACGACTACACCCCTATGGAATTCGTCGTTCACATCCTCGAGAAGTTTTTTGGTAAAAACTCCGAAGATGCGTTTCGCGTCATGTTGCAAGTTCACCACGAAGGCAAAGGCGTCTGCGGAGTCTATCCTTTTGACATTGCCTCAAGCAGGGTGGCGCAGGTGGCCCAATATGCGCGCGCCCGTCAGCACCCTTTGCAGTGCGTGTTAGAGCCCGCAGATGATGCCTGAAACACGCAAAAAGAAGCCAAAAGAAATACATTTTGAAAAGCTTTTTTACTAGTTGTAACGATTGCGCCGCGGAAAGCATAGAATATGAGTCAACGGCGTTAATGACTGATGAAGGACGGAGGAATTGTGATTTCGCAAGAGCTTGAAGTAAGCCTACATATGGCGTTTGTCGAGGCACGTTCAGCTCGCCACGAATTTATTACGGTCGAACACTTGCTGCTATCGCTGCTTGACAATGCGGCTGCGATCGAAGTTTTAAAAGCCTGTGTCGCGAATCTAGACGAGCTACGCAGTCATTTGCGTAAGTTTGTGACTGACAATACGCCTGTGATTCCAGCGGGCACCGAAGTCGACACACAGCCGACCTTGGGTTTCCAACGGGTGATTCAGCGCGCGATCATGCATGTGTCGGCGGGCGGCTCGTCTAAAAAGCCGGTGACTGGTGCGAACGTGTTGGTCGCGATCTTTGGCGAAAAAGAATCGCATGCGGTGTATTACCTGCAGCAGCAGGGTATCTCCCGTTTAGATGTCGTGAACTTCTTATCGCACGGCATTAGCAAGGCCACACCAGCAGAGGCGCCCGCGTCAAAAGAGGCCTCTGGCAACGGTGATGAGCAGGGTGGCGAAGCACGCCAGTCGCCGCTCGACCTGTATGCGCAGGATTTGAATGCGCTTGCAAAAGCGGGGCGTATCGACCCACTGATTGGACGTGAGTACGAGGTTGAGCGCGTGATTCAAACCCTGTGTCGTCGCCGCAAAAACAATCCGCTCTTAGTGGGCGAGGCGGGCGTGGGCAAAACTGCCATTGCCGAAGGTCTGGCTTACCGAATTACTCGCAATGAGGTTCCCGAGATCTTGCAAGACGCGCAAGTGTTCTCGCTTGACATGGGCGCTTTGCTCGCGGGCACCAAATACCGCGGCGACTTTGAGCAACGCTTAAAAGGCGTTCTTAAACAGTTGCGCAATAATCCGCAGGCAATTTTATTTATTGACGAAATCCATACACTTATCGGCGCGGGCTCTGCTTCGGGCGGCACGCTAGACGCCTCGAATTTGCTCAAGCCAGCCTTATCTTCGGGGCAGTTACGCTGTATCGGCGCGACGACTTATACAGAGTTTCGCGGGGTGTTTGAAAAAGATGCTGCGCTTTCCAGGCGGTTTCAAAAAGTGGATGTGCCAGAGCCTAGCGTGGCTCAGACGATTCAGATTTTGCGCGGCCTGAAAGGCCGCTTTGAAGAACACCATGGTGTGAAGTATTCGTCCGCGGCTTTGACTGCAGCGGCCGAACTGTCGGCGCGTCATATCAACGATCGCCATTTGCCTGACAAGGCCATTGACGTGATTGATGAAGCGGGCGCCGCACAGCGCTTGTTGCCACGCTCAAAGCAAAAGAAGGTGATCGGCAAAACTGAAATCGAGATGATCGTCTCTAAGATTGCACGCATCCCGCCACAGTCGGTTTCGAACGATGACCGCAGCAAGCTTGCGACACTCGACCGCGATTTGAAAACGGTGGTGTATGGGCAAGATGGTGCGATCGAAGTGCTGTCTTCTGCGATCAAGATGGCGCGCTCGGGTCTGGGACGCCCTGAAAAGCCCATCGGTGCCTTTTTGTTTTCAGGCCCGACGGGCGTGGGTAAGACTGAAGTCGCCCGGCAACTGGCGTTTACGCTAGGCATCGAATTGCTGCGTTTTGATATGTCAGAGTACATGGAGCGCCATACAGTTTCGCGTTTGATTGGTGCGCCTCCGGGTTATGTGGGGTTTGACCAAGGCGGTTTGCTGACCGAGGCAATCACTAAACAGCCGCATTGCGTGCTGTTGCTCGACGAGATCGAAAAAGCGCATCCGGATGTCTTTAATATTCTTTTGCAAGTCATGGATCATGGCACGCTGACGGATAACAACGGTCGCAAAGCGGATTTTCGCAATGTGATCTTGGTGATGACCACCAATGCGGGCGCCGAGGCGTTGAATAAACCCAATATCGGGTTCTCGAATACACGCGCCAGTGGTGACGAAATGGGCGACATCAAACGCTTGTTTTCGCCCGAGTTTCGGAATCGACTGGATGCGATCGTGCCGTTTGCTCAGCTTGACCAGGCTGTGATTTTGCGTGTAGTCGACAAGTTTTTGATGCAACTCGAAGATCAGCTGCACGACAAACGCGTCGAGGCCAGCTTTACCGATGCGCTTCGTGCGCACTTGGGTAAAAATGGCTTTGACCCCTTGATGGGCGCGCGCCCCATGCAGCGCTTGATCCAGGATACGATTCGCCGCGCGTTGGCCGACGAGCTGTTGTTTGGCAAACTCACAGACGGTGGGTCGGTCATTGTGGATATAGACGCCGAGGGCAAGGTGCTATTGACCTTTGGTCCGCGCCCAGACAAGTCGCAAAAGTCGGTTTCGGGATCCGATCAAGAAGCTGAACTCCTTCATTAACCTGAGCGGTCGGTCCGGGACTCAGCATCAATGAACGCGTCTGCGCCGTCAGCGAGCTTTTTGCTGACCTGTCACCATTGCGGGACAGGCTACCAGCGCCCGGTTCTGGCGCCAGGCGAATGGGCGCAATGTGAGCGCTGCGATCACGTGCTCGAATCCTACTCGGTTTTCACTCCTCGTGCCTGGTTAGCCGTTATCTTGGCGACGCTGGTGATCTTCACGCTGGCCAATGCGTATCCTGTCGCCACGCTGCTGATTTCTGGCAAAGGGCAAACCGCTTCTTTTTTTGATGCCATCGTGATCACTTGGGAGTCCGGCTACCCCGAGGTAGCCGTCGTTGCCTTTGCCGCGGGATTTTTTTTGCCGGCGGTGCAATTACTGCTTCTATTGTGGGTGTTCTTCGCGCTGTCGCTTGGGCGCCTGCCTCGGTTCTTTGACAGACTGACCGCACTGATTGATCTGCTAAAGCCGTGGTGCATGGTGCCCGTATTTTTAATGGGTATTTTGGTGTCGGTGGTGAAATTAGTGGGTCTGGCCTCTTTGGTGCCGGGCGTGGGTCTGTTTGCGACCGCAGTGTCTGCGATTTTTATCACGGCTCTGACGCGTTTGTCTGCACATAAAATACTTTGCCTGGCGCACGACCTAGGCTTGCCTGTTGTACACGAACCCTTGCCCAAGGCGCCATCGCCCGTGCTGTTTAACCGGACGTGGGCTCTGATTCTTGCAGCCTCCATTCTCTATATTCCGGCTAATTTATTGCCCATTATGCAAATTAACTCCATCGCGGGCAACTCCGCTCACACGATCATGGGGGGCGTGATCGAACTCGTGGCAATGGGGTCTTACAGTATCGCCGCGGTTGTGTTTATTGCTAGTGTGGTCGTGCCCTTGTTCAAGCTGGTCTGTTTGGCTGTCTTGGTTTACCTTGCCCAGCAACGCGCGACGCACGCCCTGAGAACGCGCACGCATCTATATGAAGTGGTCGAATTTATTGGGCAATGGTCGATGCTTGACGTGTTTGTTGTGATTTTGCTCTCTGCACTCGGGCGCTTCGGTGCCTTGTTGACGATTGACCCAGGCGCCGGAGCCGTCGCGTTTGCTGGAGTTGTGATTTTGACCATGCTGGCGGCCTTGGGCTTTGATCCTCGCTTGGCGTGGAGGCGAGCTGGCCATCGCAGGCATCTTTATCCAGAGTCTGCCAAAATAGCGCCTGTTGCTTAACGTAAGCCCTTTCTTTAGGAGTCCGGCATGCCGGAGCAGTCGACTCAAGATCAGACCGCGCGTTTGCCGCGCGTCAGCCAACGCCCCAAGCGTAACCAGGGTTGGGTTTGGTTGATCCCGATTGTGGCGGCCTTGATCGGGCTTTCGATCGTCTATCACAGCTGGTCTAAGCAAGGGCCACGCGTCTTCATTACGTTTTTGTCTGCGACGGGCCTTGAAGTGGGTAAAACGCAGTTGCGTTATCGCGACGTTGTGATTGGTGTGGTTAAAGATATTCGTCTGACTGAGTCGCGCGAACAAGTCGTGGTCGAGGCCGAACTCAATAAAGATTCGGCGGGTATGGCCAATGAGTCGACTCAGTTTTGGGTGGTGAAGCCGCGGATCGGCTTTAGTGGCGTCTCGGGGTTGTCGACGCTGATGTCTGGGGCATACATTGAGACTGACACCAAGCATGGTGAACTCGGTAAGGCGACAAAAAAGCAGTTTGTTGGCCTCGAAGATCCACCGCCCATCACAAGCGATCGGCCGGGTTCGCGCTTTACTTTACGCAGTGAAGACTTAGGGTCTTTAAGCGTTGGGGTGCCGGTTTATATGCGTCGGCTTCAGGTGGGTATGGTGACAAGCTACAAGCTTGAACCTGCCGGACAGTTTGTCGAGGTCGAGGTTTTTGTCGACGCACCCTATGATCGTTATGTTGATGGCAGTACGCGTTTCTGGAACGAAAGCGGCATCGATGTGACCCTATCGGCCGAAGGCATGCAAATCAATACGCAGTCGCTTGTCTCTTTGATCTCTGGGGGAGTCTCTTTTGGGTCGTTTGGAAAGCCCCGCGATATCGCTGAGGTTGGGCGAGTCTTTAAATTGTATGACAACCGTCGCACCGCTGAAATCGAACCGCAGGGACTTGCGGTGCCGATCTATATGCGGTTTGATCAGCCCACCCGCGGTCTGAAGGTCGGTGCAATGGTTGACTTCAATGGCGTCGACATTGGTGTGGTCAATAGTGTTGCGCTTGATTTTGATGTGACGACCAGCCGCTTCTTTACCTCGGTGAACGCCACGCTGTACCCCGAGCGTCTGGGAACCGTCTATCGAGAGATGAACATGTCACGCCGCTCGGCCGACCAACTCGCCAGCTCACTCGCACTGATGACTAACCGCGGCCTGCGTGCGCAATTACGTACGTCTAATATTCTGACCGGCCAGCTGTACATCGTGCTTGAGGATTTTCCTAAGGCGCCCAAGATTGCGACGGTCAAGGCTGAGTTGCCGTTTAAGATGCCTACCGTAGCCTCTGATGACTTGGATAAACTGCAGCAGCAGGTCGCTAGTATTGTTGGCAAGCTCGATAAAATCCCTTTCGAGTCGATCGGTAACGAAGTCAATGAGATGATTAAGCAGATCAAGTTGCTGAGTGTCACGCTCGACAAGTCAGTTGTACCTAAGCTTGCGACGACGCTCACTCAAATTGAACTGGCGGTCAAAAATCTCAATACGCTGATCGCGCCTGGCAGTCCGATGACGGCGAGCGCAGAGGCCATGCTCGAAGATCTGAGGCGCAGCTTGAGTTCGTTACGAGGGTTAACCGACGCATTGCAGGCACAACCCGACGCGCTACTCACGGGGCGCCAGTCCAAACCCTATTCACGCGAGACGCTTGGAGCGCCTGCCAAATGAAATCCTTCTTGCTTTGTTCGGCGCTAGTGCTTTTGGGGGGCTGTTCAAGCCCACCGGCCTATCACTACACCTTAAGTCCTGCGGCAGATCGGGCGCCCAGCGCAGCACTCAGCGCGTTACCCACTCCAGGCGCTGAGAAGGCGTACGTACTGGGCCCCGTGACTGTGCCCTCTGAGGTCGACAGTACGATGCTGGTGACGCGAGAGCCCAACGGTCGTTTGCTGCTCTTGAGCGACGATCGCTGGACGGCACCCTTGTCTGCGCACCTTCAAAGCGCTCTGGGCCTTGAGTTAACGCAGGCGCTGGGGATGCCGCCGCTTCAAAACATTACTCAGGCCTTGACCCAGACAACGGCGACGTTGATTCAGGTTGACGTACAACGCTTTGACTTGGTGCCGGGGCAGTACGTCGCGCTCGATGCCTTGTGGCGTCTGCGCTTTGGGCAGGGCGCGCAAGTCTTAACTTGTTTCTCGCGTTTTAAACAAAACGTCGAGATCGGTGTCAGTGCTTTGGTTTTGGGTCAACAAAAAAATACGCAACTCTTGTCTGCTCAAATTGCGCAGGCACTGAGCACTCGTAAAGCCCCCTCCGAGGCGTCGTGCACACGCACGTGAACGTCTCTACGTCAACGTGCGCGTGTACGCTAAGCCTTGCCGGTGCTACCAAAGCCACCTGTGCCGCGCGAGCTTTGCTCGAACTCGTCTACGACGTTGAACTGTGCTTGCGTGACGGGTAAGACCACTAACTGTGCCAGGCGCTCAAGCGGCTGCAAGGTGTATGCAGTTTGACTACGATTCCAGGCAGAGACCATCAGAGGGCCTTGATAGTCTGAGTCGATCAGACCCACCAGATTGCCCAAGACGATCCCGTGTTTA
>CAMBZR010000074.1 GCA_945872285.1 Bordetella parapertussis | reverse complement strand
TGCGTTCTTTGTCGGGTAACCCAACTGAATAATGGTCGCCGCGATGCGTTTGTCGAGCTTGATATAAAGCTTGACTGCTCGAATTCGGTCTTCGTATGAGTACATGAACTACCTCCAAGTAGTCCAACTTTTCCGCCGCACCCCCAACTGGTCAATTTTCGATCGGCGTCAACAGTAACATAGCTTAAACCAATCGCTAAAGTTGTCCTAAAAAGCCAATTCACTACAATACACGATTAGCCGATTGACCATCTAGCTAATTATCGATCTATTAATCAAACAATATTTGGTATGGAGAGTTTCTGATGAAAGCTGCCCGCGTTGTATTAGCCTCTGCATTGACGTTGCTTACTTTTGCTCCTTTCGCAGGAGTTTCTGCTCAGTCCGTTTTCCCTGATGGTCCTGTAAAGATTGTGGTCCCGTATTTGCCAGGTGGCACGCCCGACATCATGGCCCGATTGATTGCCCCGGCATTGACGGCCAAGTGGGGGCAAACAGTCGTGATAGAAAATAAGGCAGGCGCTAACGGCTCAATTGGTAGTGCCGAAGTCGCCAGAGCTAAACCAGATGGCCGAACACTTGTACTTGGGACTACGGCGACGCACATTGTCAATGGCGAGCTCTATTCCAAGATGACCTACGATGGTCTCAAGGACTTCGCGCCCATTGCAATGTTGGGAACCTTGTCAAACGTCCTGATTGTGCATCCGAGTGTTCAGGCCAATAACGTGACTGAGCTAATTGCCTTTTTAAAGAAACAACCAGGCAAGCTGAATTACGGCTCAGGTGGTAGCGGAAGCTCCAATCACCTTGCGGCTGAGATGTTTAAGAGTATGGCGGGTGTCGACATGATGCACATCCCTTACAAGAGCTCTGCACCCGCCCGCACAGCGCTGATGGCGGGCGAGGTCTCCATGATTTTTGAAAACGTGCCGACCGCGATTCCTCTGATTAAAGCCAATCAAGCCAAACCGCTGGGTCTCACCAGCGCACAAGGTGCGAAGGTGATGCCAGAAATTCCGACAATCGATGCCTCCGGCTTGCCCGGGTATGACATGTCTTTTTGGTATGGCTTGCTCGCGCCTGCAGGCACACCAGACGAGACTGTCAAGAAAATCCATACTGATGTGATGGCGGTCTTACAGACATCCGAAGTCCGTGGCAAGCTTGAGGGAGTGGGCATCGATCTTTCCAATATGAGCACACAGCAATTTAAAGACTACATGCGTGCAGAAGCACCGAAGTGGGCAAAAGTCGTGAAGGATTCGGGAGCCAAACTTGACTAATGTTACAAATTAAGGGGTTCTTGTTATGAGTAATTCTGTCAAACCCCATTGCGTGCTGCTCTCCACGGGCGGGACGATTGCTTCCAAAATCGATCCTAAGACAGGGCTTGCTTTGCCTACTGTCACCGGTGAGGAGTTGTTCGCAAAAACCGGCGCGAGTTTAGATAATGTCGCGGTCACCATCGAACAGTTCTCTCAAGTCCCATCGCCCCATATGTCGATCGAGGAATGGATCAGGTTGTCCAAGCGGGTGACAGAGTTGCTTACGCGAGAAGATGTCAATGGCGTTGTGATTTCCCACGGGACGGCTACTCTCGAAGAAACCGCATGGTTTTTGGACTTGACCGTCCGTTCATCCAAACCGGTCGTAATGGTGGGTGCGCAGCGCAATCAGTCTGAAGCCGATTCTGATGGCACCCGGAATTTAGTGGACGGTATCAAGGTGAGTTTGACGCAGGAAGCGCGAGGACAAGGCGTGCTTGTTGTCCTTAATCAAAGAGTGCATTGCGCGCGCGATGTTTCAAAGCAACATACTTTTAACGTTGAAACGTTTAATTCGGGTGAGTGGGGTTGTATTGGGCGGATTACTCCTGACAAAGTGATTTTCAGACGAGAAGCACCTCAACGCACGCATGTGCCTTTGACCACCTCGTCCCTACCACTCGTCGAAGTCGTTGCCATGTATGTCGGGGCTTCTGCCAATGCCATTCATGGCGCAATGGCAGGTGGCGCAAAAGGGATCGTGATTCAGGCAACGGCCTCTGGACACGTCAATCCCGAAGTCTACGAAGGCGTATTAGCTGCACTGAACAAAGGGATCAAGGTCGTAGTCGCGACCCGCGTGACACAGGGTGGGACACGTGCGTGTTATGGCTTTGACGGATCCTCGGCACGCTTGCAGCAAGCAGGTGCCATACTGGCAGGAGAACTGTCCGCCTGGAAAGCAAGGATATTACTGATGCTGCTCTTGCAGAACGAGCAAGGGGAAAAGGGAATTGAGGGGTACTTTGAGGCGCAGATTTAGGGGCAACCTCAGCCCAGAGGCCGCCAATGCTCGTTTAAATACCAAATAACGTTAATTGACCAAATATTTAACGACGCTTCGAAGCAATCCGTACTTTTGCTGATAGTCGAGAAATACCCATTGGCCGTTTGCGTTGTACTCAAGAAAGACAAGCTCGCCCCCTCGACGCATCAACGATCCTTCAGCGAATATTCTTGCAAAGCGCTTGCGACAGGCAAGAGAGGTGCTAGGCATACCTCAGGATAGGTTAGGAGTCATGATTGGCTTGGATGAAGAGTGCAGCTCTGCAAGAATCAGCAGGTATGAGTCTGGCAAGCATCAGCCGCCCCTCAAGACGGCACAATTGCTCGCATCCAAGCTAGGAGTGCCAACAGCGTACCTGTACTGCGAGGACGACCTCTTAGCTGAAGCGATCTTGAAACTGGCACAACTAAGCAAACCTAAGCTCGCGCAACAAATAAAAATTATTGATCAGTTATTGGAAAAATAAAAAAATTCGTCCGACCCCTCCGCTCGCTGGGGACAAATGCTCGGGTACGCCCCCCCCCGCATCGCCGCGATTCACAGCAAACAAAGCAAATAGCCTGCGCCGATGACACTATGCTCGCAGAGTATTCATATTGCGCGAATGGCTCGATAGGTGAGATTCATATCTAGAGGTTACTCAGGCCAGCTCGCGGCGCTAAGTTGTTGGCGTCCGTAGCAACCAAAACTGTTTGTGTAATGTGTGTGAAAAACCCCACTTATTACAAACAAACAAAAAGGGTTAGCCCCTTGTGAGAGCTAACCCCTTAATTTTATTGGTCGGAACGGAAGGATTCGAACCTTCGACCCCTTGCACCCCATGCAAGTGCGCTACCAGGCTGCGCTACGCCCCGAAAGAGGACAAGTATAGCAGAGCCGACGTCTACCTGAGGTCAAGTTGCCCAGTCAGAGCCGTGGGTACACTGGCGTGTGCCAGCAACTCTTGCACGCTGCGCAACTCAGCCCTTAAGGACTGCAGTTCGGCAGCTGTTAGGCGCACGGCGGCGTCTGGGTCTTGAGGCGTTTCACGCCCGTCACTTAAACGATTGCGTGCGCCACTGATTGTGAAGCCCTGCTCATAAAGTAGCTCGCGAATCTTACGAATCAGCAACACTTCATGATGTTGGTAATAGCGACGATTGCCGCGCCTTTTGACGGGCTTTAGCTGAGTGAACTCTTGTTCCCAGTAGCGCAGCACGTGCGGCTTGACGCCACACAGATCACTGACTTCACCAATCGTAAAATAACGTTTTGCGGGTATCGGTGGCAAAACGATGGGGGTATCTGAAAGAATCATGTGCCAAGAGAAAACTAAAGAGCGTTAAGTTTCGGTGCGAACACAAAGCAGAGAATGGTTTTATACCTCAGATTGCTGAGCTTCGGGGTGTTCGACAGCGCCTTTTAATTTTTGACTTGCATGAAAAGTCACGACACGGCGTGCCGCGATCGGAATGGTTTCACCAGTTTTGGGGTTACGCCCGGGGCGCGGGGGCTTGTTTCGAACCTGAAAATTACCAAATCCCGAGAGCTTGACCGGTTCACCGCGCGACAAAGCGTCACGAATTTCTTCAAAAAACGTATCGACAATATCTTTTGCCTCGCGTTTATTAAGACCTACGCGCTCAAAAAGCAATTCTGCTAATTCAGCCTTCGTGAGGGTACGGGATTCTGCTAACGAATGCTCAAGTGTCATTTTTATTATCCAAGATTCTGGTTTAACGTAAACGGGCCTGGTGCGCACTTTCAAGCGCGGCGCGAATTTTGGATATACACAAATCCACGCGCACCTCATCAAGCGTCACCTCAGTGTCTTGCAACGAGACCCTAAAAGCAAGACTCTTTTCGTGAGTTGCTGCTTTAGCAGGATCGCGCCATAAATCAAAGAGCGCCACATGCTGCACCACAGCAAGACTTGGGTCTGCAGCGATCGTCTGGTGGATCGTGTCGAGCAAACTTTGCACCGACTGCTCTGCGGCAACCCATACGGCTAGATCGCGCTGCACCATTGGCTGGCGCGACAGTTCGTGGATCTCGGGCATCGGTAACACAGCTAAAGACTCAAGCGACACCTCGAACAGCACGGGCGCCGACGCTAATTCTTGCTGTTGCACCCAGCGCGGGTGCAGCTCGCCGAGCCAACCGATGGTTTTTTCCTTAAATTCGATACGCGCGCTTCGCCCTGGATGCAACAAACTATGCTGGGCAGGGATGAAGCGCAGGTGCGCAGCCTGTGCGCTAAAAAGCACCTCAATATCGCGCTTAACATCAAAAAAATCAACGCCTCGGCTTGCAACGCCCCATTGATCCTCGGTCACCGCGCCCCAGGCCGCCGCCGCCAAAAGTTGCGGCTGACGCACTGAAGCAACGGACAAAGGGCCGTCTTGCACAGATAAATCACGCGCATACACTCGGCCGAGCTCAAAGACTCGCACACGTGTTTGCTTGCGGTTCACGTTGTAGCGAATTGTTGCTACCAAGCCAGGTAGCAACGATGAGCGCATCACGGCCAGTTGGCTTGCAATCGGATTTAAGAGTCGAATCGGTTCGGCTTGCCCCAAAAGTTCAACTTCCCAACTTTGCTCGACAAACGAAAAGTTGATCACTTCTTGATAATCACGGGCGGCGATCTCTGCGCGGACCGTGTGAGCCGAACGCGTGGTCTCTGGGGTCATCCGCATTTGAGCAGCCGCCAGCGGTGGCACAGCCGGGATACTTTCGAAGCCAATGATGCGAGCGACTTCTTCGATTAAGTCTTCCTCGATCTGGAGATCAAATCGGTAGCTTGGCGGCACAACAATGAATTTATCACCCTCAAGAACGAAGGCAAACCCCAATCGCGTGAAAGTCTGAGCGACATCTTCTTGACTCAGTTTAACGCCGAGCACACGGTGACAACGTGACAAACGCATCGTGACAGCATCCCGAGTGGGCACGGCCAACTGTTGGTCGTCAATCGGACCCGCCTGACCGCCGCAAATGTCCAGAATCAATTGAGTAATCAGGTCAAGATGTTCGGGAATATTTTCAAAATCAACTCCGCGTTCAAAACGATGGCTGGCTTCAGAATTTAATTTAAGCTTGCGGGTACGTCCTGCTATCGCCTGAGGCCACCAAAACGCAGCCTCAACATAAATGCTCGTGGTGTCGAGCGAGACCGCCGTCGAAGCGCCCCCCATGATGCCTGCCAGACTTTCGGCTGTTCCTGCGCTTGTAATAATGCCCAGTTGTTCGTTCAGTTCGATGGTCTGATCATTTAACAGCGTGAGTGTTTCTCCGGCACGCGCCCAGCGAACTTCGATGTGTTTCTCGGGCATGCGGTCTAAATCAAAGACGTGGGTCGGCCGACCCAGCAGCAGCATCACGTAGTTCGAAATATCAACTAACGCAGTCACCGAGCGCTGCCCTGCCCGCTTTAAGCGCTCAACCATCCACTCGGGGGTTGCAGCGCGCGCGTTGACACCACGTACGACCCGCCCTGCAAACCGCCCACATAATTCTGGGGCATGCACGGTGACCGGAATGACTTCAGTTAAGCTTGGCACAAGCGCGGGCGTTTTAGGCGGGGTTAAGACGGCGCCCGTCAGCGCCGCGACTTCTCGGGCCACGCCTAAAAGCGACAAACAATCGGCGCGATTTGGCGTAAGTTTTAAAGTAAACAAGGTGTCGTCAAGGTCAAGCGCTTCTCGCAGGCTGACACCAACTTTGGCCTCGGGGGGCAGCACAAGTAGCCCAGCATACTCTTGCGAAAGACCTAACTCTTTGGCCGAGCACAACATACCAAACGACTCACCGCCACGCATCGTGGCAACGCCGATCTTGAGCTCGCCGGGCAAAATGGCCCCAACCGTGGCAAGCGGCACCTTCAAACCCACGGCGGCATTTGGTGCACCGCACACGATCTGCAAGGGCGCCGCAGCACCCACATCCACCATACACACGCGCAGTTTGTCTGCGTTGGGGTGTGGCTCGGCGCTTTGAATCAAGGCCACTACTACGCCCGAGAAGGCCGGCGCAACGGTCACAGTGTCTTCGACCTCGAGCCCAGCCATCGTCAGCCGATGCGACAATTCATCCGTAGAAATCGGGGGGTTGACGAGTGTACGCAGCCAAGACTCAGAAAATTGCATAGTGAACCGTATCGATCTAAAAAATTAATCGTTGAACTGACGTAAAAAGCGCAGATCGCCTTCAAAGAACTGTCGCAAATCATTGACACCGTAGCGCAACATTGTCAGGCGCTCAAGGCCAGAGCCAAAGGCGAAGCCAATGTAACGCTCGGGGTCGAGACCAAAGTTGCGGATCACATCGGGGTGGACTTGCCCTGACCCAGAGATTTCAAGCCAACGCCCTTTGTTGGGCCCCGAGGTAAACATCATATCGATCTCGGCCGACGGTTCGGTGAAGGGAAAAAACGATGGCCTGAAACGTAATTCAAGAGCGTCAGTTTCAAAAAAGCAGCGCAAGAAATTTGTATAGACACCTTTGAGGTCTGCGAACGAAATGTTTTCGTCAATCCAAAGGCCTTCAACCTGATGAAACATCGGCGAATGCGTGGCGTCACTATCCACACGATAAGTACGCCCGGGTGCAATCACTTTGATGGGAGGCTGATGCATGCGTGCGTAACGCACTTGCATCGGACTCGTGTGTGTGCGAAGTAAAAGTGGCAGGCCTTGGGCGTCGTTGATATCGACATAAAAGGTATCTTGCATTGAACGGGCTGGGTGGTTTTCAGGGTTGTTCAGCGCAGTGAAGTTAGTCCAGTCGTTTTCGATTTCGGGGCCATCGGCCACATCAAAGCCGATTGATCTGAAGATCGCCTCAACGCGTTGCCAAGTCCGAATCACTGGGTGAATCCCACCTTTGCCTCGGCCACGACCGGGCAATGTCACATCAATCGTTTCGGCTGCCAGGCGCGAATCAAGCTCAGCCTGCGCCAGTGCTGCGCGCCGAGCGTTCAGCAGGGCTTCAATCTGTTGTTTGATGGCATTAATACGCGCACCTTCTGTGCGTTTTGCCTCAGGCTCAAGCTTGCCCAACCCTTTCATGAGTTCGGTAAGCGAGCCTTGCTTGCCCAAAAATCGCGCTTTTGCGTTTTCGAGCGCAGCCGCATCAGTTGCCAGTGCAAACTGTGCCCGGGCCTGTTCAATCAGGTCATCGACCGTCTCAGCCATTTTTACAACCTTCGTGAAATGACATCTTTGAAATGCAAACGGAGCCCAACGGCCCCGTTCGCAGATACAACTTGTCCGTTCTTAAGCAGCCAACGCTAATTTTGCCTGATTCAATACTGCAGCAAAACCAGCTTTGTCACGCACGGCCATGTCGGCCAAGACTTTACGGTCGAGCTCGATTGAAGCTTTTTTCAGGCCAGCGATAAAGACGCTGTAGGTGACACCGTGCTCACGCACTGCTGCGTTGATACGGGCGATCCAAAGCGCGCGAAACGTACGCTTTTTATTGCGACGATCACGATAGGCGTATTGTCCAGCACGCATAACAGCTTGCTTGGCAATACGGAACACATTACCGCGGCGACCGCGATAACCTTTAGCTTTGGCAATAACTTTTTTGTGACGGGCTCTGGCCGTTACACCACGTTTGACGCGAGGCATGTTTTATATCCTTAAGCGAAGGGCATCATGGCTTTAACTGAAGCCACATTTGATTTGTCGACCGCTGCCGACCCGCGTAACTGACGCTTGGTTTTGGTGGTTTTTTTGGTCAAAATATGGCGTTTAAAAGCCTGACCCCGCTTAATTGATCCGCTGCCGCGAACCTCAAAGCGCTTCGCAGCGCTTTTTTTAGTTTTCATCTTAGGCATTTCAGTTCCTGTTACTTAAATTGTGCTCTGTAGGTGCCTGGCATGTTGCTCGATGCGCGCCCTGCTTTGCGCCTCGACCGCCAGTCTTGTTAACCCAAGATCCACTTATGACCGCATTTGCTTTTTACTGCGTACTTCTTTTTTACTGCGTACTTCTTTTTTACTGCGTGCTTGCTTTTTACTGCTTCTTGCTGACTCTTACTGCTCCTTTTCTCTGCAAGTTATGCAGGAAAGCCTTTGATTATATGACAAATTCTTGTTCTTTGCACGCCCTAAACCAAAAAAATGCCTGAAACCGAGCCCAAGTTTGAGAACTGGGCTTCCCAGTCTAAAAATAGCCTAACGAGGCGCTTTAGAAATCGCCGCTCGGTATTGAAACGCCTCAGCGAAATGCGGTACCTCGATCTCTGGCGCACCAGCCAGATCCGCGCATGTGCGTGCAACTCTGCGGATTCGCTGTATTGAACGTGCCGACAGGTGATGCGTTTTGATTGCACTGCCCAATAGTTTAGCGGCCGCAGGCGTCATCGGGCAGCAATCCTCTAGCGCACGATCGGGTAAACGGGCATTGACGGTGCTTTGGCGTTTAAGCTGCAGTTCCCGAACGGCTTGAACACGCAGACGCACGTCTGCAGAGGCCTCACCGGGCGGCAGCTCAAGCCAGGGTTCATCGCTCGTGGTCAAAGTCACGAACAGATCGATTCTGTCCATTACCGGACCAGAAAGCCTTTGCTGGTACGCGGCAATTTGCTCTGCGCGACACTTGCAACGACCTTGCGCATGGCCAAACCAGCCGCACGGGCAAGGGTTCATCGCCGCCAAGAGTTGGAAATCGGCTGGAAACTCGACTTTTTGCTTCGCCCGCGCAATGGTCACTGAGAAACTTTCTAGTGGTTCGCGCAAGCCCTCGCGGACCCGACGCTCGAACTCCGGAAACTCATCTAAAAAGAGAACTCCGCGATGAGCCAAAGTCACCTCACCTGCGCGTGGCGTCGAGCCCCCACCCAAAATCGCAGCGAGCGAGGCCGAGTGATGTGGCGCGCGAAAGGGCCGCTGACCCCAGGCACGATCGCGCACCCCTGCAAAAGCGGCCACCGAGGCGACTTCCAGACATTCCGAAGGGGTCAAAGCCGGCAAGATACCACCCAGACGTTTAGCAAGCATCGTTTTGCCCACCCCAGGGGTGCCCGAGAACAACAAGCTGTGTCCGCCCGCGGCAGCCACCTCAAGCGCGCGCCGAGCCATCAGTTGCCCGCGCACCTCTGATAAGCAAGGTAAGTCGTTGAGCCCGGCTGCTGCAACCGAGCCGATAAAGGCAGCAAGCGGTCGACGTCCGTTCAGGTGTTCGACGACCTCACTTAGGCTGCGAGCACCGAGCACCCGAAGGGCTGGCACATAAGCGGCCTGCTCAGCATTGGCAAGCGGCACCAACAAACTTGCCTCGGGTTGACTGCGCGCGACGGCCAGGGCAATTGCAATCGCGCCATTGATAGGCGAAAGCATCCCCGTCAAAGAGAGCTCGCCTGCGACCACTAAGGATGAAAGGCTGGTTTGCTGCGCCCCTTGAGCAGCCCGAGCCGCTAACTCTGGCAGTTCGATTTGCCCCGACACCAACAATACGCCTAAGGCAATCGGCAAATCAAAGCGACCCGACTCTTTAGGGAGTTCGGCCGGCGACAAATTCACTGTCAGTCGCCCCGACGGAAACTCAAAGCCACTACTTAAAATTGCCGCCCTGACGCGTTCGCGACTTTCGCGCACCTCGGCATCCGCAAGCCCCACCATCGTAAAGCTAGGCAATCCGCTGCTTAAATGCGTTTCAACACGAACAGGGGGCGCGTCCATCCCAAACAACGAACGGCTCATGAGGACTGCTAAAGTCATAGGCTTCTCGGCTAAAAGCCAAAAGTATCGCCCGAGAAATCACGACTGCCTACCGAGGGATCATTTTGCGCGGCGCGCAAAGCCAACACGCAAATGCCGTGGGTGTTTAGACCTTAGCACCCTCAAGCAAGGTCATGCGCTGCTCAAGTTGTTGGACTTGTTCTTCAAGCAGGGTCGCACGTTCTTGCACGCGCTTGAGCATGTCGACCTGAATATCGAACTCATCGCGGGTAATCAAATCCATCTTGTTAAATGCTTGCCCCATAAACCCTTTTACATTGCGCTCGATATCGGCAGCTGGGCTCCGCGCAATTAAGTCGGAAACATTTTTTTGAAACTCTTCAAACCAGGCGTTTTTTGGAATCATAGCTTTCTCGACAAACAAAATAATGGATATTGAATTTTACTCTTGCGTCTTGACTGCGCCAAGCCTTTGTCGCCGAAGCTGCCCAAAGCCCTTAGTGATAAAGCGTGGCAGGATCAATCTCGCTGGCACGATTCAAGGCGTTGGCGACTTTAAGACGTAAGGCATTTGAATGTGCACCCCGGATTTCGCGCTTCACATCAAGCAACTGTTGCGCATGCATCGAAAAATTCTTTAGCCCAAGGCCTAACAACAAACGAGTCAGCTGCGAGTCTCCGGCCATTTCGCCGCAAACTGCCACTGGCTTGCCTAAGCGTTCGCCAGCATTAATCGTATTGGCAATCAATCGCAACACCGCCGGATGCAGCGGATCGTAGAGCGCCGCGACTTCGTTGTCTGCGCGATCGATCGCGAGTGTGTATTGAATTAAATCGTTTGTGCCGATCGACAAAAAATCAAGTGCCTCGGCGAAAGGTTCGATGGCGATCGCAGTTGCAGGCACTTCGACCATTGCACCCACCAACAGGTCGTCGTCGTAGGCTTGGCCTCGTTCGTCAAGTTCTCGCTTCGCTGACGCAATCGCCGCACGCGTCGCATGCACTTCGTGCATATGCGCCACCATCGGAATCAAAATCCGAACAGTGCCGTGAGCCGAGGCCCGCAAGATGGCGCGTAACTGGGTCGCAAACAATTCTGGATGCGCTAAACAATAGCGAATCGCACGCAAGCCCAATGCGGGGTTGGTCGCAACGGTTGCCTCGCCATCAAGCGTCTTATCCGCGCCAAGATCAAGCGTGCGGATCGTAACGGGACGATGCTGCATCGTTGTCACAACGCTTAAATAAGCCTCGAATTGCTCTTGTTCGGTGGGCAAATCACCGCGTCCCATAAACAAAAACTCGCTGCGAAACAGTCCAATCCCCGTCGCACCATTAGCCACGGCCAAGGCCGCTTCATCGGGCAATTCGATATTGGCTTCGAGTTCAATCAGCATGCCGTCTAAGGTCTCGGCCGGAACATCTTTTAACAGTGACAGCTCGGCGCGTTCGTCTAAATAAAGCTGCTGCAGGCAGCGGTACTGTTCAAGCGCCTGGCGCGAAGGATTCACCAGTATGGTGCCATGTGCGCCATCGACAACAACCATATCGCCGTCACGCACCAGCGTGCGCACGTGCCCTAATGCAACCACGGCCGGCACACCTAAGCTGCGAGCGACAATTGCAGTGTGTGAGGTTGCCCCGCCAAGATCGGTGGCGAAGCCTGCAAACCGCGCGCCCCGCAACCGAATCATATCGGCCGGCGAGATATCGTGCGCGACGACAATTAAGTGCTCGTCAGCGTCGGCCTCATGGTTAAGCGCCAAGACTTGCTGAGAGCCCGACAACACCTGAAGCACCCGTTCAATCACCTGACGCACGTCTGAGCCGCGCTCACGAAGGTATTCGTCCTCGATGGCTGCGAATTGTTCAGCCAAGATTTGACCTTGTGCCGTGAGTGCCCATTCGGCGTTGTAATGTTTTTCGTCAATCAGCGCCACAGCCTGATCGGCGAGCAACGGATCGCTGAGCAACATGCCATGTACGCTTAACAACGCGGCAAGCTCGCGCGGTGCATCGGCGGGCAGATTCGCGGCCATTTCGTGCATTTCGCGTTGCGTCGTTGCCAAGGCGTTGGTTAAACGACTTTTTTCGGCCTGAATTTGATCTTCAGCGATGCGGTAGTGCGACACCTCAAGAGCGGTTGCACCGAGCACGACTACGCGACCAATCGCATAGCCGCGCGCCACACCCTGCCCGTAGAGGCACATCATAGGACTGCCCGCCTGGGCGGACTGGGTAAGCTTATTGGCCTTCGCCGAATTTGTCATCAAAAAGCGCCTGAATCGCAGTAAGTGCTTGGTCGGCATCTTCGCCCAACGCTTCGATTTTGACCGTGCTACCGATACCGGCAGCAAGCATCATCACGCCCATAATACTTTTTGCATTGACGCGTTGCGCGCCTTTTGAAATAAAAATTTCACTACTAAACTGCCCCGCAAGCTGTGTGAGCTTGGCCGCGGCTCGCGCATGTAAACCGAGTTTATTGGAAACAACAATATCTAACAGTGACATAGGCTAAGTGAGTTTGACGCTTGTTAACAGAATGCCTTCAGTCTACACGCAACAACGCATGCGTAGCACCCGCAAGTGCGCTGGTTGCGACATCTTCTAGGCTGCCCTGCCGATAATTAATCGCCCGCAGCAACATTGACGCGTTTACGCCACCGAGCACGCAACAGGGCACCCCGGCTGCTTGTACTAAATGGCTGGCTTTAACTGCAATGTTTGAAGGCGTCGCGCCGGGCAGATCGGTTAAGACTAAAACGCCCTCACCCTGATCTGCCGCAAGCAATTGCTGAGCCAAGTTGGGTGCACAATCTGACGCACATTCATTGGGTAAAATATCTGCAATCACAACGTCTGGCGCAAGACCCAACACGTGTTGGGCACAAGCGGCAAGCGCTGAAGCCAAGGGTACGTGCGCTACGATCACGATTGCAATCATTTTAAGTAGGCGCCACAGCCCGTTCAAGCGCCTGTACAAAAAACTCGGCTACGTTAAAGCCAGTTTGCTCGGTGATTTCAACAAAGCACGTCGGGCTTGTGACGTTGATTTCGGTCACATATTGCCCGATCACATCGAGGCCCACCAAGAGCAAGCCACGCTTGACCAGTTGAGGCGCGATTTCTCGGGCAATCGCCCAGTCGCGCTCGGTCAAGGGTTGCGCAACACCGCGCCCACCCGCCGCCAAATTGCCGCGGGTTTCTCCGGCAAGCGGAATGCGCGCGAGGCAAAACGGCACGGGCTCACCACCAATCAGCAAAATGCGCTTGTCACCTTGTTTGATCTCAGGGATATAACGCTGCGCCATGATTGTGCGCGTGCCGTCGTGCGTCAACGCTTCAAGTATGGCGTTTAAATTAGTTTCGTGTGGCGCTAAACGAAACACCCCCGTGCCACCCATCCCATCAAGAGGCTTCACGATGACGTCATGGTGCTCGGTATGAAACGCTTTTAAGCGATTCAACTCACGCGTCACTAGGGTCGAGGTCGTGAATTTTGCAAACTCTGTAATCGCCAGTTTTTCAGGGTGATTCCGAATTGCGGCACCGCTGTTAAAGACCCGCGCGCCTTGCGCCTCCGCATATTCAAGCATATGCGTGGCGTAGACGTACTCCATGTCAAAGGGCGGATCTTTGCGCATGAGCACCGCAGAAAATTCTTGCAATGGCGTATCTTTGGCAATAGATTCGTCATGCCACCATGCGTGTTCATGCAGATCTGCCATTGGTACAAGACTGATCGGGGTGGCATGAGCAAACACCTGCCCAGCTTGAATAAATAAACCGCCTTGCAAGACGACGCTTAAGCGATGACCGCGAGCAACAAGCGCCCGCATCATCGCCACCGAGCTGTCTTTGTAGGCTTTTAAGCCTGGCAACGGATCAATGACAAACAGTACGTGCATCATCAAGCCGCTTCTGCTTTACCTGCAGGTGCTTTTTTACGTGGCGACAATACCATCACCATCTGACGACCTTCGAGCTTAGGCATCGCTTCAACCGAAGCCATGTCGGTCAGATCGTCACGCACGCGCTCAAGGACTCGCATACCAAGTTCTTGGTGGGCCATTTCACGGCCACGAAAGCGCAAAGTGACTTTTGCTTTATCGCCTTCTTCAAGAAAGCGCTTGAGATTGCGCAGTTTGACCTGGTAGTCACCCTCGTCGGTGGCAGGTCTAAACTTCACCTCTTTAACCTGAATGATTTTTTGTTTAGCGCGGGCTTCAGCTAAACGCTTTTGTTCTTGATATTTGAACTTGCCGTAATCCATTAACCGGCAAACTGGCGGTTCGGCGTTAGGGGCGATTTCAACTAAATCA
>CAMBZR010000073.1 GCA_945872285.1 Bordetella parapertussis | reverse complement strand
GGCACCTGGGTAGTGGGTGTTGCAAAAGCGGGCCTCGAAGAAGGTGTCGAACAGATCGGCAATTCGATTATCGTTGCGCCTTCGGGCGAAATCGCTGCCGCTTGCACAACCTTAGGTGACGAATTGGCGATTGCGCGTTGCGATCTTGATTTGTGTCACTCGTATAAGAACACGACCTTTAACTTTGCCCGCCATCGACAGCCCGAGCAATATCGCATGATCGTCGAACGCAAGGGGGCGATCGCGCCTTCTGCATTACCAAGCGGCAGCGAGCAAGTTTAGATAGTCGCTTTCGGTCAGCATACGCGGATTAGTCTTGTGTGCGTTATCGACTAGCGACGCCTGCGCCAAAGATTGAAAACTATCTTGCTGAACGCCAAGTTCTTTTAGGCCTGAGGGCAGGCCTAAGTTGCGATTGAGCTGCAAAAACAATTGAACTAAATCGGTATCGGCTGCCAAGCCCATGGCGCGACACAACAACGGCAACTTGTCTTGAAGAACTGACGCGTTGATTGCTAGCACATGCGGCAACATAATGGCATTGAGTGTGCCATGGTGATAACCTAATGCACCAAGTGAGTGCGATACCGAATGCACTGCACCTAGACCCTTTTGAAAGCATACCGCCCCTTCAAGCGCACCCATCATCATGTGCCAACGCGTAGCAGCGTCGCTCCCGTCCGCCACTGCACGTTCAATATGTTGATACAAACGCGTCAGACCATCGAGGGCGATCGCATCAATTGGCGGATTCACTAGGGGCGAGCAAAATGTTTCAACACAATGCGAGAGTGCATCCATACCAGTCGCTGCAGTCATATATTTTGGTAAAGACATCGTCAACTCAGGATCACAGATTGCCACGCTCACAATCGTTGGACACCCGACACCCGCTTTGATACCGTTGTTAAAAATAATGACGGCTGAACGGCCCACTTCGCTACCGCTACCTGAGGTGGTCGGCATCAAAATTAAGGGGGGTGGATTCACAATGGGGCGCGGGGAAGCATTGCGATTGCAGTATTCCCATAACGGTGCAGGGTTACCGCATAAGACCGCAATCGCCTTGGCCAAATCAAGCGTTGCACCACCCCCAACACCAATCACCCCATCACAATGGTTCGTCTGATAGGCAGTCAGCCCCGCCACGGCGGCGTCCTCTGTCGGGTTAGGTGGCGTCTGATCAAAGATTACGGCCTCGTCCATCTTGGTGAGGGTTTCAGTCGCCTGCGCAAATACCCCAGCCGCCCTCACCCCCTTATCCGTGACAAACAAAGGTCTGTTCATGCATAACTTGGTGCTTTCAAGCACTAACTGCCTGCGTTCGCCGTGACCGAAATGTACCTTCGTGTTGAATGACAGAATAGCCACGCGCTGCTCCAAACATTAATCCGACTTAGCACCCGACGCGCGTGCCACAACACCCCAACGATCAGTCTCTTTTTGTAGAAACTCGCCAAAGGCTTTAGGTGAGGATTGCACAAAAGATTCGACACCGACTTTGCGCATGGATTCAACCAAGTCAGGCGAGTTGGCCGCTCGAGCGAGAGCCGCATATAACTTGTCAACGATTGGCTGGGGTGTTTTAGCAGGCGCCATCACGCCAAACCAGTTGAACGCCAAAATCTTAGGATAACCCTGCTCAACCGACGTCAACGTATTTGGCAACAAAACAGCGCGCTGTGTATTGGTAATCGCGATCGCACGCAGGCGACCGTCTTGCACAAGCGGGTACAACGGGGGCAGGTCGACAATAATGCCGTCAACGTGTGCGCCCAATAGGTCAGTAATCGCTGGCCCCGCACCCTTATAGGGCACGTGAACGATATCGCCACTACCCGCCGCTGTACGCAGCAGTTCGATTGCCAAGTGTGGCAGGCCGCCACTACCCGATGACGAAATGGTGACACGACGTGTTTTTGATAAATCGATCAACTCTTTTAACGATTTGGCAGGTACAGAGGGATGAATCGCCAACAACTCTGGTGTTTGCGCAATAGTCGTGATGCCCACCAAATCTTTTAAGGTATTAAAAGGAATTTTTGCGAACGTGTGTGGGCTAATCACCAGAGGGCTCGCGCTTGCAACGGTAATCGTGTAACCATCCGGTGCAGCTTTGGCCACAAAATCAGTCCCAATCAAACCGTTACTGCCTGACTTATTCACAACGACAACAGATTGACCCAAGATCTCGGTGAGCTTTGGGGCAAACAATCGCGCCACAATATCATTTGACCCGCCAGGTGGGAAACCCACGATTAAGGAAATCGATTTGCTGGGATAGTCTTGAGCTTGAGCCAGCCCGCCGAGCACGGACAAGGAAGCGAACAATACCGCAGCGCTTTTAAAAATATGAGTGATACGTTTCAAAGAAACTTTCATAACACACCTCGAAAAAAAATTAAGCAACGGATCGGACGCAAATCAATAGGGAATCGGCTCAAGGTCAAGCCGCATGGCGATACCTGATAAAGCTTCTGAAACAGAGGGATAGCGATGCACCACCAACGGGTCGTGCCCCGGCACCACATGACGCGGTGACTGCGCCAACGCAAGCAGGCGCTCATAGCCTTCGATTGCCTCACCAAGGTGATAGACCAGATGAAAGCACCGCTTTTGCTCAAAATGCTCGTAGTAATGGCTGGCGTCTGACGCAAGCACCACCCAACCTCGAGCGGTGTGAACACGCACCACTTGCATGCCAGCAGTGTGCCCACCAATTTTATGCACACTGATACCGGGCGCAATCGTTGCATCACCTTGATGAAAAATGACGCGATCCTTGTAAACCAACCGGATCATGCCGGCTACGTGATCCACCTCAAAGGCACGACTAAAACGCTCACAGCACATCAGACGGCCTGTCGCAAATGCCATCTCGTCCTCTTGCAGATGAAACTTAGCAATCGGAAACTCATCGAACGTACCCACGTGATCGTTATGCAAATGCGTGATCACGATTTCGGCGATGTCTTTGGTGTCGATGCCTAGCAGTTTTAACGCATCTGCTGGTCGCCGTAACAATGTCCGGTGGCGCTTATCCGCCATATCCTGATTGAAGCCCGTATCAACCAACACCAAGCGTTGCCCATCACGTATCACCCAGAGGTAATAATCCATCGGCATTGGCACATCGTGGGGATCGCCCCCCACGAAATGATCAGGTCTGCGACCCTCTCGGGTTGCATACTTTAAGGCGATGACCTCATAACACGGTAAAGCTGATTGATTCGTCACGATTATTCAATCACCAAAGCAGCCGTTCGTTCATTAAACACCAACCTTAGAGGTGAGCTTCATCAGCTCACCCACATTCTGGCAGCTTTCAATTGAAGCTACAGCGGCAGCGATTTCAGCGGCACGCTTCGCTCCCAAGACAGGGATCACAAGGCTATCAAACTTGCCCCGCAGTTCTTCATCACTCATTGAGTTTTGAATAGACCCTTTAGGGTAATCAATTTGCGACACAAATTTAGAACCGTCGTCCATCACCATGGTCATCAAACATGACACGCCGCGCGGCAGCGAATCATCCACCATAATATTCACTAGATCAGTCAAGCGAATTAATTCAGCTTCGCCTAAGCGTGCATCGTTGTACTGAGCAAACAGCGCCTGACCATCCATCAAGGAAACAGCCACTGAGTAAGGCAAACTCACTTGCGCTTCATGATAAGTCTGAGGACGTTTGTTTTGATGATAAAGCGCCCAATCCGAATGACGCGCCATTTCAATCGCCTTGATACGCTTTAAATCAGGCGCATGTTTACGACGGATTTCAAGCGCGCAGTCAATCGCGTTATGAATCGGACGAGCGCACGAGTAAGGCTTGAATTCAATATCCAGTTGATAGGGTTGTGCAAAATCTTTTACCAACTGTGAGGGATCGCTTTTATCTGTGAAAGCTGCTAGAAAGCCGCGCTCACCTTCAAAAATCGTTGCCGCACCAGTAAAGCCCAAACCCGCCATGGTGGCAGCTGTTACGCCATTGCGCGCAGCGGGGCCCGGATTAAAGCGCTTTTGCATTGAGGGGCCATACATCTCCATCAAGCCAGAGGCTGAAGCACCTGCCATGCCCAAAGCCGACACCATCTGCTCTGCAGACAAGCCTTGCAACTTTGCCGCAGCGATCGTTGCGCCGAAAACGCCGGTAGTTGGCGTCGTGTGAAACCCACGGTTACGCAACGACGAGTTTGCGGCTTTGCTCAAACGCTCCATCATTTCGCAGCCAGCGGCCAGCGCCGTCAACAGGTCTTTGCCACTTGCACCCACTTGCTCGGCCGTGGCCAACGCTGAGGAATAAACAGGCGGACTGAAATGAAACAGGGCGAGCACATCGATATCGTCGAGCTCAATGCTATGCGAAGAAATTGCATTGGCAAAGGCCGCTTGCATCGCGGGGACGCGCGCATCGCCACCAATTAATGTCGACTCGGCATGTCCGCCAGTAATCGCAGCAAACTTTCGGGCAACCTGACCACTTTCACTTTGGCTACCCGAAATGGCGACACCCAAATAATCAAGCAATAAACGCTTGACAGATTTTTTTGTCGCCTCGGTCAAATGCGCATATTCAAATTTTTTGAAATGTGCAGCTAATTGATCGGCCAAAGTATTCGAAGACGCTGAAGTGTGTTTCATTGTATTTCAGGACATGCCTGCTCAAAGATTAGAAGTTAGAAGCTAAAAGAAAAAAATTAAGCGTTACGCGCAGCGGCTAAAAGACTAAAAAGCTCAGCGGTATCGTCTAGGCGCTCTAATTGCGCGATCAATGCAATCGTGCGGTCGATATTCTTGGTGCTCAAGCATGACTCGACAACGTTACGAAACTTATAAACCACATCCTCGTGCGACAAGGGATTTTCAGGGCTGCCGCGTCGATTGAGAATCTCGTGCTGAAAGCTGCGACCATCGCGCGTGATGATCTTCACGCGAGCAGCGTGCCGATAGGCGGCCCCCATGGCTTCGATGTCTCGATCAATACTCGCTTCAATGCGAGTAATGAAATCCAAAATCTTAGGGTCTGCGAGGCGATTTTCAGCATATTGAGCAACAAACGCCTTGCCATCAAAGCCAATCACAGCAATGCCATAAAACAAATTCATTTGTGCAGCGGTTACCCCTTGGGCTTTATATTCCCACGCACAATGCGTGTAGGTCATTGGACTCATCCCGATTTCAACTTTACTCAAGTCATCGGGCGTTAACTGATGCGTGTTGAGCAAATAGGCGAAAGCATCCAACGCCGAGTGGATGCTCGTCACGCAGGCATGCGGCTTGTATCCCACCTTGCCCGTTTCCCACACCACGCCAAGATCTTCGGTCAGGCGACTTGCATTAGGCTTATCAGAGTATGAGCTGAGGTATCCGCCGTAGCCAGCCTCTAGTACGTCACTAATTCCGGTGAAATCGCGTTGTGCAAGGTATGCAGAATAGACACCACTTTGTGCCGCACGACCGGAATGAAAGCGTTTCACCATGGCACCCTCTTGGGCCGCCATCAGACCACCGGCTTGTGAACCGACAATTCCGAGCGCGTGTTGCATGCGGAGGGCATTGAGTTTAAGCATCTTGGCTGCAGAGGCTGCAGCAACAAACGCCCCCGAGGTACCCTGCGGATGAAAGCCCCTGAAGAACAAGCCCATGGTCGCTGCATTGCCAACACGCGTCCCAATCTCATAGCCAGTGGTCATCGCGGTCAATAGAGTTTTACCACTCGCGCCACCCGCCTGTTCGGCCAGCGCCACCACCACAGGCGTGGCAATCGAACCAGCATGAACAATTGATTCTTTATGAATGTCGTCGAGCTCAAACGCGTGGCCCGCCGTTGCATTCACCAACACCGCACCAGCCACTGAGGTTTTTTTACCAGTACCAAAAATCGAAGCTACTGGGCGAGCATCCTCAGCTTCGATCATGGCTTGAACGCGCTGGGTCCAAGGCAAAGTTGCCCCAAATAAACAACAACCAACGCTGTCTAAAAAACTGGTCTTCATGCGGTCAATCACTTCCGCTGGTATCGCTGTGTACTCAATGCCGGCAGCAAACTCTGCGAGTTTTTGCGTGGCACCGGGTAATAAGGATTGAGGGTGGCTATCCATAGTCTCGTTTTGAATCAATGATGAAAAAATAAAATCAGGCTGGGTCGTCCCAAGCACCACGTTGTTGGCTTGGCTTGTGGTGTGGCCCAGAGGGGCGTGACCGTCTTGCGGGGCCCTAGCCAAAAGGAAGGCGCTGATGGCGCCTTCAAACTCCGAGAGATCTTTAGATTACTCAATCACCGTGCCAGACGCCTTAATCAGGGCCGCCCATTTTTTGTATTCTGCATCTAAAAACGCTTTGGCTTTAGCTGAATCACCATTGATGATGTTCACCCCCGCGGCTTGAACTCTGTCGCGTAAATCAGGCATTTGCAATACCTTTGCCAGTTGTGTTTGCATAAAAGACACCACATTTGCTGGCAGATTTGCAGGCCCCAGCACCATGTACCAGGTGGTTGAGGCGTAACCTTTTACGCCGGCTTCTTCAATCGTAGGCATATCCTTCGCGATCGTCGAGCGTGTGACGCCTGTCTGACCCAAGGCAATCACGCGGCCATCGCGCACGTAAGGCATGCTTTCAGAAATCGGCAACATCGTCACATCGACTTCGCCCGACATCACGTCGATCAAGGCGGGACCACCACCGCGGTAAGGAATATGCAAATATTGCATGCCCGTCATATGACGCAAAACGTCCATCGCCAAATGCGATGAGCTGCCGTTGCCAGAACTCGCAAAGCGAATGGCGTCTGGCTTCGTCTTGCCCATCGCAACCAAGTCATTGACCGACTTGATCGGCAACTTAGCATTTGCCAACAAAACTAAAGGCGCTTCGCCAATCAAGGCAATGGGCGTGAAATCTTCAATCTTGAAATTAACTTTTTTATACAAGCTTGGGTTAATCGCAATACCAGGCGTACTAAACAGCAGCGTGTAACCATCGGGCTTAGCCGAAGCGGTGGCTGCAAACGCGATGTTACCGCCCGCGCCCGTGCGATTTTCAACTACGAACTGTTTGCCCGTGACATCACTGAGTTTTTGCATGACCAAGCGGCCAACGATATCAGCACTGCCGCCAGCTGGAAAGCCAACGAACACTTGCACCGAGCGCGCGGGATAGTCTTGCGCAGACACGGGCGCCAACAAACCAAAACAAAATAGCGCCGCAACCGAGAGAAAAGTAGAACGTTTCATGGTACGCCTCTTTAATAGTTGAATATTTCAGTAGTTGAATATTTAAATAGTTGAATCTGATTAATTAATACGTCGGGTCTGCATCTAACTGCACAGCGATCCCCTCAAGCGCCTTCGAGACTGCAGGATAACGCTGCATCACTAATGGATCATGCCCGGGCACGATATGTTGCAGTGAGCTCGCTAATTTTTCAAGTTTGCCGTAACCCTCAACCGCTTCTGCCACATTGAACATCGTGGTAAAGACACGTTTCTTTTCAAAGTGCTCGTAATAGTGGCTGGTATCTGAAGCCAGCACGACCCAACCGCGACGAGTCCAGACGCGCACACACTGCACACCGTGCGTATGACCGCCGATGCGATGAATCGACACCCCCGGTGCTAACTCAGCCTCGCCTGCATAAAAGCTCACTCGATCCTTGTAAACCAAGCGCACCATGCCGACCACCTCATCCACCTCGTAGCCATGATTGAATTGCTTGTGCCGCATATGGCGACCGGTCGCATAGGCCATCTCATCATCCTGCAAATGAAATTGCGCAATAGGAAAGCTTTCAAAGGTCCCCACATGGTCATAGTGCAAATGGGTAATGATCACATCTTTCACTTGCGCGACATCCACACCGATTGCCGCCAACCCCTCTGCCGGAGTGCGCAACAGTGTGCGCCCGCGCTGGGCTGCCACCTCTGCACCAAAGCCCGTATCCACAACAAACGTATGCTGCGCGTTACGCACCACCCAAACAAAATAATCCATCGGCATCGGGCCATCGTGAGGGTCACCACCGATAAAATGATTTTTGCGCTGCGCCTCACGCGTGGCATAACGCATGGCAAAAACTTCATAGATCGGCAAGCCGCTCGGGCTACCCGCTTGGCTGTTGGTCATACTGTTCTTCCAGAAAAAGGTTGTTGATCAATACCGAGAGCTACCATCCAGCCATCGCGAATCGCAGATAAAAAATCACCAGGCGCATGGCAGTCGCCAACCCGTGCATAGGGCACACCGGCTTGCTCAAGGGCTGCGACCACATCGATATTAGAGCGTGGTCCATTCGCAAAAATCAGAACTTGTCCGATAGGCAATTGCTTAGAAGCTGCCTGACCAATCTTGACCGTCAAGTGTCGTTCGCTCAGGCTTTCAATACGGCATTGTGTGATCACGCGCACACCGGCCGCAGCAATCCGCTCAAGCAATTCGAATTTATTGTTGCGCGCCATCCCATTTGCCGCAGTTGCTTGCATTTCTAGCACTTGAATATCGCAACCTGTCAGACGCAACAAATCAGCCACTTCAACGCCAACCATGCCACCGCCAATGATAGTCACCGACGTGCCTGGCGCGATACGCTCAGGCGAGGTGAACACGTCCCAAGCATGCATCACTGCGATGTCACTCGCAAGAGCGCTAGTGTCAATTGGAGCTTCTCTTGGCACAGAGCCCGTTGCCACCACGACAAAGTCCGGCTTAAACGCCTTGATCATTGCCGCGTCAGCATCAATGCCACATCTGACAGGCACCTTCATCTCCATCAACTGCGACCAACGATAATCCCAGACCGGCTGAACCTCCGTCTTATCGGGTGCTGCGACGGCCAAATGAATTTGTCCTCCGACGCGTGCCGCTTTTTCCCAAATCTCAACCTCGTGGCCTCGCCCGCGTGCGACCCGCGCAGCTTCAACACCAGCGACTCCAGCCCCCAACACTAAGACCCGCTTACGAGGTGTTTGTGGTGGAGCAAATAATTGCGGTTCAGCAAATTCAAGGGCTTCGAATTCTGTGCCGACCATTGGGTTCTGTACACACGACACATCTTTTTCAAGCGTTAAACGTTCAAAACAGACATTGCAGGCAATACATTCGCGTATGGGTGCCTTGACCTCGCCAAAGGCTTTGAGTGCCCAATGCGGATCCGCATACAACGCGCGTCCCACCGAGACAAAATCTGCGCTGCCGCTTGCCAAGACGGCCTCGGCATCTGCGGGCGTCACAATCCGACCGGCCACAAACACCGGTACGCCAACCGCCTCTTTGATGGGTTTGGCTACAGGTGCCAGACAACCACGCGCAAACGAAGGCGGCTGGATACAGTGCTTGGATAGTTGCGGGCTTTCATTGCTGCCACCAGACAGATCAATCGCATCGGCTCCTGCCTGCTCAACGGCTTGAGCCAGAGCAATAATCTCGTCTTGCGTATAGCCGCCCTCAACGAACTCGCTTGCGCTTAAGCGCACAACCAAACACAAATCAGGCAACGCTTGCCTGACCCGATCAATCGTTTCAAGCAACATTCGCATCCGGTTTTGCAAGCTGCCTCCGTACTGGTCGGTTCGCTGATTGACCCGTTCCGTAAAGAACTGTTGAAATAAATAACCGTTACCCGCGTGGATTTCGACGCCGTCATAGCCCGCAAGCCAAAGACGACGGGCAGCTGCAACAAATAAACCCTGCAACGCGTGAATCTCTGTGACACGCAGCGCTCGCACTGCGTCGCCCGTGTTGGGATTAATCCAGTCGCTTGGGCCAACCGGCTCCATGTTGAGTACAGCCCGACGTAGCAAGGCACCACGATGGTTAATTTGACCAAACACATGACTGCCGTGATCTTTGATGCCCTGTACCAAGCGGGCAAGCCCTGGAATAAAGCGGTCGTGATAACAACACAAGGAATTATGATGCGAGCGTGCGGTCTCAGTCACAATCATGGCCTCAGTCATAATCATGGCAACCCCACCTCGTGCGCGCTCGGCGTAATACTCGCAGTCGCGCTGAGTCGACAGTCCGTCGGTCGTACTGTAGTTCGTCCCCATCGGCGCCATGATGATGCGGTTTTTTAAACGTAGATTGCCGATCTGGCCCGCTTGTTGCAACAACATAAGTCACCCTCTCGCCCCGCTTGTATTTGCGCGACGTTGTCTCTGCCCCGAACAAAAGGAGCCTGTTATAGATCTTCAGGCAGTATGCTAACTACTGATTAATAGTAGGTCAATCCGGTAAAATGAAAAACAATACTGAATTGCAGTCAATAATAGGGCTTTAACGATGCGCAATCTCAACGCCTTACTGGTTTTCGCCAAAGTCGCAGAAACGCGCAGCTTTACCGTCGCCGCACAGCGCTTAGGACTCACCGCTTCGGCCATCAGCAAGTCCGTCGCCAGGCTTGAGCAAGAGCTTGGCGTCAAACTCTTACAGCGTTCAACCCGCTTGGTCAGCCTAACCGACGAGGGCTCAAGCTTTTATGAGCGCTGCCGCAATATCCTGGACGAGCTCGACGACGCAGAGAGCGCAGTCACTCAGGCCAACGCCACACCAAAGGGCCGCTTACGCATTCAGATGCCAGTTGGTTTTGGTCGCCGCGTCGTCGCACCCAAGCTATGGGAGTTCACCCAGCAGCACCCGGAACTGGTGGTGGATGTTGAATTAAGCGATCGCGTGGTTGATCTTGCCTATGAAGGCATCGATGCCGCAATTCAGATTGGTCCGGTGAGCGACTCGCGAGTGGTGGCGCGCAGGCTCTGTCGTTTGAGTTTTGCGGCCTGCGCTTCACCGCAATACTTAGCCAAGCATGGCGAACCAACAACCCCAGAAGAGCTAGAGAATCATCAGTGTCTGGCCTATTTGCTGCCCATGACCGGCGGACATCGCGAATGGCAATTCGCAAAAGATGGCCAAAATTTTTCTAAGTCGTTCTCAGGCGCGTTAAATATTAATAACGCCGAATCTTTGCTTGAAGCCGTGGTAGGCGGCGCTGGGATTACCATGATCAGTAACTTCATTGCGGCGGACGCCTTAAAAAGTGGAAAACTGAAGACGATCTTGCCGGATTACATCGTCGAAGGCCCCGAGGTGTTCGTAGTCTATTTGCCACGAAACAATCTTTCGGCGAAAGTAAAGGCCTTTGTTGAATTTTTAACCCTAACTGTTGAAGGCATCGAACGTACATGACAACCCCCACCACCACACTCAAACTCATGTCAACGATGGCACTGCGCAGCGTTCTCAATGAAGTGATTCCTGATTTTGAAAAACAAACGGGCAGCACCGTTGAAATCAAATATGGTGCCACTGCAAAATTAACCGAGCGAATTCGCGGCGGCGCCCGCGGCGATATCGTGATAGCCGTAGCGGGTTCAATCAACGAACTCGAAGCCGAAGACATTTTGCAACAAGGCGCACGGGTCGATCTCGTCACCTCGGATGTCGCTATGGCCGTTAGGCTTGGCGCACCTGTCCCTGACATCTCGACTCAAGAGGCGTTTATTGCAACTTTGCGCGCTTCGCGTTCATTCGTATTTTCTAAACAAGGTGCAAGCGGGATGTACTTCGCAAGCCTGCTCAAGCGCCTTGGAATAGACGAAGAACTTCGGCCCAAAGCAACGGTTTTGGCAGAGGGCCTGACGGGCGAACCTGTGGCTCGCGGTGAGATTGAACTCGCGGTGCAGCAAATGAGTGAACTGATGCAGGTGTCTGGGATTCATATCTTTGCCAAACTGCCCCCTGCTGTTCAACAATCAACAACGTTTTCAATTGGCATATTTAAAGATCCAATCAAGCCTGAGGTGATCAACGCCTTCAATGCGTTTATGCGCACGCCAGCGGTCACAGCGGTGTACAAGCGTCAAGGTTTAGACCCAATCACACTTTAACTTTCGAGAAACCCACATGACCAATGCTCTGCATGACCTAACGTTAGCGCAGGCGGCAGAACTGCTGCGCACCCGCAAGCTCTCGCCACTTGAGTATGTGAATCATCAGATCGCGCGTATTGAAACGCTTGATGTGCAACTGAGTGCATTCATTACACCGACCTTTGCCTTGGCGCGCCAGCAAGCCCAAACGGCTGAGGCTCAGATCATGGCGGGTGACTATCGCGGGCCCATGCATGGCATCCCGTTTGGTGCAAAAGACATCTACGAAACAGCGAATATTCTGACGACTGGCGGCTCGCGCACAGCGCAGCACTACGTGCCCACCAAAAACGCCGCAGTCGTATCCAAGCTCTACGGCGCTGGTGCCGTGTTGATGGGCAAACTCAATACACACGAATTTGCGCATGGCGGGCCCTCACTTGATTTGCCTTGGCCGCCGGTGCGAAATCCTTGGGATCTAGAGCGGTTCAGTGGCGGCTCATCAAGCGGCTCAGGGGCCGCGGTCGCAGCAGGGTTCGTGCCGGCGGCGTTAGGCACCGACACGGGAGGTTCGATTCGCGGCCCAGCCTCGTTGTGCGGCATTGCGGGCTTTATGCCTAGCTCGGGGCTAGTGAGTCGCACGGGTGTCATGCCTAATTCCTTTACCTTCGATCACTGTGGCCCGATGGCCTGGACGGTCGAAGACTGTGCGCTCATGTTGCAAGCGATTGCGGGACATGACTCGCAAGATGGCAACAGCTTTGCGCAACCCATCCAAGATTACAAATCTCAGTTGGCCGGAGGCGTTAAAGGTCTGCGCATCGGTGTATTGCGTCACTGGTGGGAAGAAGAAACCCCCGCCAATCCTGAACATCTGCAAGCGATCGAACAAGCCATCGATACCTTCAAACAGTTAGGCGCGCACGTGGCAGACTGTCGCGTGCGCTCGATGCAAGACTATATGGATGTCAAGGTAGTCATCGCTGAGACAGAAATCTTTGCGGTACATCAGCATAATCTGATCAGTCGACCAGGTGACTTTGGGCACGATTTCTTGAGTCGAATCCTACCTGCCTCGTTGTTTCAATCCGTTGATTACTTGGCAGCGACACGTGAACATCGGCGGATGATCAACGAGATGCAACCCATTTATGAAAAGTTTGATTTGCTCTTGATGCCCACCTTCGGACCCGCCAGCCCAATCACAGCGCATCGCCCCATCACGTTTTGGCAACGTGGCACTTCACAGGTGCTAGCCAACGTCTCAGGGGGCCCTGCGCTCGCTGTGTGCTGTGGCTTTAACGCGGCCGGCCTACCCATGGGCTTGCAACTCGTCGGTGCCCCGCAGGCCGATGCCTTAGTGTTACGCGCTGGCCATACCTTTGAATTGGCGGCCGGCTTGCGCGCTAAACGCCCGACACTTGTTGCTGGCAAACAGGCGCCCGTACTCGCACCGCAAAACTTAACCCCAGACACCTCGGGCTGCGATGCTGCCACGCGCGAGCTCGCCCTGCGCATGGCAAAAAATGCCGGACTGAAGCTTAACGAGGCGCAGAGCGAAATCTTGCTTGAAGCTGCACCTTATGCTTTCGCGATGACTAAGCGCCTGCGAAAAGATCGAAATTGGTTCGAAGAGCCTGCTAACATTTTTAGAACTTAAGAGACCCAATCATGATCAATCTTAAAAGCCGTCTACAACAACCTGAAATCTTATTGGCACCGGGCGTATATGACGCTTTATCGGCCTTGATGGCAGAGCAAGCAGGGTTTGAGGCTGTGTATATCTCTGGTGCGTCGGTGGCCTATACGACGCTCGGGCGTTCTGACGTGGGGCTCACAACCTTTACGGAGGTCAACGAAAAAATCGTACAGATGCGGGATCGCATCAATCTACCCATCATCGTGGATGCCGACACTGGCTTTGGTAACGCGCTAAATACCGAGCGCACCGTGCGTGGCTTTGAACGCAATGGCGCCAATATCATTCAGCTTGAGGATCAAAGTTTTCCGAAGCGTTGTGGGCATCTTGAAGGCAAAACGGTGGTCTCAACCGCTGAAATGGTTGGCAAGATCAAAGCAGCCGTCAACTCACGTCACAGCGCGGATACCTTGATCATGGCGCGCACCGATGCCGTCGCGGTTGAAGGGTTTGAGCAAGCGCTCGAGCGTGCTGAACATTACCTGGCAGCGGGTGCAGATATTTTATTCATCGAAGCCGTACGTAGCGACGAGCAAATGCGACTCGTCAACGAACGTTTTAAAGGTCGCGCACCTTTGCTGGCGAACATGGTCGAAGGCGGCAAAACGCCGGTTAAGTCAACTGCTGTGTTGCAACAGCTAGGCTATTCAATCGCAATCTTCCCAGGTGGTACGGTGCGCTCAGTGGCCATGACCTTACAGGCTTACTTTGCAGAACTGAAAGCGACAGGTAGCACAGACGGCTTTCGCGACAAAATGTTTAACTTTGATGGCTTAAATAATTTGATCGGGACGCCTGAACTTTTGGCACGCGGCAAGCGCTATGAAAGTGGTGGCGAGTAACAATCGCCTGCACTTAAAAACTAATTTTGACTATTGATTGGAAACCCGCATGAAAACGTATCGCATCGCCACGATTCCCGGTGACGGCATTGGTAAAGAAGTGGTCCCTGA
>CAMBZR010000072.1 GCA_945872285.1 Bordetella parapertussis | reverse complement strand
GTGCAATGAGTTCATCAATCGTGTGCTTGCCGTCTCCGGTGACAAGCGCAGCTTGGCCTTTTGCCGCCGCCGCAAGTTTGCCGCCAACAACCAGCAATCGGTGTTCGTTGCCGCGAATAAACCGTTCGACCAAGACGCCCGAACCCTCGTCAACCGCAACCGCGTAGGCGGCTTCGATTTCTGGTTGTGTGTTGAGGTTGATAAATACCCCACGGCCGTGATTCCCATCAACGGGTTTGACTACGACAGGCAAGCCAAGCTCTTGTGCGGCTTGCCACGCGTCTTGCGCATTGGCGACGGCTCGCCCCTGCGGAATAGGGACCCCGCATGCCTCAAGAATTGACTTTGTTAAGTCTTTGTCACGCGAAATCGTTTCGGCGATGGCGCTAGTTTGGTCGGTTTCTGCGGTCCAGATGCGGCGCTGTTGGTTACCGTAGCCAAACTGAACTAAATTGCCGTCATTTAAGCGCACGGCTGGGATGGCGCGGTCTTCGGCTGCGAGCACCATCGAGGCAGTGCTTGGGCCTAAACAAAGGTCTTGTGTCAGGTCTCTGAGGTGCTCAAGCACGGCCTCTAAGTCGTAGGGCCGGTCTTCGATCGCCGCCATTACCAGATCTCGGCCGGCATAAAGCGCGGCGCGTGTGACCTCTTCTTGCCAACCACTAACAACCACCTTGTAGACGCCTCGTTTTTCAGTCTCGCGTGCGCGACCAAAGCCATGCCCGGGCACGCCCGCCAAATCTTGCAACGCCAGAGTGACATGCTCAAGGATGTGACAGGGCCAGGTGCCGGTTTTCAGGCGCTGCAAAAAGCCGCCACGCACGCCGGGGCTGCAGCGGTGCTCAATTAAACTTGGCAGCCAGGCCACCAGCCTTTCATAAAGCCCGGGTACGACGTCCGACGGGCAATCTTCAAGGTCGCCGATATCAACCACCGCCTCGATCGCTGAGCAGTATGTCCATAAATTCGGTCCGCGCAGATAGACGATGCTCTGGATGACCATATCGCGATTGTTCATGACTAGCCTAGCTTCACAGGTAAGGGCTGAGCCGCTATTATCGCCTATCAAACTAGGTGCTGCTTCGGGTAGGATCGCGGTTTGGTTAAGCGCGCGGGCGGCGTCCAACAATTGGATATTGTGGGTCTGTAAAGCCGTGGGTTGAGGCATAGCCTGGCGGCACAAGCGCGTCGACGACGGTTTCGTCCTGAACGGTGATGGCAACCGACATTGCTGCCAGATAATCGTGCCATTGCTCGAGCGTTCTGGGCCCGCCAATGACGCCACTGATCAGTTTGTTGTTCAACGCCCAGGCAATCGCAAACTGAGTGGGGCTTAAGCCGCGTTGTTGGGCATGTTCTTTTAAAGCATTCGCAACCGAAAAAGATTCTTGTCTAAACTCTGTTTGATGTAAGCGACGATCGCCGCGCCCGGCCCGGCTCGTGGCATCCGGGGCGACATCGGGTTGATATTTTCCGGTTAAAACGCCGCGCGCGAGCGGGCTGTAGGCAATCACACCCAGGCCATAGTGTTCGCAGCAGGGGACAACTTCGGTCTCGATCAGGCGGGTGACGGCGCTATAGGGGGGCTGGCAGACAATCGGCTGCGGGACCCCCATTTTTTTTGCCATCTCTACCATCTTGGCGATGCGCCAGGATCTGAAATTAGACACACCGTAGTAGCGAATTTTTCCTTGCTCAATGAGTCGCGCAAAGGTGGACAGTGTTTCTTCCATTGGCGTGACTTCATCATCGCGATGCATGTAGTAAACATCGATCCAGTCGGTGGCTAGGCGTTTGAGGCTATTGTCGACCTCGGTAAGCAGCCAGCGTCGTGAGGTACCTCGGTCATTGGGCTCTTGACCGATTGGGTTGGCAACCTTCGTGGCCAAGACCCAGCGAGCACGGTCTTGTGCGATCAGACGCCCGACCATGCGTTCGGATTCTCCGCCAACGTAGCTGTCTGCCGTATCAATGGCGTTATAGCCGGCGTCTCGGGTGGCCGCGACGATATCCCGCGCAACGTTTTCGTCAGTTTGGTCACCAAACATCATGGTGCCTAACCAAAGGCGAGGGACACGCAAGCCGCTCAGACCGAGGGGCGCGTAGCTAGGAGTTTGAGTCGTCATGAGAATCTTTAGCGTGTGAATCTTAGTTGTGTGAATCTTTGCTGAGTGAAGCGTTGCGCGTTTGGACTTAAGCCGCTTTTGAAAACTTCGCCAGCAAAGGGGTGAGCTCGCGGATATTTTTAATTTGTTCGAGCTTTTCAAGTTTGGCGAAGAGTGCGGGGATCTCGCTCGCGGGCAGGACGCGTTTGGCGCAGTCGTTGAATTTCTCCCAGAGCTCGTCGCTGGTCAGCGGATAGTCTCCACCACGCCCCACCAGACTGTTGATGCGCCGCGAAAGAGTGCGACCGTCTTTGAGCGCGACGATCACCTCGGCGCCAAATTGATCGGGTGAGTCATCGGGCATATCTGGATGTGGGTTGGCGGTTGTTTTTGCCATGATTGCGCGCACGTTGCTATCAAAATGTGCTTCACCCTCAAAATCGTCTAGGCGAACAGCACCATCTACCAGTGCGCGGGCGACCGCGTACTGCACTGAAAATTTGGCGGCAAGCGGCGTTTGCGGATCGGGATTATTGGTGTGCGGCAGGCGTCGGCGGTGAGGCAGAATATCGACTTTCGTGATGTCTTGCGGGCTGAAGGTTTCTTGTTGTCGTAATTGCAAGGCCATCGTGACCGCGGGATGGGTGCTGCCGCAACAGGCGAATTGTTTGAGCCCCATGCTCGGGCTCAATACTTCAAGGGGATTCGCCCAGTTTTCAAAAATCAAACTAGCGTCGTAATTACCTTTGCCATTAAACGCATTAAAAAAGCCCTGATGGTGTTCAAGTGCTTCTGGGTTGGCGTCATAGCCTGCATCTGCCATCAACGCTGCAAGCAAGCCGTTACGCGCACATTGACCCACATGCAAGGGTTTAACCATTGTGCCGAAGTTAGCTTTGATCCCCGAGGCAAAAGACGCGGCAATTGCCAGCGCGATGGCTTGTTTTTTTGCATTGAGTCTAAGCAAATGACCAGAGGCGGCGGCGGCACCAAACACGCCGAGCGTGGCGGTTGGGTGCCAGCCCTTATCATAGTGATAGAAATTCACGGCGCGAGCCAGACGAATCTCGGTTTCGATTCCAACCACATACGATTGAAGTAATTGAAGGCCAGAGGCCCCGCGCTCTTCAGCCAGTGCCATCAGTGGCGCGACTAACGGAGCCGATTGGTGTCCGCCCATGGGTTGACTAAAGTCGTCATAATCCAGCGCGTGCGAGGCCGTGCCGTTGATAAAGGCTGCATCAAGGGCCGAGGTTTTTTGTGCGGTACCAAAAATGGTGCAAACACCCGGGGCCGAGGCTACGCCAGGGGTGCGCAACAGGTTGGTGGTGCAAGGCTCAATCGCGCCTGCAAGCGAGACGCCAAGCGTGTCGATGATCGCGGTGCGCGACAGCATGATCGCTTGTGGCGTGATGGCCTTGAGATCAAAAGCGACAATACGTTCGGCGATTTGCTCAAGGACTGTTTGGGTAGGCTCTGGCTGCTTCAAGGGTGGCATCCTGTTGTTGTTTTGATGTTAAGCCTAAAGTCTGTGGTGCGTGCGCAGACCAGTCGATTGGGGTTAACCCGCATTTTACGCTCGAGGCAAGCAAGAGTCCAAGTAGTGGAGCAAGTTCTGTTTTTTAAGGACCTAATTGGGTGAGAATGTCGGGACGAACAAAAGTCTTATATCGTTCCAGATAAAAATTCGAACACAGACGAGACACAATCGAGTGAAGGAAGTACTGCCTGCTGAGGATTTGACTCGTCATTTTGTTGAGACCTTGCTCGACTGGCCAGCTAGCGAACCGGTACTCGAGCGGCAGTGTCGTTTGCTGCTCTTAGATGGCCTGGCCGTCGCTTTGGCAGGGGCAAACGAGCCTGGTCCCAGTATTTTGGCAAAGCTTGCCCAACGCGCGGTGCCCGAGGGCCCCGCCCGGGTAATCGGCAAGGGTTTTTTGACCGGCGTAGTGCAGGCTGCGCGGATTAATGGCGCGTCGATGCACGTACTCGATTTTGAGCCGATGTGGAATCCTCCCAATCACGCGCTTTCTCCGTTATTACCCGCCTTGCTTGCTCTTGCCGAAATGCGCGAGCACGAAGGGCGCGGGCCTCAGGGGCTTGCATTGTTGCGAGCCCTTGCCAAAGGAATCGAAGCACAGGGACGGTTGCGGCTGGCTTCAGGCCAGCTTGAACCAAGCAAGTTGACGATGCACCCGCCGGGTGCCGTAGGGCCGTTGGCGGCCGCACTTGCCTGCGCGGCCTTACTCGAGTTGCCTAAAAAGCAAGCCTTGGCGGCGGTGGGGATCGCGGCTTCGCGCTGCGGCTCGGTCTTGGCCAATGTTGGCACGATGACCAAAGCGCTGCACTGTGGCGATGCCGCGGCAAATGGGGTAGAGGCGGCGCTATTGGCGGCCGAAGGCTTTACGGCAAACGCAGATGCGATCGGCAGTCCGAGGGGCTGGGGGCCTGCGTTGTTTGGCGCAACCTTCGAACCTGAGCATTTAACTGCGCCTCTTCACACTGCGCGTGCCTTGTCGCCGGGCCCCGCCTGGAAGTTGTTTCCGTCGCAGTTTGCGACCCATTTTGTGATTACGGCAGCACTCGAGTTGCGTGCGTCCAATACTGAAGTGCAGTGGGCGACTGAGGTGCAGAGCATCGAGTTGCGCACTCCGGTGATGCATTACATCGATCGACCCAAGCCTGAAACGGGTTTAGATGGTAAGTTCTCGTGGCAATATACGACAGCGGTAGCGCTGCTTGACGGGCACGTTGAACCCAAGAGCTTTACGCAAGCCAGGCGCTTTTCTGCAGATGTCATTGGTTTGCTCGATAAAATTACCTTGAACCGAGACGAAACGATTTCTGGGCGGCTGGATCAGATGCACGTTGAGCTCACTGTTATTTTGCGCGATGGTCGCAGGCTTGTTCAGCGCTGCGATGCGCCAATCGGAAGCTGGACACGTCCGGTTGGTCCCGAGCGCATTCGCGAAAAAGCGCGGGGACTCATCGCTGAGGTTGCAGGACCGCAGGTCGCGGCTGAGCTTGATGCGCTGGTCATGGGGACCGATAATTTTATGGTGCAAGAACTGCTGGCTTTAGCCCGCTAGTTTGAGTGCAACGTAGCGAACCGCGTGCACTCTTTGATTTAGACGAGAGGACTCAATGATTTTAAATTCTTTAAAGCACCCTTCTAACTGGCGTGTCGCCGATCTTGAAAATGATCAGCGTTGGGTTTTCAGAATCGACGAGTCGGCACGCCAAGAAATGATCGCGACGGTACTGAAAGCGCAAGATCCCGACAAGACCTTACTAGAGTATCGTCGGTCGGACTTTTCGTTTAATAAAACCTGGGCGACGTTTGCCGCAGCGCTTGAAGAGGTCAAGAAAGGATTGGGGGTGGCTTTAATCAAAGGCTTGCCTCGTGCAGAATTGACCGCCAAGCAATTTGAGCTATTGACCTGGGGCCTGGGCCTGCATGCAGGCGTGCCGAGGCCTCAAGGTAAAGACACCCATTACATCTCTGCGGTTCGCGATGCCGGGATGGCGTATCGCACGGGCACTGGGCGTGGCTATTCGTCAAGTGCTGAGCTAGATTTTCATACAGACTCGTCAGATGTTGTTTTTTTAAGCTGTTTCAATCAGGCTGTCTCGGGCGGCAAGACCATTGTCAGCAGCTCGATGGCGGGCCATGACGTGATGGCGCGTGAATATCCCGAGCAACTGAAGTGGCTGTACGAGCCGATTGCGTTTAGTCGGCAGGGCGAAGGCGCGCCCGACGAGGGGCCTTACGTGATGCAGCCCGTATTTTCGCAGCACGGCGAAAAGTGGTTTGGTCGCTGGAACTGGAACCGCGTGCGCAGTGCTCAAAAAATCGAGGGGGCTCCGCAAATCAGTGCTGAGCATTATGCGGCCCTTGAACAGTTTGATCAGGTGGTTCGGCGCCCTGAGATCGCTTTTGAGATGTGGCTTGAGCCCGGTGACTTGCAAATCGTCAACAGCCATGTGACCCTGCATTCGCGCACTGAGTTTCAAGATCATGAAGATCCTGCGCTTAAGCGTTTGTTATATCGACTTTGGATTGCGCCACCCGACAGCTTAGTGTTGCCAGAGTGCTGGCGCGATTTATACCGTGCCTGCGAAGCAGGCTCGGTGCGTGGTGGTATACGTGGCTTTAGCTACGACGAGCGTTGCGCTCAGTTTGAAGCACGCCAGGCGCAAGACTGTGCCATGCGCGACGCCGCCGCGCGCTGACCGCCCGGGCCCGGGCTGAACTCACTCAAACCCGTGTAATCAGAGACGCCAGACTTAAGCAGCCGCACGAAGTTTTTGGCTGATGGCAACAACACGTTGGGCGGCGTAGACAATTGGGTAGTCAATAAACTGGCCATCTAATTGAATCGATGAGGATCCCGCTGCTTCTGCTGCAGCAAAGGCCTTAACAATTTTTGTGGCACGTGCGACTTGCGCTTCAGTGGGCGTGAACGCCTGATTGACTACCGGAATCTGATCGGGATGAATGCAGAGTTTGCCCTGAAAACCAAGGTCGCGAATCTTGTTGGTTGAGGCCTCGAAACCTTCAGTATCTTGCAAATCAACCCAAACCGTATCGATCGGGGGTTCTTTGTCGTGTGCACGAGACATTAAGACAACCTGATTGCGGTAGGCTAGCAGTTCAGTCTCGTCACGTGACCATTTCAAATTTAGATCTAGGGTAAAGTCGCCGGCGCCAAACGCCACGCGCTTGATGCGCGAGCAGCTTGACAGGATCTCGGCTAAGTTGGCGATACCTTTAGCTGTTTCAATAATCGGGATGAGGTCGATGGCACCTAGCGTTAAGCCTCGCTCGCGCTCAAGCTCGGTCATGAGCCAGTCAGCGGTTTGAGCCTGACTCGCATTTTCAACCTTGGGCAAAATCAAACCATCGACTCCAGCTTGAACAGTCGCGACAAGGTCGCCATAGGCGTAGATCGTTGACATCGGATTGACGCGGATATACCCCAGGCAGTTGCGTGGCCGTTGCATGGCTTGTACGGCTAGGGGTCGGCTAATGATTTTTTCTGAGACGGCGCAGGCATCTTCTAAGTCAAGGATGACGGCGTCAGCCCCGAGCGTAAAGGCCTTCTCGGTGCGTCGTGGATGGTTGGCGGGTGCGAACAAAAATGTTCTAAAAGTCCCCATGCTGATTTCCTGAAGTGAGGTTTACTGTTTTGGCTGCTATTCAACCGTCAGCTTAATCTGCTTAAGCAACGCCGCAAAGCTGTCGAGTTCTTTTTTAACTTGCGCTGACATCTCTGCTGCAGTGTTGCCAACAGGTTCGGCACCTGTGGCTAACAATTGGCTTTTCACCTCTGGGATATTGACGATTTTAGTGATCTCTGCGCTGAGCTTATTCACAATATCGCTTGGGGTTTTGGCAGGCGCCATCAGTCCAAACCAGGTGCCTACGTCGAAACCAGGCAAAATCGTTTCGTTCAGTGTCGGCACATCGGGCAAGGCAGACGAGCGCTTGGCTGTGGTAACTGCCAGTGCACGCGTTTTTCCGCCTGTGACTTGTGGCAAGCCAGCGGTGATGGTGTCAAACATTAATTGAATTTGACCACTGACTAGATCAGCGATCGCGGGCGCACTTCCTTTGTAGGGGATGTGGGCAATGTCTGTTTTGGCCTGCAGATTAAACATTTCGCCAATCAAGTGATGTGCAGTACCTGCACCCGCAGAGCCATAGTTCAGTTTGCCCGGTTGCGTTTTGGCCAACGCAACAAACTCTTGAATCGTATTGGCTGGAACCTTTGCGTTGATAACAACCATGTTGGGGATCAGGGCAATGACGCTCACTGGGGCAAAATCACGACCAATATCGTAGGGCACGGTTTTATAGACATTTTGAGCAATGATGTGATGTGTGGCAGCCAGCAGCAGGGTGTAGCCATCAGCTGGTGCTTTTGCAACCAGGTCAGCACCCAACGTTGCACCTGCGCCAGGCTTGTTCTCGACAATGACGGTTTGGCCCCAGTCAGTGGTCATCCGTTGCGCCACTAGGCGTGCTAAAAAGTCGCTTGAACCGCCCGGTGCGAAGGGCACCACAATTTTAATGCTGCGATTCGGAAAGTTAGTCGCCGTTTGCGAAACCGAAAGCGATGTTAAACAGGCACGCGCGCTTGCTATAAAGATCTGATAAAGAGTGGTCATGTTGAGTTATCTCATTTTTTGTGATGAACGCGAACTTATCTTTTGGGGGACGCGAATGTATCCTTTAAATAACGCGTAATCATCTTATGAATCACGCGTACCTATTCAGGCTCTTTGAATACGCCCATGTCTTCTAGAAGCTCTTGTACCAGATCAAGCCTGAGTCTGGGGTTTTCCATGGTTAGAAGGTGCTGCTTTTGCTGCGAAGGCAAATCGAGTAACTCGGCGCATCGGTTGGCGACCCACGCACAGTCTTGCAACTGATAAGGTTGAATAATGGGGCGTTGATCGGGCGCAATCCCCTGGTCTTCGAGCGTACGAATAATTTTAGTCAGGGCGTCCGCGGTTGGCAGAAGCTCTGGTGGGATGACGACCACTTCATCGGGCGCGATCAGCTCAACCTCAGCACGCCACAAACCATTGGCTTGTAACTCGCACTGCAGAATCTTAAAGCGTTGTCCGCCCTGACAACGCAGCATAAACAGGCTGGGCTGTACTGCCTCAAAGTGAATGATAGTGGCCAAAGTGCCGACCTCGGCAAACTCAACCTGTTTGCCGGCGACTTGGACTTCTATCCCTTGATTTAGGGTCACGATGCCAAAAGGAGTGTTGTCGCGCAAACACTTTTTTGTCATGTCAAGGTAGCGCACTTCAAAGATCTTGAGTGCCATCATTCCGTCGGGAAACAAGGTGGCGCCGATTGGAAAAATTGGAATGCTGAGCGTTTGCATAAAAATCAAGGTTCGTCTGACAAGTTCAATAACATCTATTGTGCCTGAGATTGACGTTAAGCGAGCCACCCTCTAACATCATCACGTCTTCCAATGGCTCCCAACACTCGCGGTCTGAAAGGTTTTCATGCTGGCTTACACCCTCCGGCGCGTGCTTTTGACGCTGCCGGTCATGCTCTTTGTGGCGCTATTCGTTTTTGGCCTGTTAAGCCTGACTCCAGGCGACCCCGCTGTCTTATTGGCGGGAGAAGACGCGACCCCCGCGGATATTGCCCGAATCCGTATGACCTTGGGTTTAGATCAGCCCTTTTTGATACGTTTTGGCGACTGGCTTTGGAAAGTCTTGCATGGCGACTTAGGGGTGTCGCTTTTTACGGGCTTGCAGGTCAGCCAAATGATCGGGCAAAGACTGGCGCCGACCTTCACGCTGATGATTATGACGCTGATTTTATCGGTATCGCTTGCCGTGCCGCTTGGCGCCTTAGCGGCCTGGCGACATAATAAATTGTATGACCGCAGCATCATGATGCTGGCGGTGCTGAGTTTTTCAATCCCCTCGTTTGTGGTCGGCTATTTGCTGGCCTACGGTTTTGGCTTAGAGCTGCGCTGGCTGCCTGTGCAAGGCTATGTCCCTTTTTCGCAAGGCTTTTGGCCCTCGATTCGAACGTTGATACTACCGACCTGTGCGTTGGGCAGCGTATACGTCGCTCTCATCACTCGCATTAGTCGTGCGACCTTACTCGAAACCTTATCCCAAGACTACATTCGCACCGCGCGCTCAAAAGGGGTGAGTAACAAGGGCATTTTGTTTCGTCATGCCTTAAAAAATGTTGGTGTGCCGATCGTCACGGTGGTGGGCAGCGGAGTGGCACTGCTAATTAGTGGCGCCGTCGTGACTGAAACGGTTTTCTCGATTCCGGGTGTCGGACGCCTGACTGTTGACGCGATTTTAAGACGCGACTATCCGATTATTCAGGGCGTGATCCTGATGTTTAGCCTGCTGTACGTTCTAGTGAACCTGACAGTCGATCTTTTATATCGTGTGTTTGATCCAAGGATTAAATATTGATGCTCGGCTTCGCTCAAACGTTCAGACGACATCCCACCATTGTTGTGGGTGGTTTGTTGTTGTTGTTATTGTTTCTGATGGCGCTTTTGGCGCCCTGGCTCGGCACAATCGATCCAACCGCACTCTCGCCGATTCATCGCACACGGGTACCGAGTGAAAAATTTTGGTTTGGAACGGATTTGCTGGGGCGCGATGTTTATTCACGCGTGGTGTATGGGGCAAGAGTCTCGTTAACAGTGGGGTTTTCAGTGGCCTTGCTTTCAGCGGTCATCGGCACGGTGATTGGGTTGGCGGCAGGTTTTATCAAATGGATTGATGCCGTGGTGATGCGCATCATGGATGGCTTCATGTCGATCCCGACCATTTTGCTGGCGATTGCACTGATCGCTCTGTCGCGTGCCTCGTTGGAAAACGTGATTTTAGCGGTCACGATTGCTGAAGTCCCGCGGGTCGTGCGCTTAGTGCGAAGCCTGACCCTATCGCTGCGCGAGCAGCCGTACGTCGAGGCGGCTGTTGCCGCGGGGGCGAGTCGTTTGCGCATTGTTTATAAGCACATCTTTCCCAATACAATCGCCGCCTTGACCGTGCAAACGACCTACATCTGTGGCTTGGCGATTTTGGCTGAGGCGAGTTTGTCTTTTATTGGCGCAGGGGTGCCGCCTTCGATTCCCTCCTGGGGAAACATTATGGCCGAGGGGCGCGCCCTGTGGCAGATTAAGCCGCATCTGATCGCGTTTCCAGCTCTGTTTTTATCGATCACGATTTTAGCGATCAATATGTTGGGCGATGGTTTGCGTGATGCGATCGATCCTCGTATGGCCAAAAGGATTTAAGTCATGACAACTTCAGAACTGACCTCTGAACGTCGGGTGCTTGATATCCGTAATTTGTCTGTATCGTTTGGTCAGGGTGCGACAGCGGTGCATGCGGTGAAGGCCTTGAATCTACACGTTGACCGAGGCGAGACCCTAGCGATTGTGGGCGAATCGGGTTCTGGTAAATCCGTCACGTCACTGGCAATTATGCGGCTAGTCGAATTCGGAGGCGGGCACATCCATCAGGGCGAGTTGCTGTTTCATCGCGCCGATGGATCACAGGTTGACTTGTGCGCAAACTCTGAAGAGCAGATGCGCAGGATGCGTGGTGCCGATTTAGGCATGATTTTTCAAGAACCCATGACCTCGCTCAATCCTGTCTTCACCGTTGGCTCGCAGATCGTCGAGGCGATTCAGTTGCATCAGGATTTGAACCATCAGCAAGCCGTTGCCGCGGCAAAAAGAATTCTTGACCAGGTGCGTATTTCGGACTCGGCCGCGATTCTGGGTCGTTATCCCCATGAATTATCTGGAGGCATGCGGCAACGCGTCATGATTGCGATGGCGCTATCCTGCAAGCCAGCCTTGTTAATTGCCGACGAACCGACAACAGCGCTTGATGTCACGATTCAGGCGCAGATTTTGCAACTCATCCGTGAATTGCAAAAAGAGATGGATATGGGGGTGATCTTTATCACCCACGACATGGGCGTTGTAGCAGAGGTCGCCAATCGCGTGTTGGTGATGCGTCACGGCGAGGTCGTCGAAGACAATGCGGTGATTCCGTTGTTCGCCAGTCCTCAGCACCCCTATACCCAAACACTTTTGGCTGCAGTGCCAAAATTAGGAGCGATGCGCGGGACAGCGCAACCCGCTCGCTTTAACTTGGTGCTCAACGGTCAGGCACAATCGGTACCAGCAGCGCAGCCACCTGCTGCCGAACAGTCAACACAGACGGCGCAGGTTGTATTGAGCGTAAAAAATCTGGTGACACGCTTCGATGTGCGTAGTGGTGTGTTTGGCTTCATAAAAAAACGTATTCATGCCGTCGAACAAGTCAGCTTTGAGCTGCACGAAGGCGAAACACTTTCGTTGGTGGGAGAGTCGGGGTGCGGCAAGACAACGACGGGCCGCTCGCTTGTGGGCTTGGCAAAAATCACTCGGGGTACGATCGAATTTGATGGTGCGCGCGTCGACACCACGAATACGCACTCTTTACAGGCCTTGCGGCGTAATTTGCAATTCGTGTTTCAAGACCCCTTTGCTTCGCTGAATCCGCGCATGCGAGTAGGCGACTGTATTAAAGAGCCGTTATTGATACAGGGGCTTGCACAAGGGCTTGAAGCAGAGCGTCTGGTGGCCGAACTCATGGAACGCGTTGGCCTAGAAGCTTCGATGGCAAAACGTTGGCCGCATGAGTTTTCAGGAGGACAGCGTCAGCGGATTTGCATTGCTCGTGCCTTGTCCGTCAAGCCGCGAGTATTGATTGCAGATGAAGCAGTATCGGCGCTTGACGTATCGATTCGCGCCCACATCATCAATTTGCTGATTGATCTACAGAAAGATTTAGGGGTGTCTTATTTGTTTATTTCTCACGATATGGCGATCGTTGAGCGCGTCAGTCACCGCGTCGCAGTGATGTATCTTGGTCAGATCGTTGAGATTGGGCCACGTCAGGCGATCTTTGAAAATCCCCAGCACCCTTACACCCGCAAATTGATGTCTGCGGTGCCGGTTGCTGATCCGACGGTTCGACGCACGACTAGTCTTGAGGTCTCTGAGATCCCGAGCCCCGCAAGAAAGCTTGGCGATGAACCGCTGGTGTTGCCATTGGTGCAAGTCGGTGAAGGTCATTTTGTTGCACAACATCACGTAGGAGGGCAGTATTAATGAAACGCCGACATTTTTTGCAAGGATCGAGCGCGGCCATCGCGCTGGCGGGTGCCTCTTCCTGGGTAGGCGCGCAAGCGCCAAAAACTATTTTTCGCTGGGTGCCGCATGCAGATCTCACCTTGCTTGACCCTCTTTTTACAACAGCGTTCATTACCAACATCCACGCGCAATTGGTGTTTGACACGTTGTTCGGCTTAGATGCGCAATATCGGCCTTCGCCGCAGATGGCGGCGGGACATACGGTGGAAAATGACGGGTTACTCTGGAAGATCACCCTGCGCGGCGGTTTGAAATTTCATGATGGTTCGTTGGTGCGAGCCGCCGATGTTCGCGCCAGCTTAGTGCGTTGGGCCAAGCGCGATCTGATGGGAGCCTCGCTGATGCAAGCAACCGAAGCGCTTACGGTGCTTGATGACAAAACGATACAGTTCAAGTTGCTCAAGCCTTTTCCGCTGCTCTTGCAGGCGCTTGCGCGTCAACAAGGCAGCATGGCAGCAATCATGCCCGAGCGTTTGGCGGTAGGGCCCGAGAGCGTGCCCGTCAAAGAGATGGTGGGTAGCGGTCCGTTAAAATTTATGGCGGATCAATGGGTGTCGGGCTCGCACATCATTTATGACAAATTTCAAGACTATGTGCCACGCACAGATAGCTTTGCTCCGTCGTTTACGGCAGGCCCAAAAATCGTGCATGTCGATCAGGTCAGATGGGTGATCGTGCCGGATCGCGCGACGGCCATTGCCGCCTTGCAAACAAACGAAGTGGATGGCATCGAAACCATCGACAACGATTTTTTACCCGTGCTACGCAAGGATCCGTCGATTACGCTGCTAAAACGTACTCTGCCCTCGATTTCTATCTTGCGTTTTAATCACTTGCATGCGCCTTTTAATAGTCCGCTGATGCGTCAGGCAATTTTGTCAGTGATTGATCAGACAGAGTATATGACCGCAGTCAACGGAGCCGATTTTCCTGAATACTGGAACGATCGTTGTGGTGTCTTCGTGCCCGGTTCTCCCTTAGATAGCGATGCGGGAATGGAAAAACTAAAAGGCAAGCGTGATCTGAATCGCGCGCGCGCAATGATTAAAGAGGCAGGCTACAAAGGCGAGACGGTGGTGCTCTTAGATCCGGTTGATTTTCCGTCTCACCATGCGTCTGCGCTGGTGACGGCCGATTTATTTAAGCGACTCGGCATTAAGGTTGAGCTACTTGCAATGGATTGGGGCACCGCGGTGCAGCGGCGCAATAGCCAAGAACCACCTCTGAAAGGCGGTTGGAATGTGGCGTTTACGGCGATTACAGGCCCTAACAACTTAGATCCTGCTGGCCACCTCGCTTTGCGTGGCAATGGAAAGCAGGCTTGGTTTGGCTGGCCGACAAGCGAGCGCCTTGAGCAGTTGCGCCTGGCCTGGTTTGAGGCTGCCGACTTAGAGGTACAAAAAAAGATCGCGCGTGAGATTCAATTGCAAGTCTTTGAAGATGTACCCTACATACCACTAGGCGCAGTCTATGGCGTCACCGCACTACGTAAACAGTGGCGTGACTTTCAACCTGAAATGCCGTTGTTCTATACCTTTCGCAGGGCTTAAGCCTATGTTTAAGCCGGTCATCATCAAAAAAATCATCCTATAAGACTTCGCTCATGTCTAAACTGAACCCCCGAGTCGCCATCGTTGGCTTTGTGCTTGAATCGAATCGCTTCGCACCTTTGTCGGTGCGCGAAGATTTTGAAAAAAGTTGTTGGGAAGAGGGCGCACGTATCACTGAGTTAGTGCGTCAGGCCAGTCACTTGCCGGGCGAGATTCGTGGGTTTTACGAAAAAATGGATTCGTACGGCGAATGGGCGCCCGTACCCTTAATCGTGATTGGTGCGCCACCCGGCGGGCCA
>CAMBZR010000071.1 GCA_945872285.1 Bordetella parapertussis | reverse complement strand
ACGCGGTTTTTGTCCCTAGTCGGTCGCCCTTAGTGGTAATCAGTGGTGTCTATCCCTTCCTTGACCATCTAGCACGTTGGGCGTTTTTGCCCGTTATTTATCTATCAAGGAAGTTGAAATGGCAACTGGTGTCGTGAAGTGGTTCAATTCCGAAAAAGGTTATGGTTTTATTATGCCTGACGGCGGCGGCAAAGATCTGTTCGCTCACTATTCTGAAATTCGCTCGAGTGGTTACAAAACTCTCGAAGAAAACCAGAAAGTTAGCTTTGAAATTGGTCAGGGCGCTAAAGGCCCATCAGCAACCAATATTCAAGTGCTGTAATTCATTACTGACTCTACCTGCTTAGGCGGGTGGTCTGTAATCAAACCCTGCATCGCTTCTGTGATGCAGGGTTTTTTTCTTGAAGATTCACTCCCTGCTTAAGGTTTCACACAAATGACTTTACTCACAAACGCCCAGTTACTGACGACGCGTCGTTCACAAAAGCTTGTGCAGGCGCCAGGGCCCAATGTTGAACAGCTGCAACAGATGCTTGCCGCTGCGGTTTGCGCGCCCGATCATTCTGCGCTACGTGCGTGGCGCTTTGCACTAGTCATGCAACCTGAAATCGCAGCGTTTACTGATTTAGCGATTGACGCAACACGTCGCTCGGGCCGCGAAATCACGTCGCAAAAAGAGCAAAATACACGCAAGTGGTTATCAACGGTGCCGTTGTTAATTGGGCTTGCCTACAAGATTTCGCACGACAACGAAAAAGTGCCAGAAATTGAACAGACCCTCTCGATGGGAGCCGCAGTGATGAATATTCAAAACGCGGCACACTTGATGGGTTTTTCAAGCTATTGGAGTACAGGGCTTGGCACCTATACCGACGAGGTCCCCGAAGCTTTGGGGTTTGATACGCTTGATTATCGTTTTGTGGGGTTCTTAGCAGTTGGCACGCCCATTACCCCCCCTGGTCCCGTGCAGCGCCCTGACGCGATGGCGCTGACGACACGCTGGAGACCTTAATTTCAAAGCGCTTGAGTCGCAAGGCATTGGCTACAACAAAGACGCTAGAAAACGCCATTGCACCTGCGGCAAACACGGGTGATAGCACTATCCCAAACGAAGGATATAGTGCCCCGGCTGCAACGGGTACAAGCGCCGCGTTATAAGCAAAGGCCCAAAAAAGATTTTGTCGGATATTGGTGAGCGTTGCTCGCGATAAGCCAATCGCGGTCACCACGCCCGACAGATCATCAGACATCAACACCACCGAGGCCGATTCGATCGCAACGTCGGTGCCGGTACCAAGAGCGATACCGACATCTGCTGTCGCTAACGCTGGTGCGTCGTTGATGCCGTCACCGACAAAGGCGAGTACCGCACTTGAGCGCCGCAGGGCTTGCAAGACTGCCACTTTACCCTCTGGCAAAACCTCAGCGTGTACTTCAGTGATGCCAAGCTGTTGCGCCACCGTGCGCGCGGTGTGCTTGTTGTCGCCGGTAATCATGACGGTACGAAGTCCAAGCTGCTTGAGCGCGTCGATGGCACCGCGCGCGCTTGGCTTAAGTGGATCAGCGACTGCCAGCAACGCAACAAGTTTGTCATCCACAGCTAAGCAGATCGGCGTTTTACCCTGTTGTCCCCACTGTTCACTGAACTGCGCGGCTTGCGCGCTGTCAATACTCTCTGTGCGCATAAAGGCCTGAGTCCCTGATCGAACAAGGTGCCCGTTTACGGTGGCCCGAACTCCGGCGCCGCGGATGGCGCTAAAGTCTTGTGCCGTGACGATAGGCACACGCTCAGTTTGCGCCGCTTGCACGATGGCGTGCGCAATCGGATGCTCGGAGTGCGCCTGCATGGCGGCAGCCCAAGACAACAAAAGCGCGCGATCGTAGGTTGGTTCGAGCACCACAAAATCAGTAAGCGCCGGCTTGCCAAGTGTGAGCGTACCGGTCTTGTCAAAGGCCACGACCTGCACATCACGCAAGCGTTGCAAGGCATCGCCTTGGCGAAACAAGACACCGAGTTCGGCTGCGCGTCCCGTACCCACCATGATCGAGGTAGGCGTCGCTAAGCCCATCGCGCAGGGACACGCGATAATCATCACCGCAACAGCGTGAATCAAGGCATGGGTCAGGCTCGGGGCAGGTCCTAGCCACACCCAAACCACAAAAGTCGACAACGAACACAAGATGATGACTGGTACAAACCATGCCGTGACGCGATCCACCAGGGCCTGAATCGGCAGTTTCGTACCTTGCGCCGATTCAACCATTCGAATGATGCGCGCTAAGACAGTATCGCCACCCGTATGAGTGGCTTTAAACGTAAAGCTATTGGTCGTATTCAGAGTGCCGCCAGTCACGCGGTCACCTGTTCGTTTGGTGACAGGGATCGGTTCACCTGTGATCATGGCCTCGTCGACATAAGGCTGGCCTTCAGTAATCAAACCATCGGTCGCGATTTTTTCACCGGGCCGCACCAGAATCAAATCGCCGGGCTTGACCCGCTCGATATCAATATCGTTCGGTTGGCCGTTGAGTAAGACACGCGCCTGACGCGGCTGCAAACCGATCAAATGCTTGATCGCAGCACCCGTGCGCCCTTTGGCACGTGCTTCGAGTGTGCGTCCCAATAAGATCAGCGCCACGATCACAGCGGCCGCTTCGAAGTACACAAAGCGTGTGCCGTCTGGCAGCGCCTGAGGTAAATAGGTCGCGACCATTGAATAGGCGTAGGCACTGCCCGCACCCAGGGCAACTAAAGAGTTCATCTCAGGCGCCAGGTGCCACAAAGCCGGTAGCCCTTTGGTAAAAAAGACACGCCCAGGCCCTAGTAATATCAGCGTGGTCAACACCGATTGTGCGATCCAGCTACGCTGCATGCCAATGGTTTCGTGTACGAAGTGGTGAACTCCAGGTATCAGGTGCGCACCCATTTCAACAAAAAAGACTGGAAGGGTGAGGGCAAGCGCAAGCCAAAAGCTACGCACCAACGACGCAGTCTCACGCTCGCGGGCCTCTGACTCTGCCAGGGATGGAGCCGCATGCTGCTCAAGAACCAAAGCCTCGTAGCCCGCTTTTTGTACCGCTGCCAGCACTTTGACGCTGGCCTCTTCTGTGAGGGCAAATGCGGGATCCCAGTCAATGTGCGCCCGCTCTGTCGCTAAGTTAACGTGGGCCACCGTGACGCCCGGTACGGCTCGAAGCGCTTTTTCAACGCGCAGCACACACGAGGCACAAGTCATGCCTTGAATCGAGAGCTCAAGAGAGGAATCGCAGACGTCGAGTGCAGCCATGGTATTTTTGTAAGGTTTGAGCGACTGCTTGGTGATTAACGATGCTGCGTTTGCTATGACTTGCCTGCAAGAGCACTATCTTACACGCGTACTTTGAAGCAAGCGGCGGAGGTCGGTCGTGACAAGTTCGATTGCTTCGGTATCAGAGGCCAGTAAGCGTGCTTTGCCAAAGCGATCAAATATGAATACTCCGCGGCTATGCGTCACATCGTAGATGTCAGCCTTATCACCCAGCTTGGGCTTTTCAATTTGATAAGCGACGCGATAACGCTTGGCCAGAGCGGCGACTTCTTTTTCGTTGCCTGTTAGACCAATCGCGTTTTTATTAAAGGCGTCGACATAGGCTTGCAAAATATCGGGTGTATCGCGGTGTGGGTCGACACTGATAAAAAGAATACGCACATCCTTGGCGTCGTCGCCAAGTTTGGCCAGAACTTCAGTCAGTTGAGCCATGGTAGTCGGACAAATATCTGGGCAACTTGCGTAGCCAAAGAAGATCAAGACTGTTTTGTTTTTCAGACTGGCTTCGGTGACCGTTTGATTGCCGACCCCTTTTAGCGAAAACTCAAGGTCGGGCAGGTGACCGCTTACGTCATACAGCGACCACTTGTAGTCGGGTTCTGAGCACGCGGTTAACGCCAGTGCACCGACCAGACAAAAAAGACGTAACATCCGCTTCAGACAATCGGCCATTGAATGCTCTAGAGGATCAAGCTGTTTGGGACAAGCCCCGGGTTCAGGACTTGCATCAGGCTGCCATTGGCCTGTCAGAGTCTGTCATCCCGCTGTGACGCAATAATGCATCCATTGTTGGAGCGCGTCCTCTAAACGCTTTAAACGAGTCAGCCGCAGAGCGCACGCCTCCTACGGCAAGCACTTCGCGCTTAAAGCGTTCGCCGGTAGCCGCATCCAGGGCGCCTAAGGTTTTAAGCGCTTGGTCTGTAGCAAGCGCTTGATTCGCCACGCGTTCGGCGGCTTCTTCAAATGCTGCGAAGGCATCCGCTGATAACACCTCGGCCCACTTGTAGCTGTAATAGCCTGCGCCGTAGCCACCTGCAAATAAGTGCGAGAAACTGTGCGGAAACCGATGCCAAGACGGTGGCCGCAAAACAGCAACCTCGTCGCGAACCTGATCGAGCTGCCTTAAAACTTCGGCGATCGAAAGGCCTTGGCTACGGTTGTGCACCAACATGTCAAAGAGTGAAAACTCGACTTGTCGTACGGTTTGCATGCCACTTTGAAAATTACGCGCCGCAGTCATACGCTCGTATAGCTCGCGAGGCAACGATTCTTGGGTGTCGACGTGTGAAGTTAAACGTTCTAACACCGACCATTCCCAACAAAAATTCTCCATAAACTGCGAAGGTAACTCAATCGCATCCCACTCGACCGCTGAAAACGCCGAAGCGCCCGGCTCGTCGACTTCAGATAACAAGGCGTGCAAGGCGTGACCACTTTCATGAAACAAGGTGATGACATCATCATGCGTGAGCAAAGCGGGGCGACCGCTTTGGGGGCGGGCAAAATTACACGTCAGATAAACGACGGGCGTCTGCACACCGACGCTCTGCTTACGCCGGTTACGCTCGCTGTCTACCCAGGCGCCGCCTTGCTTAGCAGGGCGGGCGTAAAGATCTATTAATAAGTAGCCAAGTGTTTTTCCTTTGGCATCGTGTACTGAGGCGGCACGGACTTCAGGATGCCAGCCGTTGACTTCGCAAGTTCTTAACTCAACGTTAAATAGTGTTTGCACGACAGCAAACAAACCACTAAGCACACGGGGTTCGGTGAAGTATTGTTTGACTTCATCGTCAGAGTAGGCATAGCGTGCCTCGCGCAGACACTCGGACGCAAAGGCAATATCCCAAGGCTCAAGTCCGGCAAGGCCGAGTTCCGTTTTTGCATACGTTTTGAGCTCAACCAGATCGCGTTCGGCAAATGGTTTTGCGCGCTGCGCAAGCTGTCGCAAAAAGTCTGTCACCTCTAGATCGTTATTCGCCATTCGAGTTTGTAGGCGCAATTCGGCAAAATGCTGAAAGCCTAAAAGCTTGGCTTCTTCGGCGCGCAAGGCTAACGCTTGCTCAATCAGCGTTGAGTTATCGAATTCTTTGGCGCCCTGTTCAGAGGCGCGTGTTGCGTAAGCCTGATAAACCGTTTTTCGCAACTCGCGATCTTGCGCATATTGCATCACCGGCAAATAGCAGGGCATCTTCAGGTTAAGCGTCCAACGCTCGGCCTCTGAACTTTTTAGCGAGGCGATGACGTCTTCTGGTACCCCGTCTAGGCGTTTGCTATCTTCAATCACAAGCGACCAAGCATCGGTTGCATCTAAGACGTTTTCAGAAAACTTTTGCGAGACTTGCGACTGCTGGTCAGACACTACTGCATAGCGTGTACGCGCCTCGCCTTGCAGCTCGACACCGCCTAGTTTGAAATCGCGCAACGCCAGTTCAATCACTCGCTTGCGTGCAGGCGACCAGCTTTTAAAACTAGGGCTGAGATGCAGACGTTGATATTGGGTGTACAAGCCAACATGCAAACCCACCCACGTCGAGAACTCAGTGATTTGCCCCAGCACGACGTTATACACATCGCGTAGTTCGGGTGTATTGACAACCGAGTTTAAGTGGCCTGCCACCGACCAGGCGCGCCACAAAGGCTCTGAGGCATCATCGAGTGGCGTCACGATGGCGTCCCAGCTCACGTCAAGCGTTGGGCTTGCCGCTGCAGTGACGGCCTGACGCGCTGTGTCAAGTAATTGTTCAATTGCGGGGGCGATATGCTCTGGTTTGATCGCTGCATAATCGATCAGCGTATCCATTGAAACAAGCAAAGGGTTCATTTATTTATCGAGCTCGGTTTTGCTGAGCGCGCTCGGCGGCCTCTAGCGTATTCACTAACAACATGGCGATGGTCATGGGGCCCACGCCACCGGGTACCGGAGTGACCGCGCTGGCAACTTGAATCACACTTTCAAAATCAACATCGCCACACAATTTTCCATCTGCGCCACGGTTAATGCCCACATCAATGACGACGGCGCCGGGTTTGATCATGCTGCCATCGATCATGCGCGGTTTGCCGGTGGCGACCACCACTATATCCGCGTGGCGAGTGTGCCAGCCAAGATCGCGGGTCTTTGAATTGCAAATCGTGACAGTTGCACCAGCACTTTGTAATAACAGCATCATCGGTTTGCCAACGATATTGCTTGCACCAATTACAACTGCCACCGCGCCACGCAGTTGCACCCCTTCAGACTCAAGCATTTTCATCACGGCATACGGTGTGCATGGCCTGAACAACGGCTTGCCCGTCATGAGCAACCCTGCGTTACTGACATGAAATCCATCAACATCTTTTTGTGATGCGATGGTTTCAATCACTAAATGCGCATCGACGTGCTTGGGTAAAGGCAATTGAACCAAAATACCATGAATGGCTGGGTCGGCGTTCAGAACCCGCACGCGTTCAAGGAGTTCGGTTTGCGTCATGCTTGACGGATATTGCTCAAGCACCGAGTGCAAACCCGCTTTTTGGCAAGCAGCAACTTTATTTTTGACGTATACCTGCGACGCTGGGTCGCTACCGACTAAAACAACTGCTAGGCCGGGTCTGGTACCGGCGGCAATGAGGGTTGCGCTGCGCTTGGCAACCTCTTCGCGAATTTTTGCTGCTAAGGATACACCGTCAATCAATCTACCCGTCATGCATTGACCTCGGGTTTGGCAAGCGCGACTTTCATCAAGTCTGCCACTGTAGTGACCTGCAGTTTTTCCATGATATTGGCACGATGTGCTTCAACCGTTTTGATGCTGATGCCTAGATCATCAGCAATCTGTTTATTCAGACGTCCGGCAACGATGCGTTCAAGCACTTGCTGTTCGCGCGAGGTTAGGCGCGCGAGCATGGCTTCGTGTTGGCGAACGGCTTTCGCTTGCGTCAGACGTTGGTTGGCTTGCTCGAACATGCGACCCACGATTTCGCGCAGAGCGGTTTCATTAAAGGGCTTTTCAAGAAAATCAACCGCACCTTTTTTCATGGTTGAAATCGCCATGGGGATATCGCCATGACCGGTGATGAACACAACTGGCATTGAGGATTTGCGCACAATTAATTGCTCTTGCAATTCAAGGCCGCTCATGCCGGGCATACGCACGTCGACAATCAAGACGCCGGGTTGTTGCTCGTCGTATTCAGCCAAAAAAGCTTCAGCACTGGCATAGGCGCGCACTCGGTAATTATTGGCTTCGAGTAGCCATCTTAATGAGTCGCGTACCGCCTCGTCATCGTCAACAATGTAAACGGTGCTGGCTATTTGGGGCAGATTCATGCAGATAACTCCTCGGACTGATTGTCTAGCTGGATAGCGTCAGGATCGACGCAAGGTAGTGTAAAGCGAAAGATAGTACCGCCTTCTGGATTGCTAGTCGCCCAAAGGCGACCGTGATGCGATTCGATGATTGTGCGGCAGATGTTCAGACCCATCCCCAGACCCTCAGACTTGGTGCTGAAGAATGGCTCGAACAGACGTTCGGGGTCAGTCAGGCCGTGACCATGATCCGTGACGGAGATTTCAATTTGACGATCGTGGACGGTCACTGCGAGGACAAGCGTATCGACGGCACTTTGATCCATCGCCTCAAGACCATTTTTTAACAAATTAAGCAGCACCTGTTCGATGAGGATCGGATCGGCTAACACGTCAGGGAGGTCGTCTGGAATTTTAGTGGCGATGGCAACGCGATGCTTACGCGCGTGAATTTCGGCCAGGCTCACAGCGTTATCAATCACAGTTTGCAATTGAATTGCCTGACGGCGCGGTTCACTGCGTTTAACAAACTCGCGGATCCGACTGATGATTTTTCCGGCGCGCTGCGCTTGCGCCGCGGTTTTTTCAAGCGCCGGGATCAGCGTTGCCATATCCGTGTTTCCGGCCTTGACCATCGCCACGACCCCCATACTGTAGTTCGCAATCGCAGTCAGGGGTTGATTGAGTTCGTGTGCCAATGATGAGGCCATCTCTCCCATTGTTGTCAGACGGCTAGTGATCTGAATTTTCTCTTGCTGAATTCTCGAGGTTTCTTCGTGCTGGCGTCGCTCGGTGATGTCGCGCGCGACTTGCAGGCGCACTTTTCGACCGTCGGTCCAGGCCAGCATCCGGTGCTGCACCTCAAACCAACGCTGCACGGTGGTTGAAAATATTTCAACCGACTCTTCGGTGTAACGACCTCGGCGTCCCGCCAGCAGCTCATGGTGGCCGCTAGTCTGTGCGCCAAAAAAGCGCCGGTAGGTACGGTTCGCGAACAAAAGCTCTAGGCCCTCTTCGGCATCGGCTGTGACCGAGATCGCGTCATCGAGACCTTCTAGTACGGTCATGAAGCGCTCGTGGGCGGCCGTGAGTGCCTCACGAATGCGCTTTGGCTCAGTGATGTCGGTCATCGAGGTCATCCAACCCACTTGCGTACCCTGAGGGTCAAGCAAAGGTGAAACATACATACGGGCGTTAAAGCGAGAACCGTCGCGCCGCTGCGCTTCAAGCTCGATCCCAGAGCTCGGTGCTTTACCCAGCATCAGATTGTCGAGTGTTTGTTGATGCGATTCGTAACGGCCAGGTACCCAGTACGGAAACGGCGGCAACCGGCCAATCAGATCGGCCTCGTTCCAGCCGATCATTCGGCAAAAAGCGGGATTCACGTAGGCGATGCGCCCCTCAAGATCGACCACCCGCATTCCTGTCGACATGGAGTTTTCCATGGCACGCCTAAAACCGGTTTCGGCAATCAGCGCAGCTTCGGCCTCAGAGCGATAGCGGGTGTAGCGCCAAAGCATCAGCAGGGCGATCACGATCACCACAGAGAGGGCCACGACCACCCAAATTAAACGGTGCTGGCGCAGTTCTTGGTCGATGGTGACGAACATGACGCTGCCGTCATGAAGGCGCTGTAACCAGAAGAAGACTCCCATGACGCACGCGTACAGGCCGAGCACTAACATGGGCGTCAGCCAATACCACCTGCGACGACGCAAGCGAGCCTGATCAAGAAAAGGGGCGGCGAGAACTGATTTAGCTGGGTTGGTCATTCTTGAAATCCATAAGGTGGACATTTTAGTCGGGTTATCCCCAATTTCGGCTTGACATCCTTATTTTGAGCTCAAAATGCATTTTTATTTCATAATATGAAAAGCTATACCGCAACATGAAATATTTGTTGCCGCAATTGCGAGATGTACCTAGAATGCCGTAAATACCCAAAAAACAGTTAGCCTCGTCACTCACTCGGGCTAGCACTCCGGAGATTGCCATGGCACCACAAGCTGCCGTACTGAACGCGTTGAACGATGAAGATTCGCTCGAAACACAAGAGTGGCTAGACGCTTTAGCGGCCGTGCTCGATCGCGAAGGCCCAGAGCGCGCGCACTACTTGCTTGAACGCTTAACGGATTTAGCGCGCCGCTCGGGTGCGCATATTCCGTTTTCGGCCAACACGGCATATCTCAATACCATTCCGGCTGGGCATGAGCCCCCACACCCAGGCAATCTTGACTTAGAGGCGCGCATTCGTCACTACATTCGCTGGAACGCGATGGCGATGGTGGTGCGGGCCAACAAACATAATCCTCCAGATGGCGGAGACCTAGGTGGTCACATTGCCTCGTTTGCGTCGCTTGCGACGATGATTGGCTGCGGACAAAATCATTTCTGGCATGCCGACACACCTGAGCGCGGTGGCGACTTGGTGTACTTTCAAGGGCACTCATCGCCGGGCGTCTATGGTCGTGCCTATCTTGAAGGTCGTTTAACTGAAGATCAACTGAATCATTTCAGACAAGAAGTCGGCGGCAAGGGTTTGTCGTCATATCCGCATCCCAAACTGATGCCAGAGTTCTGGCAGTTTCCAACGGTATCGATGGGTCTGGGCCCTCTGATGGCGATCTATCAGGCGCGGTTCTTAAAATACTTGCACGCCCGCGGGATCGCCGATACTAGTCAGCGTAAAGTTTGGGTATTTTGCGGCGATGGCGAGATGGATGAGCCCGAGTCACTTGGCGCCATTAGCTTGGCTGCGCGCGAAAAACTCGATAACTTGATCTTCGTGATTAATTGCAATTTGCAACGCTTAGATGGCCCAGTACGCGGCAACGGCAAAATCATTCAAGAGCTTGAGGGTGATTTTCGGGGTAGCGGCTGGAACGTGATCAAAATGATTTGGGGCGGCTATTGGGATCCCTTGCTTGCAAGCGATAAAGAAGGGATTTTGCGCAAGATCATGGAAGACACCGTCGACGGCGAATATCAAGCCTACAAAGCCAACGATGGCAAGTTCGTACGCGACCATTTCTTTGGCAAACATCCTAAGTTGCTCGAGATGGTGTCACGCATGAGCGATGAAGATGTGTGGCGCTTAAATCGTGGCGGTCACGATCCGCATAAAGTCTATGCAGCGTTTGCTGCAGCGTCAGAGCACAAGGGTCAACCCACAGTTATTTTGGCTAAAACGATTAAGGGTTATGGCTTAGGGCATATTGCTCAGGCTAAAAATCCGTCGCATCAGCAAAAGAAACTAGACATCGATACGATTCGCGAATTTCGCGATCGCTATAACATCCCAGTACCCGACAGCAAGCTTGAAGAATTACCGTATTACAAGCCGGCTGAAGATTCGCCAGAAACGCAATATCTGCATGAGCGCCGTAAAGCGTTGGGTGGCTATCTGCCTAAGCGGCGTACTCGTGCCGACGAAAATTTGAAGGCGCCTTTGCTCGAAGTGCTGCGTCCTGTTCTGGAACCCACGGCTGAAGGACGCGAGATCTCAACGACACAAGCGTTTGTTCGCGTCTTGAATCAGGTGTTGCGCGATAAAGAGATCGGTCCGCGGGTGGTACCAATCTTGGCCGATGAGTCACGCACCTTTGGCATGGAAGGCCTGTTCAGACAGATCGGTATCTATGCCCCCGAAGGTCAAAAATATATACCCGTTGATAAAGATCAGGTGATGTATTACCGCGAAGCCGCGGATGGTCAGTTATTGCAAGAGGGCATTAACGAAGCCGGTGCGTTCAGTTCTTGGATTGCAGCAGCAACCTCGTACTCGACGAACAACCGCATCATGGTGCCGTTCTATATCTACTACTCGATGTTTGGCTTTCAGCGGATCGGTGATCTGGCCTGGGCGGCGGGTGATATGCAGGCGCGTGGCTTCTTGTTGGGTGGCACGGCCGGGCGCACCACTCTCAACGGCGAGGGCTTGCAACACGAAGACGGCCATAGCCATATCTTCTCGTCGACGATCCCAAATTGCGTGTCGTACGACCCAACGTTTGCGCACGAAGTGGCTGTGATTATTCAACACGGCATGAAGCGCATGATCGAAGATCAAGAAAACGTCTATTACTACTTGACCTTGATGAACGAAAACTACCCACAGCCTGGGCTCACCAAGGGTGACGAGGTCGGTATCCTTCGCGGGATGTATCGTCTGAAAAAAGGCGGCAAGCATAAGCTGCGTGCTCAGTTGCTCGGGTCGGGTACGATTTTGCGCGAAGTGATGGCAGGTGCCGAGTTGCTTGAAAAAGATTGGGGCGTATCGGCTGACATCTTTAGCGTCACGAGTTTTACAGAGCTGCGTCGTGATGGTTTAGATTGCGAGCGTCATAATATGTTGCATCCAACAACAAAAGCTAAGGTGCCTTATGTGACCAGTCTGTTAGAAAAAACAGAGGGTCCTATCATTGCCTCAACTGACTACATGAAACTTTTTGCTGATCAGATTCGCCCGTTTATGCCAAAGAGTCGTGCTTATAAAGTGCTGGGCACCGATGGTTTTGGCCGTTCAGATTTTCGCTCAAAACTACGCGAACACTTTGAGGTTGACCGGCACTTTGTGGTCTTGGCGACCTTGCGTGCGCTGGCCGACGAGGGCACAGTACCGGTTAGCCAAGTGGCCGCAGCCATAAAAAAATACGGCATTGATCCTGATAAAGCCAACCCCCAATACGCTTAATAAAAGAGATCCACTATGAGTAACATCACAGCTATTGAAGTTCCAGACATTGGGGATTTCGACACCGTTGAAGTGATTGAAATTTTGGTCAAGGTCGGCGATGCGGTTAAGGCCGAACAAAGTCTGATCACCGTTGAGTCTGATAAGGCCTCAATGGAAATCCCCACCTCGATCGCCGGCGTCGTCAAAGCGATTGCGGTGAAGGTGGGCGATAAGATCAAACAAGGCAGTGTGATGCTTAGCATTGAGGCGAGCGCTGCTGCGCCGAGTGCTGCGGCTGCTGCAACCCCAGCAACTGCGAGCGTTGCGACGACTTCGAGTGCCTCAAATGCTTCTGCGCCTGCGGCGCCGTCTGCTAGCGTTGCATCTGCTAGCGTTGCACCTGCCGCACCTGCCGTTGCAGCACCGAGCGCGTCAGTCGCTGCTGCTGTTACGCCTGCTGCGCCACCGGAGGGTAAGCTTGAGCTTCCAACCTCAACGGTTGGCTTGCCGCACGCTTCGCCTTCGGTGAGAAAATTTGCGCGCGAGCTTGGTGTTGATCTTGGTCTTGTCAAAGGCTCGGGTGCTAAAGAGCGCATCGTTCAAGAAGATATTCAAAACTTTGTTAAGCAAGCGTTAGCGGGAGGTGCAGGCGCGTCAGGGTTTGCGCAGGGCGCTTCGTTGGGTGGCGGACTTGACCTTTTACCTTGGCCTAAAGTTGATTTCACAAAATTTGGTGAAACGACAGCTAAACCGCTGTCGCGTATTAAAAAGATTTCGGGGGCTAATTTGCACCGCAACTGGGTGATGATCCCCCACGTGACAAATAACGACGAAGCGAACATCACTGAGCTCGAAGCTTTGCGTGTGAACCTAAATAAAGAGAACGAAAAATCTGGCATCAAAGTCACGATGCTTGCGTTCTTAATCAAGGCTGTTGTCGCAGCGCTCAAGAAATTTCCAGAATTCAATGCGTCGCTCGACGGCGATAATTTGATTTTGAAGCAGTACTTTCATATTGGCTTTGCGGCAGACACCCCAAGTGGCTTGGTTGTGCCGGTGATTCGTGATGCCGATAAAAAAGGTATTTTGCAACTGGCTTCTGAAAGCAGTGAACTCGCCAAAAAGGCTCGTGATGGTAAGTTAGCCCCGGCTGAAATGCAGGGCGGTTGTATGTCGATTTCGTCTTTAGGTGGCATCGGCGGCACGCACTTTACACCCATCATTAACGCACCAGAGCTCGCGATTTTGGGCGTTTCAAAATCGTATATGAAACCAGTCTGGGATGGTAAACAGTTTGTGCCACAACTAACCTTGCCGTTGTCGTTATCGTACGACCACCGTGTGATTGATGGTGCTTCCGGGGCACGCTTTAACGCCTACCTCGGCAGCCTGTTGGCGGATTTTCGCCGTATCGCGCTCTAAGGGGGCAAGATGAGCAAACTGATTGATATTCCAATCCCTGATATCGGCGATTTTGATACGGTCGATGTGATTGAAGTGTTGGTGGCGGTCGGCGATACGGTCAAGGCCGAGCAAAGCCTGATCACCGTCGAATCTGACAAGTCCTCGATGGAGATCCCCTCAAATCAAGGCGGAGTCGTCAAGGCAGTATTAGTGAAGATCGGCGACAAAGTGAAGCAAGGTTCGGTAATATTGCAGCTTGAGGCCAGTGCGGCTGCAAGTGCAGCGGTTGACGCGACGGCTTCAGCGTCTTCGAGTGCTGTCGCTGCGTTAGGATCTGCTGCGAGCTCGTTAGGATTACCGCAGGCTGCAGCACCGACTGCAGCACCGACTGCCGCTAAGCTCGCAAATAACACCCCAACCGTTGCGATGGCCAAATACAACGGCAAGGTCGACAGCAAGTGCGATCTGCTCGTGTTGGGCGCGGGCCCCGGTGGTTATTCAGCAGCCTTTCGTGCCGCAGATCTTGGCTTGAACGTGGTGTTGGTTGAGCGTTACTCAACGTTGGGTGGTGTGTGCCTAAACGTGGGTTGTATTCCTTCAAAGGCCTTGTTGCACACGGCAGCCGTTCTCGAAGAAGCGCAGGCTTTAGCTGATCACGGTATCTCGTTTGGTAAGCCAAAGATTGATTTGGATAAATTACGCGCCTTTAAAGACGGCGTGATCGGTAAGCTAACGGGTGGCTTGGCGGGCATGGCTAAGGCTCGCAAAGTGACTGTGGTAACAGGTCTAGGTTCGTTTGTGAGTGCCAATCACGTTTCAGTTCAAACCGCCTCGGGTGTGCAAACGATTGAATTTGCGCAGGCGATTATCGCAGCGGGCAGTCAGCCGGTGAAGTTGCCGTTTATGCCTGACGATGAGCGCGTGGTCGATTCTACCGGCGCGCTGTTGTTGCGCAACATTCCAAAAAGAATGTTGATTGTGGGTGGCGGCATCATCGGCCTTGAAATGGGTACCGTGTATTCAGCGCTGGGCTCACGTCTGGATGTGGTTGAAATGCAAGACGGCCTGATGCAAGGCGCTGATCGTGATTTAGTCAAAGTCTGGCA
>CAMBZR010000070.1 GCA_945872285.1 Bordetella parapertussis | reverse complement strand
GGTGCGGCGCAGGGTGCGCTTGAGGCCGCCTACGCCCACATGCTTGAGCGCAAACAATTCAAGCAGCCGCTGGCAAGTTTTCAAGCCTTGCAATTTAAGTACGCAGATATGGCGACGCACACCGTTGCAGCCCGACAAATGGTGCGCTTGGCCGCCTGCAAACTCGATGCGGGTTCGCCCGAGGCCTCGACCTATTGCGCGATGGCAAAACGCTTTGCAACCGACCTGGGTTTTCAAGTTTGTTTAGATGCGCAGCAGTTGCACGGTGGCTATGGCTATCTAAAGGATTACCCTCTTGAGCGTTTGGTGCGCGACACACGCGTGCATCAAATCCTTGAAGGGACCAACGAAATTATGCGGGTGTTGATCGCTCGTCAATTACTAGAAAAAGGCGCAGACGTCAGATGAGCACAGTGACAAATACAGAAGCCGTTGTGCTCTTTGAAGACATTGCTTGCACCAATGGGATGCGCTTAGGTCTGGCCACCCTCAACACCCCCAAAACCCTGAACGGCCTCTCACTCGAGATGACGCGTTTGCTCGCCGCCAAAATAGAGCTCTGGGCCAACGACCCCGAGCTTGCGGTGGTGATCTTAAAAGGCGCAGGAGACAAAGCCTTTTGTGCAGGCGGTGATTTACACGCCTTGCATCACAGTATGGTGCAAAACCAAGGCCAGGCGGCGCTGAATAACTCGCATGCCGGCACCTTCTTCGCCGAAGAGTATGCGCTGGATTACCGTTTACATACGTTCTCGAAGCCGCTGCTCGTGTGGGGGGATGGCATTGTGATGGGCGGCGGTATGGGGCTGATGATTGGTGCAAGTCACCGCGTTGTCACCGAAACCTCGCGCCTTGCCATGCCCGAAATTTCGATTGGTCTATTTCCCGATGTTGGGGGCACCTGGATGTTAAACAGGCTACCAGGTAAGACTGGTTTGTTTCTGGGCCTGTCCGGTGCGCAGCTTGGCGCTTCAGACGCGCTTTTTACGGGCATGGCCGACTATCACCTGACGCGCGACGCGTGGCCAGTGCTGCTTGACAGCTTGAGCAAGCAGGCCTGGGCCAACACTGCGCAGCAGCCAAGACTAGAAAACGACGCCTTGCTTGACGAGGTGTTGGCCGCGTTGTCAAGCGCGCCCGCGGTGGCTCCCGGTCCGCTGCAACAACATCTTGCTTTGCTACAAACTTGTTGTGCGGGTACAGACCTCAACAAGATTGTGACGGCTTTGCTGGCACTGGCTCAGCATCCCGACCCTTGGCTGCAGCGCGCGGCAAAGACGTTGGCGGCTGGCTCGCCGGGCTCGGCGCGTTTGACCTTTACCTTGCTCAAGCGCGTTAAACATCTGTCTTTAGCGCAGGCTTTTCAGGCTGAGTGGGTTGCCGGTCTGATGTGTGCGTCGCACGGCGACTTTGCAGAAGGCATTCGCGCGCTGCTGATTGATAAAGACAAACAGCCTAAATGGAATCCAGCGCACCTTAGCGAGGCAACCGAGGCCTGGGTTGAAAAGTTTTTTACGCTGCCGTTTGCGCCTGAACAACATCCGTTGCATCGCCTCGGTGCAACTTAAACTCTGTCAGAGAGCTCACCGATCAGGCGGGCTTGGTTGCGTAGGGTAACTCGACAAGTCGAATCGGTGCGCCTTCGCGACCACCCAGATGCAAGGCGTTGCGCGCAAGAGCCTCGAAAGTCGTTTCAAACAACAAGTGAGCCACTGAGGGGTCGGCTGCGCTGGCACCTGCAACCAGGGTACTGTTGATCACGCGGCCGCAGGCCTGCTCTGAACCCAGGGCGTCAAAAATATCACTGCCTGCTTGAATCATTAACCCTTGAGCCTGCGTGACTTGACCAAAGTGCATCCGCCGCTTGACGGTGCCACGATAATGACTGCGCGCAACGATTTCTTGGCCGGGATAGCACCCCTTGGTAAAGCTGACCCCTTCAATTAAGTCAAGGTTTAGCGTTTGAGGAATCAGCAGGTCTTGCGTGGCCGCCTCCACCCAAGGCAAACCTGCTGCCATATCAAGCGCCTGCCAGTGTTCAGGGGTTTTAAGCGTAAAGCCTAGCTTGAGGGTTTCGCACGCCGCGCGTTGGGTGTCTGCGGCCAGCCACCACCAACGTGTCACCGCGTCAGAAGCCGCCGAGGGTGCGCAAAGCCACAAGCCGGTTGGGGCCGTGATTGCCTGCCAGGCCACATGGGGCAAGGCGTGACCAAGTTGCTGGCTGAGCGCTTTGAGCTGCGAGGTCGCGAGCGACACCCCGACAACTTCAAGGGTGGTGGGGTTCAATTTTGCTTTGGCGCGCAGCACGAACATGCTCAGTCGCTTGAGAACTGGAGCCATCAGGTCGCGCCGCAGCAGACCTAGCAATGCGCCCGTGTCAGCAGGCAAACCGCCAGGCGCCGTAGAGGTCGCTGAACCTGTTGCAGCCGCGCCCGCGGGCACTGTGCTGAAAACTGAGTCTGGCGCCCAGACAACCACCATAGTGGCCAGCAAGCGCCCTTGGGCCGTGCAATAACCCGCGAGCCGTGCCTGTTCGGGGCCAGCGCTTGCGATATCGTTGGTGATTTGTCCTTGCAAAAAGGCACGGGCCTCTGCGCCGCGTGCCTCAAAGACCGAGAGCTCGTCTAGGGGATAGAGCGTCAGGGTGTGGCAGGGGCTGTGAGCCTCAGTGGCCTGTGCATGGCTCAATATCGGGTGCATACGCCTCAATTTTTCGTTTTGGCAGGATCGAGTTACATATTAAACTGTCGCTGTCATGAATGCGCTGAATAAACTTCTTCTTTATCTGGTTTTGCCCTTGATCTTAATCGTGGGCGGTGTCGCTGCGGCCACCTACTCCTGGGTACAGGGCCCGTTAGTGCTGCCGACTGAGCGGGTCGATATTTTGGTGCCACCTGGGGCAACCCCGTCCAGCATTGCCACGATAATCAATCAAGCCGGCATCCCTTTAAACAGCACAGGCTTTGTGGCGCTGGCGCGCATCGGCGAACTTGACACCAAAATAAAGGCGGGCGGCTACCAAATCATTCAAGGCGACAGCCCTTGGGTCGTGCTTCGCAGAATGGCCTTGGGCGATGTCACCGCTCGCCATATCACCTTCGTCGAGGGCTGGACGTTGCGTCAGTTTCGTGCCGCTTTGGCACAACACCCGGATATTAAGCAAACACTCGCGCAGCTAAGTGACGCTGATTTGTTAAAACGGTTAAACAACCTTGGGGCGACTAGCTCTCCCGAGGGTTTGTTTTTTCCGGATACCTATGTGTTTTCGATCGGCACCTCTGACTTCGAACTGCTCGAACGCGCGGCCCGCACTCAGAAGCAAATCCTTGAGCAGGCCTGGGCCAACCGAGCGCCGAACTCTATGCTTAAAAATTCCTATGAGGCCTTAATACTGGCCTCGATTATTGAAAAAGAGACCGGTTATGCCCCCGATCGCAAACGGGTTGCCGGTGTGTTTAGTAACCGACTACGTGCCAATATGCTGCTGCAAACCGACCCTACCGTGATCTATGGTTTGGGCGAAACTTTTACTGGCAAGCTACGCAAGCAAGACTTGTTGGCTGACACGCCTTACAACACGTATACGCGTTCGGGTCTGCCCCCTAGTCCAATTGCCAGCAGCGGGCGGGCCGCGCTGAGCGCAGCACTCAATCCCGAAAAACATTCTTATCTGTACTTCGTGGCAAAGGGCGACGGCAGCAGCGCCTTTGCTGCAACGCTGCCCGAGCACAACAAAAATGTGTCGACCTATTTATTGAACCGAAAGCCATGATCTTGAGCCCAAAGCAATGACGACACCCCAACGCGGGCTTTTCTTGACTCTTGAAGGGGTCGATGGGGCAGGAAAAAGCACGCACGTTCAGTGGCTAGTTGACCAGTTAACAGCGCTTGGTGTGCCCGTGGTGTGCACCCGCGAACCCGGTGGGACGCCACTAGGCGAACAATTACGCGCGTTGTTACTGCACCAACCTATGAGTCTCGAATGCGAAACCTTGTTGCTGTTTGCCGCAAGAGCTGAGCACCTGCAAACGGTGATTGAGCCGGCGCTTTGCGCGGGCGTGTGGGTGGTTTGCGACCGCTTCACGGATGCGACCTTCGCGTATCAAGGTGGCGGACGCGAGCTTGGAGTTGAGCGCATTGCCGTGCTTGAGCAGTGGGTGCACCCGACGCAACAGCCCGATTGCACGTGGCTGTTTGATGTACCACTTGCGATCGCCCGCGAGCGTCTTGACCGCACACGCGAGCAAGATCGCTTCGAGCAAGAGGCCGATGCGTTTTTTGAGCGCACCCGCGCTGTCTATCTTGCACGCGCAAAGCAACAACCTGAGCGGATCGTGCGAGTCGACGCTACCCAAAGCATTGTTGCGATACGCGCTCAGCTTGGCGCTGAACTTGCTGCGCTTGTGCAGCCTTGGCAGATACGATGAGTGTGCCGCAATTTTTTCCGTGGCAAGTCGAGGTCGCGCAACAGTGGCTCGGGCAGCGCGAACGTTTTGCTCACGCCTGGCTGGTGCACGGCCTTGCTGGGATCGGTAAGCGCGAGTTTGTGCTTGCCGCTGCTGCAGCGTTGCTGTGCGAGGCGCCTGTACAAGGTTTGGCGTGCGGTCACTGTCTGGCTTGCGGCTGGCTCGAAAAAGGCAATCATCCTGATCTCAAACGGATTCGCCCCGAGGCGCTCGCACTTGAAGAGGGTGCTGAGCAAGAGGACGACGAGGCACACGAGGGTGACGCCGTACCGACTCCCACCGAGGGCACGGGCTCAAGCAAACGCGCACCCTCAAAAGACATCCGCGTCGAACAAATCCGTAATCTGACACCTTGGTTTAATCGTTCGACATATCGCGATGGGTACCGTGTGGTGTTGCTTTATCCCGCCGAAAGATTGACCCCTATCTCAGGTAACACTCTGCTAAAGGTTCTTGAAGAGCCGCCGCCCTCGACGATCTTCTTGTTGGTGGCAGACGCGCCCGACAGGCTCTTGCCAACGCTACTTTCGCGTTGCCGGCGCTTGCCGCTTGCGACTCCCTCGCCGGCCAGCGCCCAGGCTTGGCTGGCAGGCCAACACGTCAGCAACGGTGCCGACTGGCTTGCCTCGGCTGGCGGAGCACCTGTTCGGGCAAAAAAAATGGCTGAAGGCCAGTCTCATCCTTGCCCTGAGTGGTTGTCTAGCTTCGTACAAATGCTGGCAAAGGGGCAGGTCACTAACAACGGCCAGTTGGCCGATACGCTGGCAAAAGAGTTGCCTAGCGTGTGGCTGGATCTCTTTCAGCGTCTTTTAATTGATTTGACGCTGAGCGTGCATGGTCAGACGCCCAGATATTTCCCGGTCATGCAACCGACCTTGGCGGCGCTCAGCGCGCGCCTTGCGCCCGAGCGAGTCAGCGATCTGGCCGAGTGGTTAAATCAACAGCGGTGGGTGGCAGGACACGCATTAAACGGTAAGTTGTTTGCGCACGCGGTGTTATTGCGCATCGCCTCTGTTTGCCAGATCACGGCCGCAGCCCCAGTCAATTCTTACGCACGACGTTAAGGTTTTTATGTTTGTCGATTCACATTGTCACGTTGATTTTCCGAAGTTAATTCAGCAGATGCCTGAGATTTTGCAGCGCATGCAAACCAATCAGGTTTCGCACGCCCTCTGCGTCAGCGTCAATCTGCCTGACTGGCCAGCGCTGATTGCGTTAGTCGAGCGATACGACGCTTTGTGGGCGTCAGTCGGGGTGCATCCGGATTACGAAGATACAGTCGAGCCGACGGTGCAAGAGTTGGTTTCACGTAGCGTGCACCCACGGGTCGTGGCGATTGGCGAGACCGGTTTAGATTATTTTCGTCTGTCGGGCGATCTTGCTTGGCAACGCGAACGATTTAGATGCCATATGCGCGCTGCGCGTGAGTGCCAATTACCGCTCATTATTCACACGAGGTCGGCAGCCGAAGATACCTTGCGCTTGATGCGCGAAGAGGGCGCAGAACAAGTCGGGGGGGTGTTGCATTGTTTTACCGAGTCTTGGGAAGTTGCCCAAGCCGCCATGGACATGAATTTTTATATCTCGTTTTCTGGCATCGTGACGTTTAAGACAGCTCTGGCGTTACAAGAGGTTGCCAGACGCGTGCCGCTTGACCGGCTGTTGATCGAAACCGACTCCCCTTATTTGGCGCCAGTGCCGTTTCGTGGAAAATTAAACGATCCGTCTAAAGTTATTCATGTTGCTGAAAAAATCGCAGAACTTAGAAATTGCACGTTAAAAAAGATTGAAGAAGCCTCAACAAGTAATTTCTTCAATTTATTCAATAAGATAAACAATTAAATTAAAAAATTTTATTTTTATAAGTGACTATTACTGATTGTTAATAAATATTGTTTTGAATCAATAGACTATAGAGTTTACTTAAACTCAATTATATAAAGTGATTTATTTTAAGTAAGAAGTTTAATATTTTACATTTTATTATATTTTTACCAAGATAAAATTAAAAATGTATCCAGTTTATAAAAATTTGTTTAACCTAGACTCGTCAACTATATCACGCTCATGCATAACCGCAACTTGTCCTTACGCTTTGGCAGTCTCACCTTTGCGCTTTTCGTATTTTTTGTCGCTCTACAGCCACTTCAGTCGTCTCATGCGGCGAGCGCAAAAGACTATTGGATTTATGTCACAAACGATAAGGCCGCCGAGGTCAAAGAGTTGCTTGCGAAGGGCTTTGATCCAAACAGCAAAAGCCCAAATCAACAAACAGGTTTACTGCAGGCGGCGCGAGATGGTGCCTGGCAAGTCTTTGATCTGTTGCTGTCTAGCCCCAAAACAAATGTCAACTTAGCCAATCAGTACGGTGAAACGCCTTTAATGTATGCGGCGCTGCTCGGTGACTTACCGCGCGTTCAAAAAATGGTCGCCCTTGGTGCAAGCGTCAACAAAGAAGGCTGGACACCGCTGCATTACGCAGCGGTTAAGGCGCGTGCCGAAGTCGCCAAGTTTTTGCTGAGTAAGGGCGCGTTACCGAACGAGCTGTCGCCCGAAGGCGATACGGCACTGATCTTGGCCGTGCGCGCTGACAGCGTAGAAACCGTGCAAGTGCTGATTAATGCGGGCGCCGACCCAAGCCTGTCTAACCTTAAAGCGCAAGACGCGATTGATGTCGCACGTGCGCGCGGTAAAGAGGATTTGGCCAAAGCTCTTGAAAAAATCGTTGCAAATCGCAAGGCCAAACAAAAATAACAAGAACTGCAGGGTATCTGCGCGCTAAGTTTTTGGTAATAATTCGGGGCGCAAAATCCCTTTTAATTCTCGAAACGGGATATAAATCGTCGGTTTGCCAAAAGAGTATGGCGCCAAAAGGTAGGGGTCGTACGTCACGGCTAAGCCGTTCTCAAGCAGTGCGACGTTGTCACTGGACTCAAACGGCCATAACTTGTTGTACCCCTCGGGGTCTTTCTTTGCCAGTTCGTTCTTTTTCAGCCAAAGCGCGTGCTGTTTTTTAAGCGCACCTTCAAAAGCTTGCGCTTTGCCCGGTAATAACATCGTTTCAAGCGTTAACAATTTATCAGTTTTAGGCAACCAGTTCAGGTACTGCGTGGTTGACATCCCATGTGCACCACCCGTAAAAATATAGCTGTCAAGCTGAATGACGATCACCTCTTCAGACTGAAATTTGACGCTTGCAGCTAGTGCAATTTCATGGCGCGGTTGGGCTGTTTTAAAAAAATACATTTCAAGCTCAGCCAACGTGCGCACACTTTGGGTGCGATTCGTTTCGAGTAAGGCCAGAGAAAACAGCGTCTGCTCAAGAAACGAATTAAAACGGTCATACCCCGTGAACGTCAACTGTTTAAAATTCAGGACTGGGCACTCTGAGCCTTTGCAGTCTGGCTTAATGCGTTTAAGCGTCAGTACACGCGAGGCGATTTTCTTGTTGCTATTTGCCGTGACGCCTGGATCGCTAGCCTTGGCTAAAGCCGCCGCCTGAGCTTCGGGCGCCTGAGGCTCGATCATGACGGCCGTGGCCAGCCGAGCGGGACGCACCGGACTTGCGGTTGCCACCGGTTCAGTGCTTTTGTCTGACGCTGGGCGGGCGGTTGTTGGGCTGGTGTCAGACGAATATTGCGAGATCATATTGACTGTTGCGCCAGACCCAGTCACAGCGTTCGACCCCGCATTTAGAGCTTGCGTCTCGGTCGTTTGCGCCGCGTTCGTTTGCCCTGACGCGCCACGCGTTGGCGCTGCGGTCTGCGTGGCAACCGGACTTGCGTTTGCCAGCGTAATATCTTTGGGTACGCTTGATTCGTTTGCGCAACCTGCTAGCAAAAAAAACGCGAAGATACAGAATGTTGCACGCAGATCAAACATCAGTCAGCCCTTTTGTGGTTGGGTCGGCAGCGCTCGCCTATGGCTTACTGTGCCAGAGCGTCTTCAAGTTCGGTGCGCAGTGACTCGGGGGTGTCGGTGGGCGCATACCGCTTGAGAACGTTGCCAGCTCGACTCACTAAAAACTTAGTGAAGTTCCACTTGACGCCTTCGGTGCCAAGCAAGCCCGGCTTGCTTGTTTTTAACCACTGATAAAACGGATCGGCTCCGGCGCCATTCACTTCGATTTTAGCGAACAGCGGAAAAGTGACTTTGTATTGCGTTTCGCAAAAATTTAAAATGGTGGCCTCGTTCCCGGGCTCTTGATGCCCAAACTGATCGCACGGAAACCCCATCACAACTAAACCGCGACTCGCAAACTCTTGGTGCAAAGCTTGCAAACCCGTGTATTGGCCTGTAAACCCACATTTAGACGCCACGTTTACGACCAACAAGACTTTGCCTTGATAGACGCTCAAAGGCTGTAACTCGCCGCGGATGGTTTTGAAAGAAAAATTAACGAGACTCATGGGTTTAACTCTTAATAATGACAAAAAAAGGAGAATGCAACGGGTAGAACCCTCGCATCTTAGCGCAGTCCCTTGAACGCCTCGATGGCGCGTACGCGACTGGTTTTTAGATCGACGAGTTGCTCAGGGTACTGGGCCGCCCGACGCGCAACTGGGCTTGGATCGTGGATCTCTTTCGCGCTGAGGCTGGCTAACTCGGGTAGCCAGTGTTTAATAAAAAGCCCTTGGGGATCAAACTTTTCTGATTGACTCAGGGGATTAAAGACCCTGAAATATGGGGCAGAATCTGCGCCGGTTGAGGCGCTCCATTGCCACCCGCCATTGTTAGCGGCAAGCTCGCCATCAATCAGGTGTTGCATGAAAAATGTCTCACCTAAACGCCAGTCGAGTAGCAGATTTTTTGTGAGATACATCGCCACAACCATACGTAAGCGATTGTGCATCCAGCCCGTTGCCAGCAGCTGGCGCATGGCAGCATCAATGATCGGCACGCCTGTGCGACCTTCAGACCAGGCCTTAAAATCAGCAGGTGCGTCGCGCCACACGACGGCGTTCGTTTCGGGACGCATGGGTTGGTGCATCGACAAAGCTGGGTAGCCGTGCATCAAATGTTGATAAAACTCGCGCCACAGCAATTCGTTGATCCAAACCACAATGCCGCGCTTACCCGAATCAGATTCGCCTTGGTTCATATGCAAGGCGACATGCAGGCACTGGCCCGCCGAAAGCAAGCCCGCAGCAAGATAGGCAGATAAAACACTGGTGCCTGGTATTGCCGGGAAATCTCGATCGGGCTGATACTGCGCCATGCGTTGCTGGGCAAAATCGTCAAGCCGGGCGTGTGCAGCATCCGTCGTTGCAGGCCAAGCCTGTTGTAAACCCACTGGCGTCACGCTCATTAGAGTATTGAGCTCTGCGGGGAACTCGTCTGAAGGGGGCAGACCTTTTGCCAGCTGTTTTTTAGGTGCGGGGGTCAGCCGATAGGGGGCAGTTCGAAGCTTCTCTTTGCAAGCCTTTGAAAAGGGCGTAAACACACGGTAATAAGCATCAGCCCCCGTTTTAACGCTGCCAGGCACGAGCAGCGTACCGCCCTGATGCCCTTTGAGCGCAATCCCAAAGTCTGAAAGCAGTCTAAAAGCCGCGCGGTCGCGCCTGCGCTCGTATACACCCTGCTCGCGATTGCAATGAACTTGATCGATTTGGTATTTTTGGCAAAACGCGAGAAGCGCCTGCGGGACGTCATCCCAACGATTGATCACCAACAGTTTTAGAGGAATGTTGAGCGCCTCGAGTTCGGTGCGCAAACTTTTGACTGCGCGTAACCAAAAATCTATCTTAATTGCAGCGTCGTGATGTAACCGCCACTGATCGGGCGAGGCGATAAATAAAGCAATAACGGGCCCGTGCGCTGCGGCTGCCGCCAACGCGGGCTGATCTTGCACGCGCAAGTCAGTGCGAAACCAACAAACAGTAGTCATATGCGTCTTACCGTTTGGCTTGCCAGGCTTGCAGGGCTGCGAGCGTATTCGTGACGTGTTGATCAGGACTCATTGCACTATGAACAAACAATATTTTTGAATCAGGCGTGACAACATACGAGATACGACTTGCCATGCCAGGCAGGAGCATCATGCCCGCATCGTATGCTTTGATGATGCTGCGATCCACATCAGCCGCCACTGCAAATTTTCCGCCACAAGGGCCTTCAGAGAATTTTTTCAAGACCTCAATGTCATCGCCTGACACCCCGATGACCGACGCACTTAGGGCCGCAAACTTGTCAGTCGCCTCGGCAAATAATTGCGCTTCAAGGGTGCAGCCCGAGGTAAAGGCTTTGGGATAAAAATAAACTACAACGGGCCCTTTTTTTAACGCCTCTCCTAACACAAAATTGAAGGTCTTTCCAGCAAGTGCCGCCTGTGCCGTAAAGGCAGGCGCACGCACACCCGGCTTAAGCTCTGCCCACGCTGTTGTAGAACCAAGCGCGAACAGCCACAGTGCGAACCCAAGTTGCAGTTTGTTTTTGAGCATTTTGAAAAATCCTTTAAGGGCAAGGCAAAAAAGCGTACAGTAGTAAGAGTACCAAGTTATCTGTTTAATGAGTGGGCAAAATGTCTTATCCGTACAGTCTTAAAACCATAGGGCGGCCAGGGTTGGCTGTTGTTTTGTTTGTGTTCAGTGGGTTTGCCGCGCAGGCACAAACGGTGTTGCCCTTGCCACCGCCCCCCGTCATTATCTGGCCTGAAGCCGAGCCCGAGCGCTGGACGCAGGAAGACGTCACACTTGAACAACGTTTCGACACCGCTCGAAAAGAAACCCTCGCAGCCCACCAAGAAGCCCTTAACGACTGCCAAACGCTACTCGCGACTGAACGCCCCGACTGCAGTCGCCAGGCTAAAGAACAACTGGAGCTTGAACTGGCGCAATTAAAGGCAAGAGCCAGGTTTGGCTTTGAACCCCGCGACTAGTTGAGCCGGCCGTGGCGGCCGCCTAAACTAAAGCGACCCGCACCCAACAGTGCGACCGTCAGCGCACCCAGTAAAAATAGGCCCTCTAGTTCAAGCGCCCAACCGCCCGTGCTACCGATTTTTAAAATCTTGGCTGCGTGCATCAAGTAAATTGCCAAAGCCATGTTAACTACGATCACGAGCGCGCCGACACGCGTCAGTACGCCAATAATCAGCAGGGCAGGTGCGATGATTTCGCCAATAAACACGCCAAAGACCATCCAAGCTGGCCAGCCTTGAGCAACGACTAGCGCGGTGATCGAGTCGATGCCGCTGGCCAGCTTAAACAAACCATGCATCGAGAGCAACAAGCCGATTGTGAGGCGCAAAAGCAATTTGCCAAGATCTTCAGAGTGGTTCATGGGGCATTCTCGTAAGGGGTTTAAGCAGCAAAAGCGTTTTACCATCGAAATTAGACAATCGCCACAAATTTTAATCGAAGAATCGACCTCGTCTGTCCATTTTTAGCAAAATTGATGGCCAGGCTGTGCTTGATTCAAAAAATCTGACGGTCAGCCAACGGACTGAGCCAATATGAGCGGTTGCTGCGCGAAATGCGTTCTAGGCGAGGGCTCAAACATCTGAGGCGCACCAATCAGCTAAGATGAAGGATAAAGACAATTAATCCAAGGAGAGTCGGGTGAGTACGGAACAAAACACAGCGGAACAAGTTGACGATGCACGTATGATTATCGACTTGGTCGCAAAATTTGTTGACCAGGAATTGATGCCCCTAGAGGCTGCCGTGTTGGCGCGAGAAATCAAAGGCGAGGCGCTGAAGTTGTTGCCCGCTGAAGAAGCGCCCTTGCTAGAAAAATGTAAAGCCTTAGGTTTATGGGCGCTCGATGGCCCCGAAGAGCTCGGCGGCGCGAACCTGACGGCAACCACTTGGATGGCTCTGAACGAAGAACTCGGTCGCACCGTGACGCCTTTTGTGTTTCCGCCAGACTCACCCAACATGCATATGCTGCTAGCTGTCGGCACGCCCGAGCAAAAAAAGAAGTACCTCGAGCCCTACGCGGCGGGTACGGCTAAATCGGCGATTGCGATTTCTGAGCCCAATGCCGGCGGTGATCCATCAGGCATGATTACACGTGCCGAAAAAGTTGGTAACGAGTGGGTGATCAATGGGCGCAAGATTTGGGTCAGCAAGGTACCGTCTGCTGATTTTGTGATTGTCATGGCGCGTGTCGGAGCGGGTAAGCGCCACGAAGGTATCACAGCCTTTATTGTTGAAAAAAACACCCCTGGTTTTGAGATTTTGCGCGAGATCCCGATGCTTGGCGGGCACCGCACGTACGAGCTTGTGTTTGAAGATTGCAGGATCCCGGCTGAAAACGTCTTGGGCGAGATTGGAGCTGGCTTTGCGCCCATGCAGCTGCGTCTGGTGGTTCGTCGTTTACAAATTGGTACGTGGTGTATTGGTATGTGCCGCCGTGCCTTAGAAATGATGTGCACTCACGCCAAGCAACGCACAACCTTTGGCGCGCTGCTGGCAGACCGTCAGGCGATCCAGTGGTGGATTGCCGATGCCGCGATGAAGATGCATGCCTGTCGTTTGATGGTGCAAGATGCTGCGCGTAAGCAAGATCAAGGCATTGATGTGCGCACTGAGGCCTCGATGATTAAGGTGTATGCCACCGAGATGGCTGCCGAGATTCTTGACCATGCGATGCAAACCTTTGGTGCCATGGGCGTAACCAAAGAGCTACCCCTGCAGTTGATGGCTCAACGTGTACGGGTCATGCGCGTATACGAAGGCCCAGCCGAAGTCCATCGTATGTCGATTGCTAAAAAAATATTAAAAGATATGCGCTAATAAGCGTTTTGGTCCGAAGATAAGCGCTAGACTTTAGATCAAAATACACCCCCCTGCGCGCTCTTTAAAAAGAGTGGGGGCGTGCACCCGGAGACACACTGATCATGGTTAAGGCAACACCCGCGACCCCACGCACCAACACGCCACTCGCCGGCATTACGGTGATTGATTTGACACAAATCTATCAAGGTCCGTATGCAACGTTTTTGATGGCAAAAGCAGGGGCTGAGGTCATCAAAATTGAGCCCCTCAGTGGCGAGCCGTCGCGCATACGCGCGAAGGTCAGTGGCGGTGCCTCGTTACCCATGGCGATGTTAAACACCAACAAGCGCGGGATCACGCTGAATTTAAAAACGGCTAAAGGTCGCGACCTGTTCAAAGAGATGGTCAAGCGTGCGGATATCGTTGTTGAAAACTTTGCGCCAGGCGTGATGGATCGCCTGGGGGTGGGGTGGTCGGTCTTACACGAACTCAATTCGCGTTTGATTTATGGCTCGGGCACGGGCTATGGCTTGTCTGGCCCCGATCGCGATAATCTGGCGATGGATGTGACGATACAAGCCGCCTCAGGCATCATGAGCGTGACGGGCACGCCAGACGGTCCGCCGTTGCGTGCAGGCGCCTCGATTGTTGATTTTTTAAGTGGCGTGCACTTATATGCCGGCATCATGACCGCGCTGTATGAACGTTCGCAAACAGGCGCAGGGCGTTTAGTCGAAGTGTCGATGCAAGAGACCGCCTATCCGACGCTTGCTTCTAATATGGGGATTACGCTCAAATCCGTGGGTGTCGTGCCGCCACGCGTTGGCAATCGGCATGGCGGTTTGGCGCTCGCGCCCTACAACGTGTATCCGGCTAAAGATGGTTATATCGCAATCGTGTGTGTGACCGAGCCGCATTGGCTACATTTACTTGCGGCGATGGGGCGCGAAGATCTCGGCACAGATCCGCGGTTTGAAAGCAACAAATTACGGGTTGAAAATATTTCTGCCACCGACGATGAAATCACGCGTTGGACAGAAAGCCTGCCGCGCGCAGAACTCTTTGCGCTTAGCAAAAAACACGGATTTCCGGCGGCACCCGTACGCGATTTGCTTGAAGTGATGAATGACAAACACATGCACGAGCGTGGCATGCTTGAATGGTTTGACGACAAGGATTTAGGTCGTGTGGTGTTGCCACATACCCCCTTGGTGATACACGGTGCTGATCGTGTAAAAACTATTGCGAGCCCCGACCTTGGTGAGCACAACAAAGAGATTTATTCAGACTGGCTCGGACTCTCGGAGGCTGAGCTCGACGCTCTGTATAAAGAGGGCGTGATATGAAGTTTTTTCTAGGCAGCGTATGGTTAGGCTTATGCTTGGGCATGGGTGTGATGCCCAGCCTCAGTCACGCGCAAAAAAGTGATTATCCGGCTCGTTCAGTGAAGGTGATTGTGCCGTTTTCGGCTGGCAGCGGTGCTGACCATGCCTCGCGCTTTTTTGGGGATTTGCTGGCAAAACAGCTCGGGCAAAGTTTTTTGGTTGAAAACAGAACTGGCGCTGCGGGTATGTTGGCGATGAACACAGTGAAGGCTGCACCAGCCGACGGATACACGATTTTGATGGGTAGTAACTCGCTGATGGCGGTGAACCCAATCATGCTCAAAGAGCTCACGTATGATGCAATCAAAGACTTCAAACCGATTGGCGGCTTGACGCGTGGCGTGAATGCGATTGTGGTTGGAAAAGATTCAAAATATAAATCGTTCACCGAACTTCTTACCGCGGCCAAGGCCTCACCCGTACCACTGAATGGCGGTACGTATGCGTTAGGGTATGAGTTGGCGCTTGCCTGGTTAGCCAACGTAGCAGGCGTGAAATTTGAAAATATTTTGTACAAGGGCCTAGGCGAGATTATGGTGAGTCTGCAGGGCGATCAGTTAGATTTTGGTATCGTGAGTTTTAACGGTGCTGCGCCGCTTTTGAAGGCAGGTAAGTACAGAGCCCTGGCGTTATCATCAGATCAGCGTCACCC
>CAMBZR010000069.1 GCA_945872285.1 Bordetella parapertussis | reverse complement strand
CGCGCTACGAAACGATCGATACCCGTGACGTAGGGGTATTCTTTTTCGTATTTGCGCACCAAAGCTGTGTACGAGGCTAATAGCGCTGTGCCATCTCCACCGACGCGTGCGACTGTAGCGTTGTATTTTTTAATGATTATGTCGTTTGTCGCTTCACGCCATCTTTTTTCCTCGGCAGGGTCCATCGGAACGACTTGAACTTTTTTAGCCTTGAGCAATATTTCGACGGACTCGTCTACCTCTTTACCTTGCTCCGTCGCATAAAACTTCAAAGCGTTATTGGCTGAACTTGTGAATATTTCTTGAAGGTCTTTAGGCATCGCCTTCCACTTATCCAGATTGATTGAAGTGATGACTGTGGCAAATATTCCCATGCGTGCGGCAGGAGACAGATAGTTAACCATTTCTGGGAGTCCGTCCTTGACGCCCTGCTCAAAAGGTGTCGTGGAGATGGCATCGACCCCACCTCTCGTTAGCAAATCGATCGCGTCGGTGTAGGGCACTGTTACCGCTGTTGCGCCAAGAGCAACGAGCGCATCAGCAGGCCCGAGCAAGGTGCGAATACGCATACCTTTAAGATCTGCAGCCGTTGTGACTTTTTTCATGCTCCACAGCACATTCTCGGCTGCTGGGATTGTCAGGAGGACATGAACGTTGTTGCGCTGAAATTCTTTTTGGACCTCAGGTGTAGTGTTGTACCAGTCGCGAAACGCGTAGCTTGCTGCCTGCACATTTTCTGTGACAAAGGGCAGCGTAACGCCTGCCAAGGGGTACTCGCGAGGGTTAAAGGCTGCGGGCACGGTAAAGCCGATATCCACCGCACCACGGCTTAGGCCTGGATATACGTCGGACGCTTTGAGCAGCACGCCACCATAATAGTATTCAAACGTGACGCGACCGTTCGTACGCTTAGTGACTTCGTCGAAATAGTGTTGCTGTACTTTGCTAAAAAGAGAGGTGACTGGGTAATTAGAGGCCACCTTTAACTTCATCGTTGGTTGGGCTGAAACACTGAACGCAGCGATCGATAGACCGGCGGTAAGTAAGACGGATTGCAATAGGGAAGCGGGTCTCATGGTTTGGTTCTCCAAAGTTATAGGAATTTTCTTGGAACGGATTTAATCTAATGCAAAAATCAATGGTCGGTCAAGGTCAATCTTTACTTAAAACTTACTAATAAATCTCTTTAAGGTAAAGCTTAGGAAACAAGCGCAGGTCGTTGCAAGTGATGCGCGGTGACTTTCTGAAAAGCATGCCCCAACTGCAATATGGCAGCTTCACCAAAGGTAGGGCCCGCGAGCTCCATCGACAAGGGCAGGCCTTCGGCCGAGAACCCGCATGGAAGTGCAAGACTTGGAACGCCAGCGGCCGCGTACACGCAGGTAAATTTCGGAATCGTGCGAATTGCTTGGGCAAACTCTAAGTCCGCTCTTAAAGGGGGCAGTATGGGCGTGGTGGGACACAATATCGCGTCAACCTGGGTGAATAAGCCCGAAAGGCGGTGTCGCCACGCCTCGGTCCAGCGCAGTGCTTGGGCGTAATCTGGGCCGCTTAAGCGACCTCCGATGGCAAGTCGCATTTGGATATCCTCGCCATAATCTTTGGGGCGTTGAGCGAGTTGTTCCCGATGCTTTTCGAAAGCGTCAGCCAAAATTAATCGAAACCCTAACATCTCTTGCGCGCGATCAACATCTCCTAGGTCCACTTCGACGATTTCGACACCCAAGCTTTTATAAACGTCTAACGCATTGTCAATAGCGGTTTGTAATTCTTTGGATATATGGTCAAAGTACCAATGGCGCATAAAACCAATGCGCTTGCCGCGAACGCTGTCATTCAAGGTGCTCAACGCATCTGGTACGGGACGGTCGATGGACATGGGATCTGCAGGGTCATAGCCCGCAATCACCTGAAAAACGCGGGCGACATCCGATACCGATTTTCCAAGTGGGCCAAGAACGTCGAAAGGGGGGCTGACGCCGACACTACCCGCGCAAGATATTCTTCCCACAGAAGGCCGTAAACCAGCTAAGCCGTTAAACGCAGAGGGAATTCTGATCGAACCTCCCGTATCGCTACCAATTGAGACAGTGCACATTTCGCTCGCAACAGAGGCCCCAGAGCCGCCACTCGAGCCGCCGGGGATGCGCGAAGGATCCCACGGATTTTTGACGGGCCCAAAATGTTTGCTTTGACTGGTCGGTCCGAACACCCATTCGTGTAAGTTGGATTTACCAATAATGACGGCACCTGCATCAAGGAGGCGGTCGGTGATGAAGGCGTTGCGCTGCGCGACATTATCTTTCAGGATGACTGAGGCGGCAGTCGTTACGCATCCGGCTAGGTCGATATTATCTTTTAGATTAACCACCATGCCATGTAGGGGGCCTCGGGCTTGGGGAGGCAAGGCGTCGAGTTGCGCTGCACGCGCGAGCGCTTGATCAGCGAAAACGGTGATCATTGCGTTAATGGACGGGTTGTATTTCGCGATATTTTCTAGCGCAGTCTTGGTTGCAGCGGTTGCACTGAGTACTTGTGGTTGCATGGAATTCACCTTTGTGTGTTTCTGCTGTGGATTAGTCGACACCGAGCATTTGTCGTGCTTGCGCGGGCGTTGCAACATCACGGCCGATTAACTTCGCAAGCTTGACAATTTCATTGACTAGCTCGGCGTTTGTTGGATAGCCTAATTCAGGATAGGCATAATCGCCGATGCCGATGGCAATATGTCCTCCTTGGGCGATTGCAGCTGCGGCAATCGTAAAAAGATTTCCGCCCTTGCAGCATATCGACCATTCAACCGCTGACCCGCGTGGCAGGTGGTCGGTATAGGCTCTCAGGCCCTCAAGCGTATTGGGATGGGCACCGAGCTGTCCTGCTCCCCCATGCACGAGTAAAAAATAGCTCGGATCGGGAACAAGCCCTAGCTCAATTAAGGCGCCTGCACCCCGTAAAAATGAGATGTTCCAGCACGCGAGAGCAGGGCGAACGCCAAGTTCACGAAATCTCTCCAGAAACGCGATGAGCGTTTCATGGGAGTTTACGTAGACTTTATTGTTTGATACAAAGCGCTTAGTGGAGGAGTCAAAGACATCGATGTTTGTGGAGCCCGGGTCGAGACCAACAATTTCGGGTTTCAGGATTGGATCCTTAGCAAAGGACTCAATGTGAGCAATCCGCTCAAGCGTTCCACCTTTCGTGATTTGTCCGAGCGTCGGATTGATCATCAGGTCTGAGTGTGCTCGAATTTCCCTAATAGGTGCAGCGTAATCTTCGAGCCCATGCGCAGGTAGACCATTCTCGGCTCTGGCATGAAAGTGAATCACCGAGGCGCCCGCATCCTGAATGGCGCGTGCGTCTCGACCGATTTCTGCGGCTGTCCAGGGCACATTGGGGTTCTCGTCGCGCATCGCGTATTCGTTCACGCGCACTTCGATGATGAGTTTTTTCATGTTTCGCTCAAGTGTCCTAGGTGCGAGTCATCACAACAAAGACGGGCGCAGGACCGTCCTCTTTGTTGGACAGGCGCCTAACTTGCTGACCAAACGCTGCGACCGGCACCGACAATTCCCCCATGCGTTTTAAATAAACAGGCTTTAGTTCTGACAGTCCGTGTAGCGCTGCAAAAGAGTGGACAGTATTTGGTTGTTCGCCAGAAGCGGTCTTAGTCGGACGTTTTTTGCTCATAGTGTTGGCCTCCGATTGCGCCATGGGGTTGCAGCCTCATAGGCACCAGCGATTTGTAGAATCGTTGCTTCATCCCCGCGATTACCAATGATCTGCCAATTGAGAGGCAAGCCTTTTGCGAAGCCATTGCATTGCACTAAGGCGGGGTGTCCCGAGAGATTAAAAGGGGTCAGCATGGTCTCGACAGTGAAGGCCGTCATCTCGGGTTCAACACCTAGTCTTGGCGGTAAATGTAAGGTGCCAAAGGTTACTAAGGCGTCGTAGCCGCGTAGCAGCGTGTCCAGACTCGTAGCGATTGCTCGTCTCAAGCGCTGTGCTGCGAGATAGTCCACTGCCCTGACGAGCGAGCCGGCCAAGAGCTTATCTCGTAAGGCAAACCCCATTTGATCAGCATGATGTTTGAGTTCATCCTCATGGATCGAGGCACTTTCTGCGGGTCCGATCATTCGGGATGCTGCAAAGCATTCTGCCGCTGGAATGGGAAGCTTGACGTACGTGAGGCGTGCACCGAGCTTTTCAAGAACCTCTAGTGCTTTGTGGAGCCCGTTTTGTAGCGGTCGGTCTGCTTGCGGAAAGCCGGGGCCCGGATCGTCAACAACGGCAATCCGTAAACCTGAAATCGGCAACCCCACACTACGCGACAACGCGCGTTGAGGCAAAGCGTTTGCCGCGGGCGGTCCTAGCAAGGTATCCAGAATCATCGCGCAGTCTTGAACCGTCCAGGCAAAGGGGCCGGGCGTGTCAAGAGACCAACAGTTCGGAAGAATTCCCTCGGTCGAGAGACGTCCGGGCGTGGTGATCATCCCCACCGCACCACAGGCGGCTGCAGGCAGTCGCACCGAGCCGGTTGTGTCGGAACCCAGCGCAAAAAGCGTTGTGCCTGCAGCGACTCCTGCGCCTGCGCCAGTCGACGAGCCACCCGTAAATCTCTCTATATCCCAAGGGTTGCGTGCCGGCGGAAAAGGTAGATCGAAGTATTCGCCTCCGTTCCCTGTCCCGAACTCCCACGTAGACAATTTACCAATTAACACCGCGCCTGCGGCTTTAAGGTCAGCGACAAGTGGCGCATCAACCTCCGGTGTGTGCCCTAAGCGCAGCCGAGAGCCGGCGGTCGCAGGCAATCCGGCGACATCGTAATTATCTTTTACTGCGAACGGAATCCCATGAAGTGGACCCTTCCAAATGCCATTTCGCAGCTCACGTTCGGCTTGTTTTGCCGCTTGGCGCGCGGGTTCGGCTGCAACACAAATATAAGAATGAATCTTACCGTCTACCTCAGCGATCCGATCAAGATAGGCTTCAAGTAACTCGACAGGCGACAAACTGGCGGCTTGAATGCGAGCGGACGCTTCAGCTAGCGTAATTTTCCATAAATCCTTGGAAGAAGGAGACGTTTTCTTTTTCATGCGATCCAATGCACGCCGGCTTGGCTTAATAGATTCTCAAAGTTTGGCGGCTTCATTGCGCCTGACGCCACACGATCTTGTATCAAACGATCTTGCGTAAAGAGTGCATCGAGCTTTGGCTCTAAGCTGTGGATATTTGTGCTCGGTATCGTCGCGACACCATCCTCGTCGATCACAATAAAATCACCCGCTTGAATCGTCGTGTTTGCAATCGTGACTGAGACGCCCACCGTACCTGGACCATGTTTACTTGGTGCACGCGCAGAGGTGCCCAGGGCGAAAACCGGCAAATTAAGTTTCCTGAGGCCATCTAGGTCTCGAACAAAACCATTCACTAAGACACCCGAGGCTCCTGCGTTTTTGTAGAGACCAATGATGTGATCTCCTAATAAGGCGCACTTCCCATTGCCGGTGCAGGTCACGATCACAAGATCGCCTGGTTGGATGACGCTGAGCGCCGCATAAGGCGCTAAATTGTCATCCACAGCGGTCATGATGGGCAGCGCGAGCCCGGCCATACGCTCGGGTCCTGCCATTCGACGCAAGGTTAGATCGAGCGTAGCAGCACCAGCGGTGACATCGCTAAGCTGACTGCTCGATGCTTGCATCAACGCAGGAATTCCTGCTAGATCGACACGTGCCCAATCACGACGAATGGTGAGTGCAGCGTTAGCCATTTGAGCGGTTAGAAAGCTGATCAAACCAGGAAATAACTTCGGCTTTAGTCAAGACATCGCCGTACTTTGCATTAATGTCAAACAGCGCTGCGTCGTGAGGAGCGTCATGACGATCTCCGCAACATTCTTTGGGAACAATCACGCGATAGCCGTGTTGTATGGCATCTACGGCTGTTGCCCGCACACAGCCGCTTGTTGAGCAGCCTATTAGCACCGTCGTATCAATGCCTAAGGTCTTGAGTGTCGAACCAAGCGATGTGCCGAAAAAACTGCTTGGATACTGTTTCGTGACAATGAAGTCTGATGGCTGTGGCGTGATGCGATCGTCGATGGCGCCCAGAGGTGCGCCTTGAATAAACAGCTTGAGCGAAGGCACTTTCTTAAAAAATAGTCCACCATCTAAGCCAGAGGGGTGATACACCACTTGCGTATAGATAATGGGTGCGCCCGCCCGGCGCGCGGCGGCTAACAAGGGAATTGAGTGACCTACCGCATCGACAACACCTTGAGCAAAAAAGGGTGCTCCCTCGGTGGTGTAGGCCTTTACAAAGTCGATCACAATGACGGCAGGTTTTTCACCAAAGCCCAACCGTGTATCAAACACCCCTCGGTAATTGTCCGCGCGGCTCACATCCGTCATGATGATTCCTCATGCAAAGGTTACAAAACTTAATCAATACAGCGCTCACAATAAAACCAATGAAAGCCAAGGCACATAGGTTAAAATCCCAAGGGCAATCAATCTTGTCGCAAAAAAAGGAACGACCCCTTTCACGACAGATTCAACTGGAATTTTTGCAATTGAACTCATGACAAATAAATTGAGTCCAATCGGAGGGGTCAGGGTCGCGATCTCGACGTTTGCTACCATGATGACGGCAAAATGAATGGGGTTGATGCCTAGTTGTGTAGCAATCGGAAATAGCAAGGGCGCAGTCAGCACAATCATTGCCACGCCATCCAAAAACATACCCAAGATCAAGAGAACGATGTTAGCCAGTAATAAAAATTGCCATGGTTTCATATCCAACTCGACCATGAGCTGCACGAGGGCGTTAGAGGCGCCCATCCGCGCGAGCACAAAACCAATTAGGCTGCCGCCCAGCACCACTGCAAAAATCATACTTGACTGCATGACGGACTCTTTCGAGATCCCCCAGATATCTCGCCAACCCAAGCTGCGATAGATGTAGACACACAAGATAATAGAGAACCCAGCCGCGACGGCGGAGACCTCTGTCGGCGTAAATAGCCCGAGGTAAATGCTGCCCATAATCAGTACGGGCATTGATAACGCACCAGAAGAGCGTGGGAGTTTCGTGAAAAACCCTTTCACGTCGATCGCAGCATGTTGCGACCCGTAGCCCTTTTTTCGACAAATAATATACGTGGTGATTAAAAGTAACGCCGCTTCAAATAATCCTGGGACGATGCCGGCGATAAATAGTTTGTCTACGGGTATGCCAACGATCGAGCCAATTAAGATAAAGCCTAAAGATGGAGGGATCATTAAGCCGAGCGTGCCACCAACCGCGACGAGCGCGGCAGAAAAATTGGCGGGATAGCGTTCTTTCTTTAGTTCCTCAACGGTCGAAGCGCCAATGGCTGAGGCCGATGCGACGCTCGACCCCGAGATCGCTGCGAAAAACACACAGGCCAACATGACGGTTAGCGCTAAGCCCCCTCTAAAAAAACGAACAAGACTACCAATTAAATCCACCAAGACAAAGACGATATTGCCTCTCATCATGATGTTACCCATCAATATAAACATGGGCACAGCCATTAGCGGGTAGCTATTAATCGACTTAAATGCGGTTTGAGCGATGACAGCAATGGGTACGTTGTCGATCGACAGCGCGATCGCGCTGGAAATCAACCCCATCGTGGTTGCAACGTGAGCGCCGAGCGCCATGAGGCCTAATAAGCCGATTGCAGCGAGAATAATTGTCATAGGAGTGGATTCGTTGAGGTACGAGTGCGATCAGAGTCGGGGGAGGTTGAGAAGTCCTCCGTCTCGGGCATAAATGGGTCGCCGACGCTCCACGCATACCGCAGGGCACTTAGGTAATACCAAAGTAAACCCAAGCCCGCAATCGGCATGGATAGGTAGAGTAGCCACATCGGAAGCTCGAGATTTGACTCCGAAACAATACCCATATCAAAGTAGCGAATGATCTGAGGGATCGAGGAGTAGATCAAAACAAGCGCAAAAGTAATACCCGTGGCGCACGACAGAATCCAACACAGACGTTGAACTGCTCGTGGAAATTTCTGCACGAGCAGTTCAGTGCGTATATGTAGTTTCTTAAATCCTGCAATGCCAATCGTCAGGCTGAATGACCAAACCATCATAAAACGGACCATTTCTTCGGCCCAAAAATAGCTGGTATTCAAAATGTAGCGACTTAGACCTTCAATAATCATGATCGCAGTCGCAATCAAAGACAATATCGTGGCAATCGCAAGAAGAAAGTCTAAGACAGGACCCGCGTGTCCAAAGGGTTGTTCGGTTTTTTTCATCGTGCCTGTCTTTTAAAAGTGTCTTGGGATTAGTCACCTTGCCATGACGAACTGACGCGTCAGTTCACCTTGCAGGTTTTTTCTAAAGCCTCAACTTTATCAATTGTTACAGCATGTTGTTTCCTGTAGTTGGCGCCGGCCGCTGCAAAGCGTTCTTTTAGGCGATCTACTTCTGCAGGGGCCATAATGCGATACGATCCACCCAGATCTGTCATACGTTTGATTAAGATTTCATCCTTTGCGACAGTTTCAGTCCACTGACGTTTAATGATCTCATCAATAACGTCTTGAATTATTTGTCGTTGTGCCGCAGGTAAGCCGTCAAACCACTTTTTGTCCACGACGACAGCTGAGGTGGCCAATGACATGCCCGGAACAAGCGTTGCAAATTTAGCTGTGATACCCACGACATCCGCCCAGCCGGCAGGTGAAGTAACCATCCCGTCGATGACCCCTTGAGAAATTGCGGGCGATAACTCAGGAGCGGGTAAAGCGATGGGGCTGGCCCCAACAGACTTCATCGTATCCAACACGATGCCGCCAGAGATGACGCGGATCTTTTGGCCTTTCAGATCCTCTAGTTTTTGAATATCGCGACTTTTCATCAAAAAAATTATTTCGGCGGTGCGTAAGATGCCTAAGATCTTGGCGCCCTTGGGCTCGATGAAAGAGGAGAGCATCTGGGTATAGCCATCTGCGAAGCACTTATTCAGCATCTTTGCTGAGCTCAAAGAAAACGGCAAGCTAGCAACGCCGACACGGGCATCCATTTGCTCTAACCTCGACATAACGGGGAAAACGATTTGTACCGCGCCTGTACCTAGAGCCGCAATGGCGTCCCGATCGTTATACAGTGAAGCTGCATGAAAATATTTGCCTTGTATCGCGCCATTGGTGCGCTTGGTTACCGTCTCGACAAACTCAACGATATAAGGGCTGGGATTCACGATCAGTGGAATTTCACTCGTTACAACCATTTCTGCGGCATGCAAAGGTGTCGCGGCGAGGCCCTGTAAAGACAGGGCTGCACAAAATAAAGTCTGTAGCACTGATCTGCGTATAATTTTCATCACTATCTCCAATTAAATAACGACAAGCTGGGTTCAAAAGTTAAAAGGTCAACAGCACTCAACATGAAAACAAAGACTTCCAAAGCAAGCACTGCTAGAAAGCCACGCCAGCCAATTTATAAACGCTTAGCGGTACAACTCACAACGGATATCGAAAAAGATCTTTACAAAGTCGGAGACATCATGCCGACCGAAGAAGCGCTATCAAAAATGTATAAGGTAAGTCGTCATACGGTTCGCCAAGCACTTCGCGAGATCAAAGAAGACGGATTGATCACGTCGCGCGCGCGCATCGGGACAGTGGTTAAGCGAAAGCCGACAGACTTAATGTTCTTCAATGGTATCAACACGATTGTCGATTTGCTCCAATTCGTTGATGCTACAGAAATGCACATCATAGAAACTAAAAAAATCAGAACGAATGAACTACTCGCTAAAGACTTGAATTGTCCGGTTGGGCAGCAATGGGTAACCGCAACCATCATTAGAAAAATGCCGGAGCATGTCAAGCCACTTAGTTACTTACAGCTGTACCTTATTCCTGAATATGCTGATGTGCTAAAAGGTGCGAAGGTGTTTTTTAAACCCATCTACTTGATGGTTGAAGCTCGGCATAGGGTAAAAATTGTTGAAATTGCTCAAGATATAACCGCCACTAACTTAACTAAATCGCAAGCCGTCGTTCTTAAAGCAACCGAGGGACAAGCGGCACTAAAGATTCGACGCACCTACTACGACAAAGCCGGCGCGGTCGTTCAGATCAGTAATAGCTTGTATCCCAGTGGCCGTTTTATACAAAGTTCAAGATTTCGCGCCCAATTAAGCGAGGGCTAAATACTGTTATATTAATTGTACGGACAAATATTTCATCTCACAAGTGTTTTGAGTCAAACATGAACAGTCAACATCTATCGGCTCTGCAAAGGTTGGAACAGTGCTTCGAAGCAATTGAGGCATGGAATCCTTTAGTCAATGCGATGATGATTGTCGATACAGAAGGTGCGCGCCGTGCCGCGCAAGCGGCTGACGACGCTGCGGCGCAAGGACGGTCGCTTGGCTTACTTCACGGCATCCCGATTGCCGTTAAAGATAACTTGGATACGGCGGGCCTACGTACCACGTATGGATCTGGTTTTTTTAAAAATCACGTCCCGACAAAGGATGCGACAGTAGTCAGGCGCTTGCGCCAAGCGGGGGCAGTCATTGTTGGCAAGGCGAGTTTGCATGAATTTGCCTTTGGTGTGCGTTCAAATAATCCAGTATCCGGTCAGTGTAGGAACCCCTGGGACATTACACGCATACCCGGCGGCTCGAGCGGTGGATCCGGGGTTGTCGTCGCAACGGGCATGTCGCAAATGGCGCTTGGAACCGATACGGGAGGGTCAGTGCGAATTCCTGCGGCGCTCAATGGAATCACCGGGCTGCGCACCACGCTTGGGCGGGTGCCCAACACAGGGTGTATGCCGGTCAGCGAGACCCACGACACGGTAGGACCGATGGCGCGCACGGCGCATGAGGCGGCACAGTTATTCGCGGTACTCGCGGGTTTTGATCCCGAAGATCCCATCAGCGAGTCAGTGAGGCTCGAGCAATTTTTACCGAATTTGCGACAGGGTATTAAAGGCGTAAAGATTGGTGTCCCGACCAATCACTATTTTGAGGGTCTAGACCCCTGCGTGGCAAAGGCGATGGAGCAAGCGTTAGATACGCTTAAAAAACTCGGAGCTGAAATCGTCGATATCGCATTACCCGGCGCCGAGTTGGCACATGCAAGTTCGACGCATATGATTTATTTGGATGCGTGTGCCACGCATGCGGAGCGCCTTGCGATTGGGGGTGATAACTGGAGCCCGCAGACGTTAGAGCGCATGAGAATGGGCTTGAGTTATACGGGAACAGATTACGCGCGTGCGATGCGCCATCGCGAGGCCTGGGTGCGCCAGATGCAGAATGCATTTAAAAAAATTGATGTCTTGCTTTCACCCACCACAAAGACTGTTGCCCCCCCGATCATTGAAGATCGTAATTTATTTGAAGCAACACGCGCGGTGACTGCCAACACCTATGTGGGTGCATTTGCCAAGATACCCGGGCTGTCGGTGCCTTGTGGCTTATCAGCCCAAGGGCTTCCAATAGGCCTCATGCTCGAGGCCGCGGCTTGGAATGAGCCTTTACTTTTGCAGGTAGGTTGTGCGTTTCAAGACGTGACGGATTGGCATACCCTGCGTCCAGCGCTGCCCAAAGGGTAAGCGCCCACAAGTATTCAAATCACTTCGTTATCTTTAAGTGACGGGCTAAGTCTAGTGTGCGCTGGGCAGGTCCGATTAGGTCGACTGCAACGAATATGCCATCGACGACCGCAGTACCAAATCCTTTTTTTATACTCTCTTGATACCCCGAGATTAACTTTTCTGCCGCTTCGATTTCTTCCGCACTGGGAGAAAATATTTGATTCACGGCATCGATTTGGTTCGGATGAAATACCACCTTGCCGCAAAAGCCAAATTCACGTGCAATGATTGCGTCTGCTTGTGTTGCGTCTGCGTCTTTGACGCGTTCAAAAAAAGCGGCATCGATTGCTTGTATGTTGCGCGCGGCGGCCGCAGCGGTTACGACTGATCTTGGAAAATGTAAGGTGTTAGCAGAAATTTTTGCACCGGTTGCTGAGCAATAGTCCCCCGAGCCAAAAAATAGCGCTTTAGTGCGAGGCAACGTGTCTGAAATAGACAGGGCATTCAATATGCCTCGAGGCGTTTCAAGCATGACGATCAGTTCAAGAGGATATTGCTGATCTCGATCCGCGTGCAAGGACACAAGTCGCTCTTCAAGAAGAAGCAAACTATGACTTGACTCAACTTTCGGGATCATCAGTGAATCGATCATCGAAAGCGGCAGTGCCGACAAATCATCCAGGCCGTATGGGGTATCCAGACCATTAATACGAACGCAAATTTCTTGATGATTACGTCGTAAGGCTTGAATTGTTTCGCAGGTAATCTGGCGTGCCGAACCTTTTTCAGCGGGCGGAATACTATCCTCGAGATCAATGACTAGCGAATCACAAGGCAGGCTTGTCGCCTTCATGATCCGGTCTGGGCGATTGCCTGGCGTCATCAACATTGACCGACGTACGTACATCGATTTGCGTGTAAACATACTTACGAGATCCTTAAATAACGCCTTTGTTTACAAGCTCTGCAATCCGTTCAGCCGACAGACCTAAGCGCCCTCTAAATACTTCGTCGTTGTGTTGACCAAGCGCGGGCCCTAGACTTCGAATTTTTCCTGGTGTGTCAGTCAACCGTGGCACTAAATTTGGAATGGCGTGCTCTTGTCCAAACGCATCCTTCATGTACTTGATATTCTCGCGCGCAGCATATTGAGGATCAACAAATATTTCATCAATTGAATACACCGAGCCGCAAGGAACTTGGAAAGATTCGCACGTGGATAGCACCTGTTCTCGAGTCAGTGTCGAAGACCAGGCACCCACAAAATCATCCACAATAGACCGCTCTGCTTCGCGTTGAGTGATTGTGCCCCATTTGCCGTCCCCCCCGAATTCCGGGACACCCATGGCAAGGGCGAGTCTCTCGAAAATTTTGTCGCTCGTGCAGGCGATCGCGACCCACTTGTCATCTTTAGTGGGGTAATGGCTATGTGGAACAACGTTGACCGTGCCGGGGCCCATGCGTTCGCGGACATAGCCTTTCATATGATAGGACGGCGCGATTTCATCCAAGATACGGAAGATGGGTTCATACAGTCCAATATCTACTACTTGCCCACGACCCGTTTTTTGTAAAGCTTGGATGCATAGCAACACTCCCAGCGCGCCGTATAAGCCTGCCAGATAGTCAGGGATGGTCGCTGACCCAGGGGTAACTGGGGGTCGGTCCGGGTAGCCGGCAAGATAAGACAGTCCGCCGAACGCATTCCCAATGCGACCGAAGCCAGGTCTCGGACTGTATGGCCCAGTTTGCCCGTATCCCGAGATCCGCACCATAATGAGTTTCGGATTGACTTCTTTCAAGACGTCCCATCCAAGCCCCCACTTTTCGAGTGTGCCAGGTTGAAAGTTTTCAACTAAAACATCGGCGTCTTTAATCAGCGCTTTCAATAGCTCCGCACCCTCTGGCTTACGAAGATCCAAGGTGGCAGACTTTTTATTTCGACAGTCCGAAAGCCAAGGCAATGAGTCGCCATTGGGTGTGATGCTGCCAAAGCGCCGCAAGGCATCCCCCACCTTCGGGAGTTCCAACTTAATCACGTCCGCACCAAATTCGGCGAGCTGTGTGGAACAAAACGGACCAGCTAGAAAGCTTGATACGTCAATAACTTTTAAACCGTCTAACGGTTGAATGCCGATATCGTTCAATTGCATAAAATACTCCGACTCAATTTGGTTAGTGAGGATAACGAGTTTTCAGGCGGGATGCTCGCGTGGATGGTCTTTGCCCCATTGCATAACCGCTTCGCGTGTGCAATCAAGGGCGGAATGACTTCTTGGGGAGATATCAAGTAAGGTCGCAATCTCTTTTGAGGCTTGAGTCACGCGCTTGACGTTCAAGCCAGTTTTTATGTGAAGAAGATCTAGCATACGCACTAAATCTTCTGCAGGGTAGTTTCCCACTGAGCCGAGCGATTCGGGCATGGCGATTCCACCACCAATGCCACAGATAGCGCCTTCTAAAAACGCAGCGCCGCCATCAAGTGCGGCAAGGATATTTGCTGTCGCCATGCCTGACAAGTTATGAATATGAAAACCGAACTCGACGTCAGGAAACTGATCACGCAGTATTGAAAAGAGAGCGTTGACATGTCGCGGATCTTCCATTCCGACGGAGCCCGCCAAGTACATTTTTTGTATACCTGCATTTCGAAACTTTTTCACCATATCGATGACGCGCTGCTTGGCAATCAGGCCTTCGTACGGACACCAAAAAGACATGCCGATCGCAATGACATAGCTACAGCCTGCTGTTTCAGCAATTCTAAAGGCTTCTATCGCTTGATCGTTGGCTTGCTCAGCGCTCATGTTCTGATTTTTTTTGAGGTAAGTGTCGCTTGCAATGGCTAGCCCGACAACCTCGTTAACACCCGCAGCGACAGCACGTGTGGCACCTCGCGCGTTAGGCGCAAGCCCGCGATAGACAGTGCCTGGTTTGCGCTTAATACGTTCGCACACTTCTTCAGCATCTCGAAGATTAGGGATCACGCGAGGGTGCGCAAAACCAGCGACTTCAATCACTGGAAATCCGGTCTCGGTCAAAATATCAATCATCTTAACTTTGTCTTCAGTGGATACCCAGCGCTTAAAGCTCTGTAGGCCATCCCGTGCAGAGACGTCAATGACGGTTATTTTTTCAGGAAATTGCATTTGTACCTTTTGGATCATTGGGTGTGTGATTGGTGTTGATACCCTCGTGTGCGAGCTGGGTGAGCGTATAGCCCAATTGCTCGACTAATACGGCGTGATTATCTGCACCGAGTCTTGGACCTGGATGACGGATATGTCCCGGCGATTCGGAAAGCTTTCCTACGACACCTTGCATGCGAACATTCGACTTGAGTTCGGAATCAAAGAGCTGAGTAATGTTTTGTCTTGCTTGAATGTGTGGGTCAGCAAAAATTTGTTCCACATCATTGACTGGGGACATCGTCGAATTATTTTTAGCTGCTTGAGCCAGTAAATCAGCTAGATCAAATCGCGAAACCGCGGATTGAATTGCTTGGTCGAGTGCTTCAACGTTCTTTATCCTTAGACGATTATTTAAAAACCGAGGATCTTCAATAATTTCGGCGATTCCAAGCGTTTTACAAATACTCGTGAATGCCGACTGCGCGCTGCCACCAATCGTTACCCAACGTTCGTCACGCGTACGATACGTATTGCGGGGGGCAGTAAATGAGAGTCTGCTGCCGCTGCGTTGTTGGACAATGCCGAGTTGATCATAATTAATGACGTTTGGCCCGATCAGCGTTAACAGGGTTTCATAAATGGCCAGATCAATATATTGACCTTTCCCTGTGCGCCGCTTTTCGGCCATCGC
>CAMBZR010000068.1 GCA_945872285.1 Bordetella parapertussis | reverse complement strand
AAGGCTGGTGGATCATGATGCGAGAGTTTGGTAACGAAAAACGCTTACCTTTTGTGCCCGCGGACAACAAAAACGCCCCCATGCTGGCCGCCAAGCCTGTGCAAAGGGTGGATACCTCGGGCTTGATGAAGCGCATGGTGTCATAAATCGCCATACCTGCATACACTGACCCGCCTGGCGAGTTGATGTAAAGCGCGACGTCTTTATCGGGGTTTTCGGATTCGAGGAACAGCAATTGCGCGACGATCACATTGGCCGACTGGTCGTTAACCGGACCGACCAAAAAAATCACGCGTTCTTTAAGCAACCTTGAGTAAATATCGTAGGCGCGTTCCCCGCGCCCAGATTGCTCAATGACCATAGGGATATAGCCAAGCGCGGTCGGGGTGACTGAATCACCGCCATGCATCGATGCATAAAAATCTGTAAAGCGTTGCATTTATTTGGTTTCCATGACTTGATCAAAAGGCACTTGCTCGTCTTCGACCTGCGCCTTTGCCAGGGCGTGCTGCACGACGTTATCTTCGAGCACAATGCCCTCAACTTCAGAACGACGCGCGCGATCCGACAGATAATAGCTCACGACTTCGGCAGGTTTTTCGTAACTTGAAGCGAACTCTTCGATGCGTGCGCGAACTTGCTCAGGCTTGGCTTGCAATTGCTCTGCCTGAACCAGCTCAGAGACTAATAAACCAAGCTTGACGCGACGCTCGGCCTCGGTGGCAAACGCATCAGCCGGAATCGGCATTTTGTCAGCATTGGGCACGCCGCGCTGGGTAAGTTCAGCGCGGGCCGCTGCCACGCGAGCTTCGCATTCGCTGTCGATGAGGGCCTTGGGCACCTCAAAACTGGCCACTGCCACTAAAGCGTCCATCACACTATTTTTGGTACGCGCCATGGTGCGCGCTTTGACTTCGCGTTCGATGTTGGCACGGATATCGGCCAGCAGTTTCACGACGTCACCTTCGGTTTGACCCAAGGCTTTGGCAAACTCGGCGTCGACTTCAGGCAAGATTGGCTCAGAGACTTCTTTGACCACGATGGTGAATTCAGCCGTTTTGCCTGCCACGTCTTTCCCGCCATAATCGGCTGGAAACGGCAGTGGAAACACTTTGGTTTCGCCGGCTTTCATGCCACGCACCGCGACTTCAAACTCGGGCAACATACGACCCTGACCCAAAACAAACGGAAAATCGTCTGCTTTGCCACCGTCAAACGGCACGCCGTCGATAGTACCGGCAAAATCAAGCTTGACCTGGTCGTCGTCTTGAGCGGCGCGACCTTCAGTTGCCTTGTGCTGGGCACGTTGCTTGCGCAAGACGTCAACCGTACGCTGCACCTCGGCCTCGCCGACGGTTGTGACGGCACGCTTAATTTTTAATGTGGTCAGGTCTGGAACAATAATGGTTGGGTAGACTTCGAAAGTGGCCACAAACGACAAGTCGTCTTCTGGAGCGCCTTCGGTTTTAGGTGCCAATTTTGGCGCACCCGCGACCCGCACCCCAGACGCGATAATGGCCTGTTCAAAGGCCTGGCCGACCATGGTGTTGATCGAATCGTAGCGAATGCCGGCCCCATGGGTGCGCTCGAGCATGGCCATCGGTACTTTGCCCGGCCGAAAACCAGCGACTTTCGCCGTACGCGCAACGCGCTTGAGTTCAGCCTGAACGGCTTTTTCGACGTCGGTCATTGAGACCGAGATTTCAACGCGGCGTTCGAGGCCGGCGAGGGTTTCAACCACAGGTTGCATGAAGATCTACCAAACAAAGAGAACGGAGAGCGCAGCGAACAGCCCACGCCAACTAGGGAATAAATGGTGCGAAGGGCGGGACTCGAACCCGCACACCTGTTACGGCGTCAGGACCTAAACCTGGTGCGTCTACCAATTTCGCCACCTTCGCAGTAACCGAACATTGTAGCGCACCCTGTTGGGGTTTCCCGCCCCCGCAGTGCTAGCAACTGGTGAAAATACGTAAATGAATCCACGTCTCGACACCTTGCAGCCCTATCCGTTCGAAAAACTACGCCTGTTACTGGCTCAGGCGGGCACCGCGCCTGCTGGTCTGCGAGCGATCAATTTATCGATTGGCGAACCCAAACACGCCGCGCCACGGTGCGTCAAAGACGCGATGGTGGGCGCGCTCGATGGCTTATCCGTCTACCCGCCCACCAAGGGCGACCCGAAATTGCGCGAGGCGATCAGCCAATGGATTGGCAAACGCTACGGCATCCCCTGCCCAAACCCTGAAACACAGGTATTGCCGGTTTTGGGTTCGCGTGAGGCGCTTTTTGCCTTTGCCCAGGTCGTGCTCGATTCGACTAAAAGCGGCATCGTGGTATGCCCAAATCCGTTTTATCAAATCTATGAAGGTGCGGCCCTTTTGGGTGGCGCCACGCCCCACTACGTCAATTCAGATCCAAAACTAAATTTTGGCTGCGACTGGTCAACAGTACCCAGCGAGATCTGGGCACGTACCCAACTGTTGTTCATCTGCTCGCCAGGCAACCCTGCCGGCAACGTCATGAACCTTGCTGAATGGCGAGCACTGTTTGAATTATCGGATCGCTATGGCTTTGTGATCGCCTCTGACGAATGCTATTCAGAGATCTATCTTGACGAGGCCAATCCTCCCTTGGGCGGTATGCAAGCGGCTGTCAAACTGGGGCGCACTGATTTTCGCAACCTAGTCAGTTTTTCAAGTTTATCCAAGCGTTCAAACGTGCCGGGCATGCGTTCTGGGTTTGTCGCAGGCGATGCCGCCCTGATGGCTAAATTTTTGCTCTACCGCACCTACCACGGCAGTGCCTTGTCACCCGTTGTGTCTGCGGCCAGCATTGCTGCTTGGCAAGACGAGGCGCACGTCATCGACAATCGGCAGCAGTACCGCGCCAAATTCGATGCTGTGCTGCCAATTCTTGAGCCTGTGCTCGATGTCAAGCGGCCCGACGCCTCGTTTTATCTGTGGGCCGGCACCAAAGGCCCTGATGCCGAGTTCGTGCGCGACCTGCTCACCCATACTAACGTCACGACCTTGCCTGGCAGTTATGTTGGCCGAACGGTCAACGGTGTGAACCCAGGTCAAAATCGTATTCGGATCGCCTTGGTAGCCCCCCTGGCCGATTGCGTCGAGGCGGCACAACGCATCGCAGACTTTGTGCGCCAGACATAGAACTTAATTCGCCCCGCTGAACCTCATGCATAATCCCGATGCTCATCGTAGGTATATCGCTTAGCCCCCTTCGGTGCGACAAACGCTGTCATGCTTACTGTCTCATCAATCATCCATTCTTTACTTTTATAAAGGCCTGTCATGACCTTAGATTTACAAAACGCCATTGAAAGCGGTTGGGAAGATCGCACCAACCTCTCACCCACAGCTGCGAGCGCTAGCGTACGAGAGGCCGTCGTCCACACGCTTGACGCCCTCGACACCGGCAGCCTGCGCGTTGCTGAAAAAATCAACGGCAACTGGGTCGTGCATCAATGGATTAAAAAAGCCGTTCTGCTGTCGTTTCGCTTGAACGATAACGGCGTGATGGGTCAGGCTCCGATGCAGTTTTACGATAAAGTTCCGCTCAAATTCGCTGATTTCAGCCAAGCTGATTTTCAAGCTGCCGGCTACCGCGTTGTGCCTCCTGCAGTGGCCCGCCGAGGCTGCTTTATCGGTCGCAACGTCGTGCTGATGCCGTCTTACGTCAACATCGGCGCTTACGTCGATGAAAACACCATGGTCGACACCTGGGCCACCGTGGGCTCTTGCGCGCAGATTGGTAAAAATGTTCACCTCTCTGGTGGCGTTGGTATTGGTGGCGTACTTGAACCCCTGCAAGCCAACCCAACTATCATCGAAGACAACTGCTTCATTGGCGCACGTTCTGAGGTTGTAGAGGGCGTGATTGTCGAAGAAAACAGCGTCTTAGCCATGGGTGTGTTTTTATCGCAAAGCACCCGCATCTATGACCGCGAAACCAAAGAAATCCACTACGGCCGGGTGCCATCAGGCTCAGTCGTCGTACCAGGCTCGCTGCCTTCGGCCGATGGCACACATAGTTTGAACTGCGCAATCATCGTCAAGCGGGTCGATGCGCAAACGCGCGCAAAAACCAGCATCAACGATTTGCTGCGAGCCTAAGGCAAGTATGGATGCCTCACGCGAAGCCCTGCAAACCGTACGCGACTTAATCCGCTACGGTGTCTCGCGCTTCAATCAAACCAAGCTGTCGTTTGGCCATGGCTCAGACAACGCTTGGGATGAGGCTGTGTACTTAGTACTGAACGCCCTGCATCTGCCGCCCGATCAGCTCGAGCCTTTTATGGATGCGCGCGTGCTGCCTGACGAGCGGCAAAAAGCGTTGCAGTTTATTGATGCGCGTTGCGAGCGACGCGTACCAGCACCCTACCTCACCCACGAAGCTTGGCTGCAAGGCTATGCGTTTTATGTTGATGAACGGGTGATCGTGCCACGCTCACCGATCGCCGAACTTCTCATGACGCAACTCAGTCCGTGGATCTTGGATCCGTACGAGGTCACGAGCGTCTTAGATCTTTGCACAGGGTCGGGATGTTTAGCGATTATTGCGGCCCATCAGTTCCCTGAGGCGTTTGTTGACGCTACCGACATCTCGGCGCAAGCCCTTGAAGTCGCCACCCTCAACGCCACAGAACACAGCCTGACTGACCGCCTGACCCTACACCACGGCAGTCTGTTTGATCCGTTACCTGTATCGGCTCGCTACGACCTGATCCTTTGCAATCCACCTTACGTAAACAGTCAATCCATGCTGGCGCTACCACCCGAGTACCAACACGAGCCCACACTGGCTCTAGCTGGCGGTGATGACGGCATGGATGTTGTGCGCACCATTCTCGAGCAAGCGCCCGCTCATTTAAACGACCAAGGTATTCTTGTGCTTGAAATTGGCCACGAACGCGCGCATTTTGAAGCCGCTTTTCCAGAATTTGAGCCTGTATGGCTCGACACGGCGCAAGCCTCAGACCAAATCCTGCTCCTGACACGCGAGCAATTTTCGTCGTGATTCGTGCAACTGGCTTGACCGTTCGACGCGGCGCAAAAGTACTGGTAGATCAAACTGATTTTGTTGTTCACCCAGGTGAGCGTGTTGGCTTTGTCGGTAAGAACGGGGCCGGTAAATCGACCTTGTTTGCCTTAATCCAACACGAAATCGATGCCGATGCAGGTCGCCTTGATTTTCCGGCGGGCTGGCGCATCGCCAGCGTCAGGCAAGAGATCGCCGACAGCGCTGACGCCGCGCGCGAGTTCGTGATTGATGGCGATGTGCACCTGCGCCAGCTACAGGCTCAGCGCGCGCTGATTGACGACACCTCACACACCAGCGACGCGCATGCCCAAGAGCAAGGTTCCCGCATCGCAGAGCTCGAAGCCGAACTGATCGAGGCCGATGCCTGGACAGCGGTTTCGCGTGCCGAACAATTACTGGCTGGCTTAGGCTTTACGCCTGAGCAATGGTCAGAGCCTGTTGATAGCTTTTCGGGCGGCTGGCGCATGCGCTTGGCGTTGGCACGCGCCTTGATGGCGCCCTCTGAGTTATTGCTGCTTGACGAACCCACCAACCATCTCGACCTTGACGCAATGCTTTGGCTTGAAAAATGGCTGGCGGCCTACCAGGGCACCGTGTTGTTGATCTCGCACGACACTGAGTTTTTGGATGCCGTTGCGCAAACAATTTTGCACTTTGATCAGGGCAAACTAGTCCGCTACAAAGGCGGCTATGAAGATTTTGTGACGCAACGTGCTGAGCGCCTCAGGCAGACCAAAATGGCGTTTGATAAACAAACGCGCGAGTCAGCCCGACTGCAAGGGTTTATTGATCGCTTTAAGGCTAAAGCCTCAAAAGCCAAGCAAGCGCAAAGCCGCGTCAAAGCCTTGGCACGTATGGATCTCATGGCACCGATTCGCGCCGAATCGGGTATCGAGATTCGCATCCCTACGCCTAAAAGTATGCCCGACCCGTTGTTGGTGCTTGATGATATGCATGCCGGCTACACCACCGATAGCGGCAAACAAGTTGCCATCTTGCGCAACGTTAAACTGATGGTACGCGGCGGCGATCGCATCGGTATTTTGGGCGTCAACGGTGCGGGTAAAAGTACGTTAGTCAAAACACTGGCCGGCGAACTTGACGTACAAGGCGGTACACGTTTAGCCTCGCGTGGGCTTGAAGTTGGCTATTTTGCGCAACATCAGCTTGATATGCTGGATTTAGCTAGCAGCCCTTTGCAACACCTGATGCGCGTTGCGCCCGGCACACGCGAACAAGAACTGCGCAATTATCTTGGCGGCTTTGGCTTCGGTGGCGATCGCGTAACGGATACCGTCGAGCCCATGTCAGGCGGCGAAAAAGCGCGCCTGGCACTGTCACTGATTGTGTGGCAAAAGCCGAACCTGCTGCTACTCGATGAGCCAAGTAACCACTTAGATGTTGAAACCCGAGAGGCCTTAACCACGGCGCTCGCCGAGTTTGGCGGTAGCATGCTTTTAGTGTCACACGACAGGCATCTGTTGCGCACCACCGTTGATAGCTTTTGGATTGTGGCCGATGGTGGCGTACAAGAATTTGACGGCGACCTTGAAGACTATCGTGATTGGCTTGCACAACATCAGGCCCGCGCACGCAAACAAGAAGCGGCAACGCGCACTGCAGGTCGTGCCGCTAACAAGATGACGGCGGCCGAACAAGCGGCGTTAGCTGCACAGGCAGCCGCGCAAGCCGCAGCCGAAGAGGCAAAAAAAGCCGCGCCTTCAGCACAAGAGCGCAAGCTCAACAAGCGCGAAAATGCCGAGCAACGACAGCAGACTGCACAACTGCGCAAACCGCTCGAACAACAAATCAACAAACTTGAAAAAGAACTTGAGCAAGTGCAGACCAAACTCAAAAGCTTAGATACCTTGATTGCAGATTCAGAGTTGTATAGTGAGGCCCGTAAAGACGAATGTGTGCGCGTGCTTGCCGAACACGGCGAGTTGACCAAGCGCGCAGCTAACCTTGAAAGCGCTTGGCTTGAATTACAAACGCAACTCGAGGCCTTTGCTTAGCGCATTTCAAAAAGTGGTAAAAAGATATAAAGCTAGCCTTAACAACACAGCCTTGGCTATGTTGTCCCTCTGACAAGATTGACGAAGGCACGTGCCTCAGAAAGCAGAGCAATTGATGTTAAACATCCTCGGTCCAATAATCGCAACAGCCATATTTAGATTTTTCGCCTTCTTGCCTCTGCCTGTCCTTCAAATCCTGGGCTGGGGTGTGGGTTGGTTAGTGTGGATGTTGCCAAGCCGTTACAAACGGCGTTCAGCTGAAAACTTAGCAATCGCACTGCCCGAGGCCTCACCGAAAGTATTGCGCGGATCGCTCATTAGCGCTGGGCAATTGTTCGTAGAAATGCCTTATTGGCATATGCGTCGGGATGAGGCTAAATTAGCTAAACATGTGCAATGCGATGGCTGGGATGAGTTTCAAGCCGCGCTTGCGCGAGGCAAGGGCCTGATACTGCTAGGCCCTCACTCAGGAAGCTTCGAACTACTCGGGGCCATCTACACCAGCAGATTTCCAGCCACCGTGCTGACCCGTCTGCCGAAACAGCCATGGTTGCATGACTGGATTATCAAAACCAGAACCAGAAAAAATCTCACCATGGCGCCGTCCAATCAATCAGGTCTGAGAACCTTGCTGAAAGCGCTGAAACGAGGCGAGTCGGTCGGCATCCTGCCAGATCAGGTGCCGTTAATGGGTGAAGGCGTTTGGGCACCCCTCTTTGGCAAACCAGCATACACAACCAAACTTGTGCAAAGGTTACAGAGCACCACGGGCGCGCCGATCTTTGTGATGGCGGCGCAACGCAATGGCATCGGCAAGGGCTTTACAATTAGATACCAAGCAATGAAAGAGCCCTTATCAAACGATATTGACTTGGCGGCCGCACAATTGAATCGGGCCTTAGAAGACATGATCGTTTTGATGCCAGAGCAGTACCTCTGGGGCTATAACCGCTACCGTATCCCCCGTGGTAAACCCAGAGCGAAAGAGAGTCAGTCGATCGACACTCAACCAACGCCGTGACACGAGTTGATCGTGCACAGCCTTAGCCAAGCGACAGGCCAGACTAGCTCGGCGTGATCTCGAGTTTGGTCACGCCAAGCTAGCTGTGTGTGATCTCAAGCTTGGCCACGCCAAGCTAGCTTTGTGTAATCTCGAGCTTGGCCACGCCAAGCGCAAGCGTTTTTGCGCCGACTTCGCGAAACTGAATCTGCGCTTGTGCATCCAGGCCGCTGCCTGACAAGCCGATGATGGTGCCCTCGCCAAAGCGACCGTGCCGCACGCCTTGGCCAATGCGAAACTGCTGAGCCCCAACCGTGACCCCCGTGGTGACCGAGCGCGGCGCAACAGCAGCATGCGCCGCTGCGCCTTGGCGGCCGTAGGTTGCCCCCCCACTGTCACCGCTTGTTTTCCAGCGCGGCTCAGAATCAACAAAACCCTGCTTGGGCGTCAGCCACTTAAGATGCGCATCGGGTACTTCTGATAGAAACCGCGAACGCATCGCATAACGCGTTTGCCCGTGCAGCATGCGGCTTTGCGCCAAACTAAAATACAGCCGCTCGCGTGCGCGCGTGATCGCCACATACATCAAACGACGCTCTTCTTCGAGCCCGGCTTGCTCGAGAATACTGTTTTCGTGTGGAAACAGCCCCTCTTCTAAACCGGTAATAAAGACGGCATCAAACTCAAGCCCCTTGGCGGCATGTACGGTCATGAGTTGCACCGCGTCTTGCCCGGCTTGCGCCTGGTTGTCACCGGCTTCGAGCGACGCGTGCGACAAAAAGGCTGTCAAGGGCGATAACCCACCAAAGCCCCCTTCGAATGCGGGTAACGGGCCTTCTGCGACATCGGTAGCAGACTCGTCAACACCAGAGTCTGCCGAACGCATGAAGGACTCGGCCAAGTCGGAGTCAGCGGGCGTTGAATCAAGAGTGCTCGTCTGCGCATCAGACACCATCACGACGCCTGCCGGCAAACCCGACACGTTTGCCTCTGAGGCAAAGGCTGCCGCAGCGGACACGAGTTCGTTCAAGTTTTCGATGCGATCAGCGCCCTCGCGATCTTGCTGATAGTGTTCGATCAAACCGCTTTGGGCAATGACGTGTTCAACCATTTCTGGCAAGGGTAGGTCACGCGTTTCGTGAGCCAGGCGTTGGATCATCAGTGCAAACTGAGCAAGATTCGATCCGCCTTTGCCCGCCACACGCGCCACCGCAGCAGACAAACTAGTATCAAAAGCTTTTGCCTGATCGCCAAGTTGCTCGAGTGTGCGCGCACCAATGCCACGGGGCGGAAAATTCACCACTCGCATAAACGAAGTGTCGTCATTGGCGTTGGCCATGAGACGCAAATAAGCAAGCGCGTGCTTGACCTCTTGTCGCTCAAAAAAGCGCAAGCCACCGTAAACCTTGTAGGCAATGCCAGCCGAAAATAAGCCGTGTTCAATCACACGCGACTGAGCATTGCTTCGGTAAAGCACCGCAATTTGGCTGCGATCGCGCCCATCAGAGATCAGACCCCTGACCTCATCGACTAGCCACCGAGCCTCAAGTAGATCGGTCGATTGCTCAACCACCCTGATCTGCTCACCTTCGCCCTGCTCTGTCCAAAGATTTTTACCTAGCCGCCCGTCGTTGTGACTAATCAGCGCATTGGCAGCATCTAAGATGTGCCCAAACGAGCGGTAGTTTTGTTCAAGACGAATCACCGTGCCATGCGCGTAGTCGCGCTCAAAGTCAGCCATATTGCCAACGTTTGCCCCACGAAACGCGTAGATCGATTGATCATCATCACCCACTGCAAACATGATGGCGCCGCCACCGGCTAACAGGGTGAGCCATTTGTATTGCAGTGTGTTGGTATCTTGAAACTCATCAACCAGCACGTGACGAAACCGCCGCTGGTAGTGCGAACGAATCGGCTCGTTACGCGACAGCAGTTCATAGGCACGTAACAATAACTCTGGAAAATCTACCACCCCTTCGCGCTGGCATTGCGCCTCATAGAGGGTATAGATCTCAATCATGCGTCGACGAAAACTATCAAACGCCTCAACGTCACCTGGGCGTTGGCCGTCTTCTTTGGCACCATTGATAAAGCGCTGTACGTCACGCGGTGGATACTTTTCGTCGTCGACCGCATTCGCTTTTAGCAAGCGCTTAATTGCAGCAAGCTGATCGGCAGTGTCTAAGATTTGAAATGACTGAGGTAAACCGGCATCGCGGTGATGCGCCCTGAGCATGCGGTTACACAGACCGTGAAAGGTGCCAATCCACAAGCCGCGCGGATCAAGCGGCATGAGCGCTGCCACGCGCGCTAGCATTTCGCGTGCTGCTTTATTTGTAAACGTTACGGCGAGCAAGCCTTGCGGGCCGACTTGACCGGTTTGAATTAACCAGGCCATGCGTGTGGTAAGCACACGCGTTTTACCACTACCCGCACCTGCCAGTACTAACGCATGTTGCGCGGCCAGTGTGACTGCCTCGCGCTGAGGTGCGTTAAGTTTGTCGATCATGCCGCATAGCGGCGTAGGCGTAAGGCGAACTCTTCAAGGCTAGCGATACCGCTTTGCTGGGCGCGTTGGCACCAGTTTTGCAATTCGTGCAGCAGTTGCTCGCTCGAGGCGGTGGAGCTATCCCAAAGTTTGACCAGCTCGTGTCGCATTTGCACCAAGGTTGCAAGCGCAGCGGTCTGCGATAAGGCTTGATCGATGCGCGCTCGCTCGGTAGCGGGCAAGGTCTCATCGCCACGCCCAAGCCACTGCGTGGCCGCAGTAAGCGCATCTGTGTGACTGGTATCTGAGTCTTGCGCCGGTGAAGTTTTCAGGCGAGCGAGCTCAGCACGACAAGCGACTTTCATGATGCTGGTGTAGCGCTCAAGAATCTCAAACCGATGGGCAATCACACCTTGCAGAGTGCGCGCATCCACCCCAGCTTTGCCGCTCGCCTCAAGCCTCAGACGAGGGGCGACCTTTTTGACCTTAACCAAACCAACGGCTTGTAAGCCCAAAATATAAATCCAACCGATGTCAAGTTCGTACCATTTGCTTGAGAACTTAGCTGACGTGCCGAAGGCGTGGTGGTTATTGTGGAGTTCTTCGCCACCGATCAAAATACCAATCGGGAACACGTTGGTGCTAGTGTCGGGCGAAGCAAAATTGCGATAGCCAAAAAAGTGACCCACGCCGTTGACAACGCCAGCGGCCCAAAACGGAATCCACGCCATTTGAATCGCCCAGACCGTCAGGCCCAAGGCGCCGAAAAGCGCGACGTCAATTGCTAGCATGATCAAGATCCCACGGGCGCTGTAGCGAGCATAAATATGTTGCTCAACCCAGTCATCAGGCGTGCCGTGACCAAACTTTGACAAGGTTTCAGCGTTTTTCGACTCGTGCCGATAGAGTTCAGCACCGCTAAACAGTACCTTGCTGATGCCATACATCATCGGAGAATGAGGGTCCCCCTCGCGTTCGCAGCGCGCGTGGTGCTTGCGATGGATTGACACCCACTCTTTTGTGACCATGCCAGTTGTCAGCCACAGCCAAAACCGGAAAAAATGCATGACGGCCGGATGCAAGTCTAGGCCGCGGTGCGCTTGGCTGCGATGCAAAAAGATGGTAACTGCGGCAATTGTGACGTGGGTGAGACCCAGCGCAATCAAGGCAACTTGCCACCAAGACGCCTGCAACAAACCACCGGCGACAAAGGAAATGATTTCATTCATAAATAAATAGACCGCCTACGACAAAATAGTCAGGTGCATTTTAGCCTACCCCGTCGCTTTCACCCGACAAAACCCACATGGTTTTTGCGTAAAATCAAGCGATTAAGCCTTTTTTGTGCGCCCTGCGACTTGACTGGCTCTTGGCTTTTTAGCAGGCTTCGAAGGTTTTGAATCCTCAGAATCTGCCAGGCCTGACTGATCCGCCCTGTCCTCTTCTTTAGCAAGAAACGCTGCAAAAGCGTCGATCGCCGAGGCGGGTGCTGCGACCCGTGCCGGCTCAGCGGGCGCGGCCAATTCTGCCGCTGGTGCCGCTTCTGCAACTTTTTTAGGCTTCTTTACTCGACTTGGTTTCTTCGCCTCAGCCACCTCAGCCACCTCAGACACCTCAGCCACCTCAGACATAAGCGTCTGCCCCGCTTCAGGCGTCTGGGCCTCAGGCTCGGTCAAAGCACCGGCCTTGCGGCGTTCAAAGACTGCAGCAAAAAAGCCATCGGTACCGTGCACGTCTGGCCTGAGATTCAAATAAGGGCCTTCAAGCTGTAAGGGCGTGCGCGCCGCAAGCAACTGTGCGGCGTCAAGCAAGACAAAATCTGGATGTTCTGCCAAAAACCGCTCAGCTTGAGCCTGATTTTCTTCGACCAAAACGCTGCAGGTGGCGTAAACCAAACGCCCACCCGGTGCGACGCAACGCGAGGCGCTGGCCAAAATCCGAGCCTGCAAAGCCGTAAGTTCTTGCAAACTTTGCACCGACTGGCGCCATTTTAGGTCTGGATTACGACGCAAGGTTCCGACCCCACTGCACGGGGCATCAACTAAGACACGATGGGCTTTACCGGCCAGGCGTCGCACGCGCGTATCGTTTTCGTGCTCAAGCACGACCGGCACAATATTTGACAAACCACTACGGGCAAAGCGTGGTTTAGCTTTTGCGAGTCGGGTTGCCGAAACATCTAGCGCGTACAGGCGCCCCGTTGAACGCATCAGCGCACCCAACAACAAGGTCTTACCACCCGCACCGGCGCAAAAATCAACCACCATTTCGCCACGCTTCGGGCCAACCAATAAAGCGAGTAGTTGGCTGCCTTCGTCTTGTACCTCGATTAAACCGTGTTCGAACTGATGCCACTTATTCATGGTGGGTCGACCGGTCAGACGAATCCCCCAGGGTGAATACGGCGTCGCAACCGGCGCGTGCCGCACTGCGTTACCACGCGTCAAATCGGCCAACATCTCGTCGCGCTCAGCCTTCATTGGGTTGACTCGGATATCGAGCGCCGCGGGCTGATTCAAAGCGTGTGCCAGTTGTTCGAGGTCGGGCATGTGTTGCAGTCGCTCAAACAGCCAGTCTGGCAGACTTGTGCGCACCTCGACCGCCAAGGACTGCTCGTCAATTTGCGCAAGACGATCGAGCCAGGCGATTTCACCTGGATCGAGCACTTCGCGCACACGACCATTGTCAATCATCACAATGGCGCCTTGAATCGCCAGGCGACGTACCGCATTCCCGACACCGCTTTCGGCTAACTGTCGGTAACGTCTCAGGTTGCGCAGCACGTCGTACACCACCTCAGCCACCTCGGCGCGATCGCGCACGCCAAGCTTGGGATGCGCTCTAAACCAGTGCGACACCACAGAGTCTGCCGCAAAACGCCAGGTTAAAACCTCATCAAGCACCTGCCGAATCTGGTCTAAGCGAATCGTCATGGGCGGCAATCGGGGCTTCACCCGCCCGGTGTAGGTCGATTGTTGCGGTTCACCGCGCGGGCCGGGCGCTCGGTCGCCAGAATAGCCACCGCCCGAACGCTGCGCAAACGGCGTCGCGTTCATGAGTCGTTCGGTGGCAGAGCCTTTGCGGGGCAAGGCTGTGCCGCTCGCACGCGCGGCTTCTCGTGCCGCCTCTTTTGTGCCCGGGCGCGAGGCTCCTGTTATGCCACTTTTTTTCTCTGACCCAACTGGTGAAGGGTGTCGTTTTGTTTTTTTAAAATCAATCACTGAGTGTGCTCCGATACAAATAAGCGCCTGGGCACACCTTCAACCTGAACGCGCTGATCGGGCATGAGTTGGACTCGCGACTGTGCGAGCCAGATTGCAACTTGAGGATACACCTTGTGCTCAACGGTCAAGACCCGTGCCGCGAGCGTTTCGGGCGTGTCATTCGCTAAGACGGGAACCACACCTTGCGCAATGATCGGCCCGTGATCAAGCACCGACGTCACAAAGTGCACGGTGCAACCGTGACATTGCACCCCTGTTGCTAAGGCTTGCGCATGCGTGTGCATGCCCGGAAATGCTGGCAATAGGGACGGATGAATATTGACGAGGCGCGCGGCGTAATGCTCAACGAAGGCCGGCGTCAAGATGCGCATAAAGCCAGCCAGCAACACGTAATCTGGCGCGTAGCGGTCGATCACAGCAGACAGCGCCGCGTCAAACGCTTCGCGTGTCGCAAAATCGACATGAGGCACCACCTCAGTGGCCAGGCCCTGGTCCTGGGCCCACCGCAGGCCGCCTGCCTGAGCCCGGTTAGAAATCACCGCGACCACCTCGCCCGCACACGCCTTTGACTGGCATGCGTGCACAAGCGCTTGCATGTTTGACCCCTGGCCAGAGATCAAAATAACGAAGCGACAGCGCAAAATTTGGGGTTCGGACATGGATTTTCATAAACAAGACAGTACGAAATTGTAAACTGTTGCTCGTGAACATCTCTTTCAGCATTTTTCGCCAAGCTCGCGCCCCGCTGTTGCGTCGGCCCACCGCGTTGTCTATCGGTAACTTTGACGGCGTCCATTTAGGGCATCTCGCCATGCTCAGCCAAGTGGCAGACGCCGCGCGCGGGGGTGCGCGTGGGGGTGCGTTGGTACCAACCGTTTTAACGTTTGCGCCCCATCCCCGACAGTTTTTCGCCGAGCAAAACCGGCGCCCTGAGCTATCGCCGCCTCAAATTAACGGCCTGCGCGACAAACTCTGTGCACTCGAGCAGGCCGGCATTGAGCAAGTCGTCCTCGCACGTTTTAACCGGGCATTTGCCGAGATGTCGGCGCAAGACTTCATCGAAAAACTCTTAATTCAAGGTCTTCAGGCGAAATGGCTCATCGTTGGCGAAGACTTTCGCTTTGGCAGACAGCGCTCGGGCGATGTCGCGCTGCTTAAAAAAATCGGGGCTCAAAATGGCCTGCACGTCGATACGCTCTCTGAAGTCAAAGACCTCAACGGCCATCGTGTGTCAAGCTCTGAGGTTCGTGCCGCGCTGGCCACCGGCGATCTGACACAAGCCCAAAGCCTGCTCGGGCGCCCCTACACCATGACCGGTCACGTCGTGCACGGCAAAAAACTGGGCCGCACCCTCAACATGCCCACCTTGAACATGCGCGTCACCCCAAGGTGTGCCGCCCGCTCGGGGATCTATGTTGTGCGCGTTCACGGCTTAGCGCAAACCGCCTTGTCTGGCGTGGCAAGCCTGGGCGTGCGTCCAACCGTCGAAGACGATGGCCGCATCTTGCTCGAGACCCATCTTTTCGATGTCAATATCGATGCATACGGTAAACTCATTCGCGTTGAGCTTCTCAAACATCTTCGAGACGAAGAGAAGTTTCCTGATCTCCCAACTTTGACTGCCGCCATGCATGCCGATGCACAGCATGCGCGGGCTTATTTTGCGCCCCATGGACTATAAACAAACACTCAATCTGCCCGACACTCCGTTTCCGATGCGTGGCGACCTGCCTCGTCGTGAGCCCCTGTGGGTTGCACAATGGCAAGAAAAACGCGTCTATCAGGCGATTCGCGAGGCCAGCAAAGGGCGCCCCACATTTTTACTGCACGACGGCCCGCCCTACGCGAACGGTGACATCCACATTGGGCATGCGGTCAACAAAATCCTAAAAGACGTCATCGTCAAAAGCCGCAACATGGCCGGCTTTGATGCAGCCTATGTGCCGGGCTGGGATTGCCACGGCATGCCCATTGAAATTCAGATTGAAAAAAAATTCGGCAAGCATTTGCCCGTTGCTGAAGTGCAAGCCAAGGCGCGCGCCTACGCTCTTGAGCAAATTGAACGCCAAAAAAAGGATTTTGAACGACTCGGTGTGCTGGGTGAC
>CAMBZR010000067.1 GCA_945872285.1 Bordetella parapertussis | reverse complement strand
CTGTGCGTAGCCTTTAGCTTCGCCACCAAACTTTGCCGACAACACCGTTGTGATGGCCGCAGTCAGTGTGGTTTTACCGTGATCAACGTGCCCAATGGTGCCAACGTTGACGTGGGGTTTGGTTCGTTCGAATTTACCTTTTGCCATGATTTTCCTCTAATTACTTGCCGCGGGCCGCGATAATTTCTTCGGCCACGTTTTTGGGTGCTTCGGAGTAGTGCTTGAATTCCATCGTGTAGGTTGCGCGACCTTGGGTCAAAGACCTTAAGTTTGTCGCGTAACCAAACATCTCAGCGAGTGGGACTTCTGCCTTAATGACTTTGCCTCCACCAACCATATCGTCCATCCCCTGCAACATGCCGCGACGTGAGGACAGATCGCCCATCACAGTACCGGCATAGTCTTCTGGGGTTTCGACTTCAACGGCCATCATCGGCTCAAGCAGTACGGGGCTTGCTTTACGCATACCGTCTTTGAAGGCCATTGAAGCAGCCATACGGAACGCGTTTTCGTTTGAGTCGACGTCGTGGTATGAACCGAAAAACAAAGTCGCTTTGACGTCAACAACTGGGTAGCCCGCCAAGATGCCTGAAGGCAGGGTTTCTTGAATACCTTTGTCAACTGCAGGGATGTATTCGCGAGGAACCACACCGCCTTTGATTGCGTCGACGAATTGGTAACCGCCGCCTGGTGGAAGCGGTTCAATTTTAAGGACTACGTGGCCGTATTGGCCGCGTCCGCCTGATTGCTTAACAAACTTACCTTCGATTTCTTCGCAGACTTTACGAATGGTTTCACGATAAGCGACCTGGGGTTTACCGACGTTCGCTTCGACGTTGAATTCACGCCTCATGCGATCTACGATAATTTCAAGGTGTAACTCACCCATGCCTGAAATAATGGTTTGGCCTGACTCTTCGTCTGTGCGGACACGGAAAGAAGGATCCTCTTGAGCCAAACGCGACAAAGCCATACCCATTCTTTCTTGGTCTGCTTTGGTTTTTGGTTCGACGGCCTGTGAAATCACAGGCTCTGGGAAGACCATGCGCTCAAGCATGATGTGTGCATCAATGTCGCACAGAGTTTCGCCCGTCGTGACGTCTTTCAAGCCCACAACTGCGGCGATATCGCCTGCAACCACTTCTTTGATTTCTTCGCGATTATTTGCGTGCATCTGCAAAATACGACCGATACGCTCTTTTTTACCCTTGATTGGGTTGTAGATGGTGTCGCCTGACTTCAGCACGCCCGAATACACACGCACAAAAGTTAATTGACCGACGTAGGGGTCTGTCATTAGTTTGAACGCAAGCGCTGCAAATTTTTCGCTGTCTTCTGCTTTGCGAGTGGTTGGCGTACCATCGTCGAGCTCGCCTTTGACTGGCGGAATATCAACTGGCGACGGCAGGAATTCAATCACAGCGTCAAGCATCCGCTGAACGCCTTTGTTTTTAAAAGCAGTGCCGCACAACATCGGTTGAATTTCACAAGCAATCGTACGGGTACGAATCCCCAACAGAATTTCGTCCTCTGTTAGTGAACCGCCTTCAAGATACTTGTCCATCAGCTCTTCTGAAGCTTCAGCAGCCGACTCAATTAATTTTTCACGCCACTCTTCGGCCTCGGCCAACAAATCAGCGGGAATATCGAAATAGTCAAACTTAATCCCCTGGCTTGCTTCGTCCCAGATAATTGCTTTCATCTTGACGAGGTCAACCACTCCAGTGAATTTTTCTTCGGCACCGATTGGGATGACGATTGGCACTGGGTTTGCTTTTAACCGTGTTTTAAGCTGGTCGTAAACTTTAAAAAAGTTTGCGCCTGTGCGGTCCATTTTGTTCACAAAAGACAAACGGGGCACTTTGTACTTATTGGCCTGACGCCAAACGGTTTCTGACTGGGGCTGTACACCACCCACGGCGCAATACACCATGCAGGCACCGTCAAGCACGCGCATCGAGCGTTCGACTTCGATTGTGAAGTCAACGTGGCCGGGAGTATCGATCACATTGATACGATGCTCTGGGTAATTGTTCGCCATGCCTTTCCAGAAGGCGGTGGTCGCGGCAGACGTAATCGTAATACCGCGTTCTTGCTCTTGTTCCATCCAGTCCATGGTGGCGGCGCCATCATGCACTTCACCAATCTTATGATTGACGCCTGTGTAAAACAAGATTCGTTCGGTCGTTGTGGTTTTCCCTGCGTCGATATGTGCAGAGATACCGATGTTGCGGTAGCGCTCGATCGGGGTTTTGCGAGACATAGCTGATCCTTAAATTACCAACGGAAATGACTGAAAGCTTTGTTAGCCTCGGCCATTTTGTGCGTATCTTCACGTTTTTTCATGGCAGCGCCGCGGCCTTCTGAGGCATCGAGCAATTCGCCAGCTAAACGGAGATCCATAGATTTTTCACCGCGTTTTTTTGCGGCTTCACGCAACCAGCGCATGGCGAGAGCCAAGCGGCGCACGGGGCGAACTTCGACTGGCACCTGGTAGTTTGCACCACCAACGCGACGGCTTTTAACTTCGACCACGGGTTTGATGTTGTTGACGGCCAGATTGAAGACTTCGATAGGCTCTTTGCCTGTCTTTGTCTGCACCTGGCTTAACGCACCGTAAACAATGCGTTCGGCAACAGCTTTTTTGCCAGACAGCATGACTACGTTCATGAATTTTGCAAGTTCGACGCTGCCGAATTTTGGATCGGGCAGAATGTCACGTTTGGGGACTTCGCGACGACGGGGCATATTAATTCCTTTGTGTCATTTCAGTTGAACCGCTACCCTCGTTCAGGGGGTTGTGGTCACGACTTATCAAAAGATAAGTCACTTACGTTGCCGCAGCATGACCATCATGCGTTGGCTGCACAGAACAGCACGAAGCTGTTTAACTGCTATTTACTTTTACAGACCTGCCAAACAAATTCGAACAAGCCTATTACTTGGCTTGTTTTGGACGCTTGGCACCGTACTTGGACCGTGATTGCTTGCGGTCTTTCACGCCTTGCAAATCAAGGGACCCACGTACGATGTGGTAACGCACACCTGGCAAATCTTTTACACGACCGCCGCGCACGAGCACGACTGAGTGTTCTTGCAAGTTGTGGCCTTCACCACCGATGTACGAAATGATCTCAAAACCGTTGGTCAGTCGCACTTTCGCAACTTTACGCAGGGCCGAGTTCGGCTTTTTTGGCGTCGTGGTGTACACGCGAGTGCACACACCGCGTCGCTGAGGGCAGTTTTCGAGCGCGGGGCTCTTGCTCTTGCTGACGCTGACTTCGCGCGGTTTGCGCACGAGTTGGCTAATGGTTGGCATAACCTCTAATTCCCTTTTATCGCTGGTACTTACGTTTTGGCACCGAATGGCCTAACGTGTTTTCAGCATTCCCGTTCCTGGGCAGCTTGGCGCGAGCCCACCATCAAACGGAAATCCGTAAAAGAGCGGGTCTTGCCTAATCAAACCAGGGTGCATCAACAAGCCCAGAGCTGTTGAGTCCCAAAAATTACGGTAAGCCTTATAGCTTAGCGTAAATACCTGTTAGATGTCAATTGGCTTATGCGGTCTTTGAACCAACACCTTAAGTCAATCTTGATCTGCTCGGCCGTCCCGAACCAACCACAAGGGTCGAGTCGGGATGGCGAGGGCCGAACATCTATTCTTCTGTTGCCTCGGGCGCTTCGACAGCAGCCGGAGCATCTTCGAACGGATTTGACTGCTGACGTGCGGCTTCGCGTTCTGCCGCTTCAAACGCTTCTTTCTCTTTGCGTGCAACGTGGTACGCCATTCCGGTACCGGCTGGAATCAACCGCCCAACGATCACGTTTTCTTTCAGGCCACGCAGATCATCGCGCTTGCCCATAATGGCAGCCTCGGTGAGCACACGTGTGGTTTCCTGGAATGAAGCCGCAGAGATAAATGAATCGGTCGAAAGCGACGCCTTCGTAATACCTAACAAAATGTTGTCATAGGTCGCAGGACGTTTACCGGCAGCTTCCATACGATCATTTTCGTTAAGCAGTTCAGCGCGTTCAACTTGTTCGCCGGTAATGAATGACGTGTCGCCGGCATCAACAATGTTAATTCGACGCAACATCTGGCGAACAATCACTTCGATATGCTTGTCGTTAATCTTCACGCCTTGCAAGCGATAAACGTCTTGAACTTCATCAACAACGTATGTTGCTAAGCGTTCGATCCCTTGTAAGCGCAAAATGTCATGTGGATCGGCGGGGCCGTCAACAATCATTTCGCCCTTATTCACGACCTGGCCATCGTGCACCAGCACCTGCTTCTCTTTCGGGATCAGGAATTCGTTTGCTTCGCCGTCGAGGTCGGTAATAACAAGACGCTGCTTACCTTTCGTGTCTTTACCGAACGAAACCGTACCAGTAATGTCGGCAAGCATGCCGGCATCTTTTGGTGAGCGGGCTTCGAACAGTTCGGCAACGCGTGGCAGACCGCCGGTGATATCTCGTGTCTTTTGCGATTCTTGTGGAATACGCGCCAGAACTTCACCGACCTGCACTTGCTGACCATCACGCACGGTAATGAGCGCGCCGACCGGAAACGAGATGTTCACAGAGTGATCGGTGCCGGCAATCTTAACTTCTTCGCCGGTTTCGCCAATCAGTTTGATCTGTGGACGCATCGCGACTTTGCCACCGCGCGTCTTAGGCGTAATGACCACCAGTGTTGACAAACCCGTGACATCGTCAACTTGCTTGGCAACGGTGCCGCCCTCTTCGATGTTTTCGAAGCGAACAGCGCCCGCGTATTCTGAAACGATCGGACGCGTTAAGGGATCCCACGTGGCCAGACGAGCGCCCGCTTTCAACACATCGCCATCCTTAACCTGCAGCGTTGCGCCGTAGGGCACTTTATGGCGTTCACGTTCGCGATCATTGTCGCCAAAGATCACCAACTCGCCTGAGCGTGAAATTGCGACGCGTTCTTTTTTAGGGTTGGTGACGTAACGCATCGTGTTAGCAAATCGCACCACACCGTTTGATTTGGTCTCAACACCGCTGGCCATGGCCGAGCGAGAGGCTGCGCCACCAATGTGGAAGGTACGCATTGTTAACTGCGTGCCAGGCTCACCAATGGATTGAGCGGCAATCACACCAACCGCTTCACCCACGTTTACCAGGTAGCCACGGCCCAGATCACGCCCGTAGCAGCGTGCGCACAGACCATGGCGTGTTTCGCACGTCAGTGGCGTACGCACACGCACTTCGTCAACGCCGAGCTTGTCGATGTATTCAACCAGATCTTCGTCTAACAAGGTACCTTGATGAATCGCGGTTTCTTGTGTGTCGGGGTTCACGATATCAACCGCTGCCACACGGCCCAAAATCCGCTCGCGCAAGGGCTCGATGACTTCGCCGCCCTCGACCAACGCCTTCATGGTATAGCCGGCCGTCGTACCACAATCGCTGATAGTAATGACCAAGTCTTGCGTCACATCGACCAGACGGCGCGTCAAGTAACCAGAGTTTGCTGTTTTCAGGGCGGTATCAGCCAAGCCTTTACGCGCGCCGTGCGTTGAGATGAAGTACTGAAGTACGTTCAAGCCTTCACGGAAATTAGCCGTAATGGGCGTTTCGATGATCGAGCCATCAGGCTTGGCCATCAAACCACGCATACCCGCCAACTGACGAATCTGCGCAGCAGAACCGCGCGCGCCCGAGTCGGCCATCATGTAAATCGAGTTAAACGATTCTTGACGTACCTTATCGCCGTGACGATCGACCACCGGTTCTGTCGCAAGCTGCTCCATCATGGCTTTACCCACTTTGTCACCCGCTTTACCCCAAATGTCGACGACATTGTTGTAACGCTCTTGAGACGTCACGAGACCCGATGAATACTGCTTGTCGATTTCTTTAACTTCGCGCGTCGCTTCAGCCAAAATCTCGACCTTAGCGGCCGGAATCAACATGTCGCCCATCGCAATCGAAATACCGCCACGTGTGGCCAAGCGGAAGCCCGCTTGCATCAGTTTGTCAGCAAAAATGACCGTGTCGCGCAAACCGCAGCGACGGAATGACTGATTGATTAAGCGTGAGATTTCTTTCTTTTTCAAGGCACGATTCAGCACCGAGAAAGGCAAACCACGAGGCAGAATTTCAGACAGCATTGCACGACCAACGGTGGTCTCTACGCGCTGAACACCTTCGCTCCAGTCATCTTTTCCTTCGCGCGTCCACTCTGGCAAACGCACGGTAATGCGTGTTTGCAGTGTGACTTCACGATTGTCGTACGCGCGATGCACCTCAGCCACGTCGGCCAAAAACATGCCTTCGCCTTTGCCGTTGGTGCGCTCACGCGTGGCGTAATACAAGCCCAACACAATATCTTGCGATGGCACAATCGACGGTTCGCCGTTTGCCGGAAACAACACGTTGTTTGAAGCAAGCATTAAGGTGCGAGCCTCAACCTGCGCCTCAAGCGACAAGGGCACATGAACCGCCATCTGATCGCCGTCAAAGTCGGCGTTAAACGCGGCGCAAACCAATGGGTGAAGCTGGATCGCTTTGCCTTCGATCAAGGTCGGCTCAAACGCCTGAATGCCAAGACGGTGCAGTGTCGGCGCGCGGTTGAGCATCACGGGATGCTCGCGGATCACGTCTTCGAGAATATCCCAGACCACCGGTTCTTGGCTTTCAACCAGTTTTTTAGCCGCTTTGATCGTGGTCGCCAGACCCATCATTTCGAGACGATTGAAAATGAAGGGCTTAAACAACTCGAGAGCCATCAGCTTGGGCAGACCGCACTGGTGTAGCTTGAGGGTTGGGCCGACCACAATAACCGAGCGACCCGAGTAATCCACGCGCTTGCCCAGCAAGTTTTGACGGAAGCGACCGCTCTTGCCTTTAATCATGTCGGCAAGCGATTTGAGCTGACGCTTGTTGGCGCCAGTCATTGCCTTGCCGCGACGTCCGTTGTCTAACAGTGAGTCAACGGATTCTTGCAACATGCGCTTCTCGTTACGCAAAATAATTTCTGGCGCTTTTAGTTCGAGCAAGCGCTTCAGACGATTATTTCGGTTAATGACGCGCCGATACAAATCGTTCAGATCCGAGGTCGCGAAACGGCCGCCATCTAACGGCACCAGAGGCCGCAAGTCTGGGGGCAACACAGGCAACACTTCCATGACCATCCACTCGGCCTTGATGCCCGACTTTTGAAAGCCTTCTAGCACTTTTAAGCGCTTTGAAATCTTCTTGATCTTAGCTTCTGACGAGGTGGCAATCAGTTCAGCACGCAAGGTCTCAACTTCGCGGTCGATATCAATCGTGCGCAGGAGCTCGCGAACGGCCTCAGCGCCCATTAAGGCGCGGAAGTCATCGCCATACTCTTCAGTTTTGGCAATGAAATCGTCGTCGGTCATAATCTGACCACGCTTAAGCGGGGTCATACCAGCTTCGATTACGCACCAGGCTTCGAAGTACAGGACGCGTTCAATGTCGCGCAGCGTCATATCGAGCACCATGCCCAGGCGGGACGGTAAGCTCTTTAAAAACCAAATATGCGCGACAGGACTTGCCAGCTCAATGTGGCCCATGCGTTCGCGACGCACTTTGGCTACCGTAACCTCAACGCCACATTTTTCACAAATGACGCCGCGATGCTTCAGGCGTTTGTATTTGCCGCACAAGCATTCGTAATCTTTGATTGGGCCAAAGATTTTTGAACAAAACAATCCGTCGCGTTCGGGTTTGAACGTGCGGTAATTGATGGTTTCAGGCTTGCGCACTTCACCGTAAGACCACGAGCGGATCTTTTCGGGTGAAGCGATGCCAATTTTAATGGCATCAAACTGATCGTCTTGCGAAACCTGTTTAAAAAGGTCGAGTAGCGCTTTCATTATTTACGCTCCAGATCCATGTCAAGCGCCAAGGAACGAATTTCCTTGACGAGAACGTTGAACGATTCAGGCATGCCTGCATCGATCGTGTGTTCACCCTTGACAATGTTTTCGTATACCTTGGTACGGCCCACGATGTCATCGGACTTAACCGTTAACATTTCTTGCAGCGTGTAAGACGCGCCGTAAGCTTCCAAGGCCCAGACTTCCATTTCACCAAAACGCTGTCCGCCGAATTGAGCTTTGCCGCCCAACGGTTGTTGCGTCACTAGCGAGTAAGGGCCAGTCGAACGTGCATGCATCTTGTCGTCGACCAAATGGTGCAACTTGAGATAATGCATATACCCAACGGTGACTGGGCGCTCGAATTGTTCGCCAGTGCGCCCGTCATACAGCCAGGCTTGGGTGCGCGATTCTGTCAGGCCCATTTGCTTGGCGATCTCATCGGGGTAGGCGAGTTCAAGCATGTTGGTGATTTCTTGCTCGGTTGCACCATCAAACACTGGTGTGGCAAAAGGCACGCCATTTTTCAGATTTTGCGCAAGTTCAATGACTTCGTCATCATTGAGCTCTTCGATACGCGCACCCGTCCCCGTACCGTTGTAGACCCGATCAAGATAGGTGCGAAGCTTTTTAACTTCGACCTTCTGTTGATCACGCAACATGTCTCCGATACGATGTCCTAAGCCTTTTGCGGCCCAGCCCAGGTGAACTTCCAACACCTGACCTACGTTCATTCGCGAGGGTACGCCCAACGGATTGAGCACAATATCTGCAGGCGTGCCGTCGGCCATGTGGGGCATGTCTTCGACCGGAGTGATGCGTGACACGACACCCTTGTTACCATGGCGTCCTGCCATTTTGTCGCCCGGTTGCAAACGACGCTTGACGGCCAGGTAAACCTTGATCATTTTAAGCACGCCCGGGGGCAACTCATCGCCTTGGGTAAGCTTCTTACGCTTTTCTTCGAAGGCTAGATCAAATTGGTGCCGCTTTTGTTCGAGCGACTCTTTATTTGTCTCAAGCACGACCGCGTGACCTTCGTCAGACAGACGAATGTCAAACCACTGCCAGCGATCAAGGTCAACCAAATATTCTTTGGTGATGACCGCGCCTTTAGCGAGTTTACGTGGGCCACCGTTGACGATCTTTTTAACCAGCATCTTTTCGATACGGTCAAAAGTGTCGTTTTCAACAATGCGCAATTGATCGTTAAGGTCTTGACGATAACGACGCAGTTCATCATCAATGATGGCCTGCGCACGCTTGTCGCGCACGATACCTTCGCGCGTAAACACCTGCACGTCAATCACTGTGCCGATCATGCCCGAGGGCACGCGCAGCGAAGTGTCTTTGACGTCAGAAGCCTTTTCACCAAAAATGGCTCGAAGCAATTTTTCTTCTGGTGTCAGCTGGGTTTCACCTTTTGGAGTGACTTTGCCAACTAACACGTCATCGGCACGAACTTCGGCGCCGATGTGCACGATCCCTGACTCATCCAAGCGATTAAGCTGTGTCTCGGCCAGGTTGCTGATGTCGCGCGTGATTTCTTCAGGACCAAGTTTGGTGTCGCGTGCGACGACGGTTAACTCTTCGATATGAATCGAGGTGTAACGGTCATCAGCCACCACTTTCTCAGAAATCAAAATTGAATCTTCGAAGTTGTAACCGTTCCAGGGCATAAAGGCGATCAGCATATTCTGACCAAGCGCCAATTCACCCAAGTCGGTCGATGCACCATCGGCCAACACGTCTCCCGTGACAACGCGATCGCCCCGGCGCACAATCGGACGCTGGTTGATATTGGTGTTCTGGTTTGACCGTGTGTACTTAATCAGGTTGTAGATATCTACGCCAACTTCACCCGCGACGTTTTCTTGGTCGTTCACTCGAATCACAATGCGGTCAGCGTCAACATGATCAACAAAGCCGCCACGCAACGCTTGCACGGTGGTGCCCGAGTCAACGGCGACAGTGCGCTCGATGCCGGTGCCGACCACCGATTTCTCGGGGCGTAAACATGGCACGGCTTGCCGTTGCATGTTTGCACCCATCAGCGCGCGGTTTGCGTCATCGTGCTCAAGGAACGGAATCAGCGAAGCCGCAACAGAGACAATCTGCGAAGGCGCAACGTCCATGTAATGTACGTTTGCGGGTGCGGTGAGTAAGGTTTCACCGGCTTGACGGCAAGCGACGAGGTCGTCTGTGAACCGGCCCGTTTCACTGAGTTCAGCATTGGCCTGAGCAATAATGTAATTGCCTTCGGCAATGGCTGACAGATATTCAATCTCAGTGGTCACGCTGCTGCCAACGACTTTACGATAGGGCGTTTCTAGAAAGCCATATTCGTTTAAGCGTGCGTACAGTGCCATCGAATTAATCAGACCGATGTTCGGGCCCTCAGGCGTTTCGATCGGGCAAACGCGGCCGTAATGGGTTGGATGCACGTCGCGAACTTCAAAGCCAGCACGCTCACGGGTCAAGCCGCCAGGTCCCAAGGCTGAGACGCGACGCTTGTGCGTGATCTCAGACAGAGGGTTGGTTTGGTCCATAAATTGCGACAACTGGCTTGATCCAAAGAACTCTTTAATCGCAGCCGAAATCGGCTTTGAATTAATCAAGTCGTGCGGCATCAGGTTTTCGGTTTCGGCCTGACCTAAGCGCTCTTTGACGGCGCGCTCAACGCGAACCAAACCGGCACGAAACTGATTTTCGGCCAACTCACCTACGCAACGAACGCGACGATTACCGAGGTGATCGATATCGTCGATTTGACCGCGACCATTGCGCAACTCCACCAGAATCTGGATGGCTTTGAGAATGTCATCGTTGGTCAGCGTCATGGCGCCGGTGATGTCATCACCGCGACCAAGACGGCTATTAACTTTCATGCGACCGACGCGCGATAGGTCGTAGGTGTCTTCACTGTAAAACAGGCGCTGAAAGAGTGCCTCGACGGCATCTTCCGTTGGCGGCTCACCAGGACGCATCATGCGATAGATCGCAACACGCGCGGCCATTTGGTCGGCGGTCTCATCTGTACGCAAGGTTTGCGAAATATAAGGCCCACAATCCAAATCGTTGGTGTACAACGTTTGAATATTGGTGACGCCGGCGATACGCAGGGCACTTAACACACCTTCTGTGATTTCGTCGTTGGCGGACGCGATCAGTTCACCCGTGTCGGCATCCACGATGTTTGTGGCCAACAACCGTCCAATGAGAAAATCTTCAGGGACAGAGATTCGTTCAATCTTGGCGGCTGCGATATCACGCAAGTGCTTCGCATTGACTCGCTTGTCTTTTTCAACAAGCTCTTTGCCATTGCGATCAGTAATACTAAAACGTGCCATCTCGCCTTTCCAACGGTCACCAACAAATTCCATCATGGCGCCTTCGTTTTGTAGTTCGAACTGGTCGAATACAAAGAATTGCGACAGGATTGCCTCACTTGTCAGGCCAATGGCTTTAAGCAAAATCGTGACGGGCATCTTGCGACGGCGGTCAACTCTGAAAAACAGTACGTCTTTAGGGTCGAATTCGAAGTCGAGCCAAGAGCCGCGGTAAGGAATGACGCGTGCCGAAAACAACAGCTTGCCTGAGCTGTGCGTTTTGCCTCGATCGTGTTCGAAAAACACGCCGGGCGAACGGTGCAACTGAGAGACAATGACGCGTTCGGTGCCGTTGATAACGAACGAACCCGTGCTGGTCATGAGCGGAATTTCGCCCATGTAGACTTCTTGTTCCTTGACTTCTTTGACTGTGGGTTTAGAGATCTCACGATCGAGCAACACCAGGCGAACTTTTGCGCGCAAGGGTGAAGCGTACGTAAGGCCGCGCAACTGACATTCTTTGACGTCAAAAACGGGTTCGCCCAGGCCGTAGCTGACGAACTCGAGTCGCGCCATGTGGTTATGGCTGACGATTGGAAAGATTGAACTAAAGGCCGCTTGCAAGCCATGCTCTTTGCGGGTTGAGGGTGTGACCTCAGCTTGCAAAAAGGTTAGGTATGAATGAAGCTGTGTCGCAAGCAGGAAAGGTACGTCTTGGACGTCCTCGCGCTTGGCGAAGCTTTTACGGATGCGCTTTTTTTCGGTAAACGAGTAAGGCATGAGCACTCCGACTCGAGGTTACAAAGGCCGTCAACCACGGCCCGGGGTCATACAAACAAAAACCTGATACTGCATAATGACTTCAGAAAACCCAGCTTTGAACTCGAGCATGCCGCTTTTTTGAGCTGCACAACCCCAGTATTAAGTGGGGTTTTCTGAAGACGCCAAGAACCGGAGAGGCGTCACCGCCTGTCCGGGCATTGACTGGCGAGCCTTACTTCAACTCGGCCTTAGCACCAGCTTCTTCAAGCTTTTTCTTGGCAGCTTCAGCGTCAGCTTTAGCAATGCCTTCTTTCACTGGCTTTGGTGCGCCATCAACCAAGTCTTTGGCTTCTTTCAAACCCAGACCTGTGATTTCACGAACTGCCTTAATGACGCTGACTTTATTTGCGCCAATTTCGGTCAAGTGAACGGTGAACTCTGTCTGCTCTTCAGCAACAGCTGCAGTACCTGCGGCGGGAGCAGCAACTGCAACAGCGGCAGCTGCGGCAGATACGCCGAATTTTTCTTCCATTTCTTTGATCAACTCTGACAGCTCAAGCACAGTCATGCTAGAGATTGCGTCGAGGATTTCAGCTTTAGTAGCCATTTGTAGAACTCCAGATTAAATAATGTTTGCCAGGGATTGGTATCGCTTGTCGTTCAATGAAGTTTCAGCGCACCTTAAGCGGCTTGCTTTTGATCGCGCACGGCGGCTAAGCCACGCACGAACTTGGTTGGAACTTCGTTGAGAGTACGAACAAATTGCGCGATCGGCGCCTGCATGGTTCCAAGCAATTTCGATAACAACTCGTCGCGTGACGGCATCGTGGCCAAGGCCTTGACACCATCGACATCAAGGATGCTGTTGGGCAAGGCCCCAGCTTTGATGGCAAGCTTCTCATTGTCTTTCGCAAAGGCTGAAAGAACTTTTGCAGCTGCAACTGGATCGGTACTGATCGCATAGATCAGGGGACCAACCAGCTTTGTTGATAACGCCTCGAAAGGTGTACCAACAATTGCTTTGCGTGCCAGCGAGTTTTTTAAGACTCGCAAATACACGCCCGACGCACGCGCATTTTTGCGCAGTACGGTGACAGAGGCGACGTCCAGACCACGGTACTCTGCAACGACAATCGACTGTGCCGTCGCGACTTGCGTCGTGACGTTGTCGATTACAACTGCTTTCTCTTTACGATTGAGACTCACGGTTTGAACACTCCATCAAAAGATGCGGGGGAAAAATTCCCTTTGCATCAACCGAATGCGGCGAACCTAGTCGAGTTCTTAAAAGAAATCTTCCGTGGACGCCGTCTACGCTGGATCTAGAAACTGCCTAGGATTAAGCAACGCTTTTTAGAGGAAATGTTTCCATCGTAAAAACCTTGCTCCAACGGTCTTTGACAGCAGCACCCAGGCAAGCCCGGGTACAGCACAAAGTCTGTACTAACTATCAGCAACTTACTGCGCTGTCGCTGTTAAAGATGCAACTTCTACGCGCGCACCGCCACCCATGGTGGAAGACACTGCAATCTTGCGCAAGTAAATACCCTTTGAAGCGGTAGGCCGTGCTTTATTCAACGCGTCAACCAAGGCAGCTAGGTTCGAGCGCAGTTGCTCGACGCCAAAGGAGGCGCGACCAATTGTTGCGTGAATAATGCCGGCCTTGTCGGTACGGTATTGCACCTGTCCAGCCTTGGCGTTCTTAACTGCCTGAGCGACGTCGGCTGTCACAGTGCCAACTTTTGGGTTCGGCATCAACCCGCGGGGGCCAAGAATTTGACCTAAGGTGCCGACGATGCGCATGGTGTCGGGGGAGGCGATGACGACGTCGAAGTTAAACGTGCCACCTTTAATTTGTTCTGCTAGGTCTTCCATGCCGACGATGTCGGCGCCTGCGGCTTTAGCCTGCTCAGCTTTTTCGCCCTGTGCAAACACAGCGACGCGAACTGATTTACCGGTACCTTCTGGCAGCACGACTGAGCCACGCACTAATTGGTCTGATTTTTTAGGATCAATGCCAAGCTGGACGGCAATGTCGATAGACTCATCGAACTTTGCGGTGGCACACTCTTTGACTAAAGCGATCGCTTCGGTCACGGGATACATTTTTTCACGATCGATCTTTTGAACGATCACAGCCATGCGTTTTGACGTTTTAGCCATGATTAGACTCCTTCTACCGTGATGCCCATACTGCGGGCGCTTCCTGCGATGGTGCGAACGGCCGCATCCAAGTCGGCAGCAGTCAGGTCTGGTGCTTTTGCCTTGGCGATTTCTTCGGCCTGTGCACGCGTTAGTTTTCCAACTTTGTCGGTGTGCGGGCGCGGTGACCCTTTTTGAATGCCAGCCGCTTTCTTGATCAGGATGGACGCAGGGGGCGTCTTCATGATGAAAGTAAAGCTCTTGTCGGCAAACGCTGTGATCACGACTGGGATCGGCAAGCCTGGTTCAATCCCCTGCGTTTTTGCGTTAAACGCTTTGCAGAATTCCATGATATTCAGACCGCGCTGACCCAACGCTGGACCAATCGGGGGGGATGGGTTGGCCTTACCAGCTGGTACTTGCAGCTTGATGAAGCCGACGATTTTTTTCGCCATGCTGTGCTCCTTGCGGGTTCAAACGCCTACACCAATGGTGCTGGGCTCCCCGGGGTTGATTGATTAAAACTAAACTAAAACTAACGGACTTGATGTCACTGATGGATCTAGGTTTTCTCGACCTGGCTGAAGTCAAGCTCTACCGGGGTGGAGCGGCCGAAAATCGCAACCGAAACACGAACCTTACTTTTTTCGTAATTGACGTCTTCAACGTTGCCGTTAAAGTCTGCAAACGGACCGTCTTTCACCCGAACCAACTCACCAACTTCAAACAATACTTTTGGACGAGGCTTTTCAATCCCCTCTTGCATTTGGGACAGGATCTTCGCAACTTCTTTTTCAGAAATTGGGGTTGGTCGATTGCCCGAACCGCCTAAGAAACCTGTTACGCGTGGCGTATTTTTAATTACGTGCCAACTTTCGTCCGTGAGGTCCATCTCAACCAAGACATAGCCTGGGAAAATACGACGCTCAGAAATTGATTTTTGGCCACCCTTTGATTCGACCACTTCTTCAGAAGGCACCAGAACCTCACCAAACAAATGTTGCAAGCTTGCCCGCTCAATTCTTTCGAGCATCGCTTTATGGACGCTTTTTTCCATGCCCGAGTAAACATGAACGACATACCAACGTTTAGTCATGGATCGTCCTATTTCCAGCCGAGTAGCACGCTAAACAGCAGCCACTGAACTAATTTGTCTAAGATCCAGAGAAATAAACCCATGACTGCAACAAATGCAAACACGATCCCTGTCATTTGAAGCGTTTCTTTACGCGTAGGCCAAACAACGCGCTTGACTTCACTGTAAGACTCGTGGGCAAAGGCAATCGTGCGGCGGCCAGGCTCGCTCATCCAGGCGATCGCCGCAGCGACACCCAAACTAGCGACAAAAATTGCAATACGCGCCACCATTGGCAACTTTGACTCGAGTACCGAGAAGCCAACGATGCCAGCAATAATTACCAAGATGGCCAAGCCCAGCTTGAGCTTGTCTGTCGTGCTTGTTACGTTCTCAATCGATGTGTTCGACATATTCAGCGCTTAAGCACAAAAAGTGTGCTGTCCGCAATTTTGTTTTTTGGCGGTGGCAGGGGCAGAGAGCCTCGAACTCCCAACCTTCGGTTTTGGAGACCGACGCTCTGCCAATTGAGCTATGCCCCTAGACCTGCACGGCTAAAAAGACTAGTGCCTTTCGGCATTTGTCCAACTTTTTACTTCAAGATTTTTGCAACAACTCCGGCGCCAACGGTACGGCCACCTTCGCGAATTGCGAAACGCAGACCTTCTTCCATGGCGATCGGTGCCAACAACTTAATCGTCATCGAAACGTTATCACCTGGCAACACCATTTCTTTGTCG
>CAMBZR010000066.1 GCA_945872285.1 Bordetella parapertussis | reverse complement strand
CTCAGCGCACCCGCGATGCCGGTGTAGGCAGCTGACAGGCCAAAAGTGGCGGTCTTCACGAACGTTAAATTAATGCCCAAGGCAGCCGCTGCCGTAGGCTGATCTCGAATCGCCACGATGGCGCGCCCAACTCGCCCAGACAGCAAATTATGAGCCAACCAAAATAAACCTAAAGCAATCGCCAAGATCACTAAATAAAGCCACCGATCCTCGCTGAGCTCATTGCCAAAGAGCGTGAGTCCGAAGGGGGGCGTAGGCTTATCAAGAATAATCCCCTGCACACCGCCCGTCCAATGCTCAATTCCTTTGTATTTGAGTAACTGCGGTGTCGCAATCGCCAACGCGAAGGTTGCCAGGGCCAAGTAATGACCAGCGAGACGTAGCGCCGGAAACCCCATCAGTACCCCCATTACCAAGCAGACTACCCCAGCGATCGGTATGGTCAGATAAGCCGACATTCCTAGCTGCGAGATTAAGATCGCAGACGTGTAAGCGCCGACCGCATAAAACGCCCCATGCCCAAGAGAAATCTGACCACCATAGCCGGTCAAGATGTTCAAACCCAAAATGGCGATTGCATAGATCAATACTAAATTTAGCTGGAAGACTCGAAAATCTTCAAGCACAAAAGGTAGTAAGACTGCAGCAAGCACGCAAGCCGCTACGATAATTTTTTTTAGGATGGCAGACATGTTGGCTCTCTTAGACGCGCGAGAAAATAGGTTTGCCAAAAAGGCCATAGGGACGGAAGATCAGAATCGTCACGATTAAGATTAACGCCATCGTAAGCTTTAGGTCGCTGCCAATGACATACGCGCCCAAGATGTTTTCAAGCACACCTAAAATGACGCCACCAACAACGGCGCCCCAAGGGTTATCTATCCCACCAAGCAAGGCTGCCGCAAAACCATACAGCAAAATGCCGGCCATCATGTTTGGATCAAGAAACACAATGGGTGCGATCATCATGCCGGCCACTGCTCCGATTAAGGCCGCCATCCCCCAACCAAGCGCCAACATCCAAGACACGCGAATCCCGACCAAGCGGGCCGACTCGGGATTAAATGCGGCCGCACGCATCGCCAGACCAAGCGGCGTAAAACGAAAGAAGCAGAACACCGAGAGCAGCACAACGAGTGTGACCGAAATTGACCCGATTTGGTGACCAGAAAAGTATTTAGGCAAGAACATACCTTCTAACGGAAACGGACTCGGAAACGATTTAATCGTGTGCTCAAAAATCCAACCTGCAAAGGCATTAAAAATCACGAGCAAACCAACAAATACGATCACATTCGTTAGGATTGGCGCTTTTTCAACAGGCTTGAGAAAAATCCGCTGAATCAGTAAACCCGCGACAAACGACACGACCATCGTCACGACAAACGCCACCCAGTAAGGTACGCCCGCTTGGGTCATTGCCCAAGCGATAAAGGTCGAAAACGTCGCCATCTCGCCTTGCGCAAAATTAATGTGATGGGTCGCCTGGTGGATCATGACCAACGCTAGCCCGACCGCGGCATAAATACCACCGTTCGCTAACCCCGCAGTGACTTGCAATAAAAACGAATCCATTAAAACTCCACAACCTGATCGCTAGTTTAATAACCCAAGTACACGCGTCGAATCGACTCGTCAGCTTTGATATCAGCCGCAGGACCCGACAAAACAACCTTGCCTGTCTCGAGCAAATAAGCATGATCTGCCAAGTTCAATGCCAAGGACGCGTTCTGTTCGACGAGCAGCATACTGACCTGATCTTCTTGATTGATTTGACGCATGATCTCGAAAATCTCTTTCACGATCAAAGGTGCCAAACCAAAAGAAGGCTCATCTAAGAGCAGTAATCGGGGGCGCAGCATGAGCGCACGGCTGATGGCAAGCATTTGTTGTTCGCCACCCGACAAGGTGCCCGCCTGCTGACGAAAGCGTTCTTTTAAGCGCGGAAATATGCTGTACATGCGCTCGAGATCAACTTGAACCTCATGGCGATCTTTACGCGTGTAGGCGCCAAGCTTCAGGTTTTCTTCGACGGTCAGGGCCATGAAGGTACCGCGCCCGTCAGGAACATGCGCGATCCCGACCCTTACGATATCTTCGGTCGCTTTGCCGTCGATGCGCTTGTCTATAAAAGTGATCGAACCAGTCGTTTGAACGGCCTGACACACAGCGCGCAGAGTCGTCGTTTTTCCGGCGCCATTCGCACCCAGAATAGTCGTGATACCACCCACCTTTAACTCAAAATTTAAATCAAAGAGCACTTGGTTAGGTCCATACCACGCATTCAAGTTGGCAACATCAAGCAGCTTCATTAGTTACCATCTCCCAAATACGCACGGATGACCTCGGGATTGCGCTGGATCTCTTCAGGCGTGCCTTCGGCAATTTTTTTACCAAAGTTCAACACGACGATCCAGTCCGAGACCTCCATCACCAAACTCATGTGATGTTCAACTAGCAAAACAGTGATGCCCATATCGTCGCGAACCGTGCGAATAAAATTTGCTAAGTCGCCCAGCTCGGTGTGATTCAAGCCCGCAGCGGGCTCATCGAGCAAAAGCATCTTTGGCTTTGAGGCCAGCGCGCGCGCGAACTCAACACGTTTTTGAGTGCCAAAGGACAAATCACCTACCGCCCGATCAGCGAATTCAGCCAGCTTCAAATAAGACAACAATGCATCCGCGTCTTCGACTAACTGCTTTTCTTCAGCGCGAACCGCTGGCGTTTTTAGCATCGTGCCGATAAAGCCGCCCTCAGAGCGCGCATGAGCCCCGACCATCACATTTTGCCGGACCGTCATCGTACGAAACATCGCCAAGTTTTGAAAGGTGCGGCCAATGCCGATTTTTGACATCGCATGCACGGGCGTTTGCGTGATGGATTGACCATCAAACAAAAGGTCGCCAGCCTGATATTGATAGAGCCGGCTCAAACAGTTAAAGAGCGTTGTTTTACCCGCGCCATTCGGGCCGATCAAACCACAGACTTTGTTACGAGGTACGTCAAAGCTGACAGAATCTAACGCGACGATGCCACCAAAACGGACTGTAATATCTTTAACATTCAGCAGTGCTGACGCTGACTGGTTCGACAAATCGGTTCTCCACGATTGAAGCAAAAATGCTTGTTTGTTATTTATTTCGCAAGTGAGAAAGTACGTTGGAATCGGCTATTGGTCAAATGGAATAACGCTTACGGGTTTTCTCTTAATCGTTTTCCCTGAGGGTTCAAGCAGCTATTTTTGAACTCACCTTCGAGGCCTGTACGGCCGTCGTGAGTGACTTAAGCAACACAGTCAGTGGTTGCTGATCAAGCGTAAAGCAGGTTTGAGCCAATTCAGCAGCCGAAGTATTGAAGTGACCAAAGCTGCAGCAGTCGGCACCTTTGACAATCAGCTCAGCGTCGGTGAGTGGATGCTCTTTACTACCGCGCAGTTTTTCAACACGACGCTTGAGCACCGTACCGTCTTTTAAATAGACCGTTAATTCTGCCCAGCGGGGGTACAGGGGAGGCGCACCTTCTGTAACGCTGACCTTGGGTAAAAAAGCTTGGATAGCCGAGCGCTGAACCGCCGCATCTTCAAAAGTTTTGAGTACCACCTCACCATCGTGCAAGGCCGCTGCGACGGCGTACTGCATACTGAATTTTCCCTCTAAACCAGTTTGTGGCCGGCTATGAATCAAGGGTACCGTGGCACGATAGTTTGTTTGAATGTCAACGTGATCAAGCTGCTCGAACTTAAACGGCGTATCTTTGAGCATATCAAGCAGACCATCAATCGTGCGATGTGTGGCATAGCACAAAGGATATTTTTTAACTTCGATGCCGCTGCGCTCGATTTCAAGGGGCAAGCGACCGAGTTGATCCAGTTCGCCATGCAGATCCATCTTATCGGCATACAGCGTGGTGTAGCCCAGATCTCCATCAAGCGCCTTGGCTGAGGCATCAAACCCAAGCTTAGCGAGTATGACAGCACGCAGCGCCACCGCATTGGCTTGCCCTGCCTGAAAGGGCTTAGACATCGTGCCAAAGTTTTGACGAGTCCCCGCAACCTGCGAGACCGTAATCCCCAAGGCATTCACAATCTGAGCATGATTCAGTTTTAACAAATGTGCACACGCAACCGTTGCACCGAACGTCGCAATCGAAGCTGTTGAATGCCAGCCCTTGGCGTACTGTTCATCCACAATCGCACGCGCCAAGCGTAAGGTCACCTCAAAACCGACAATGTACGCATTGATGATGTCGCGCCCCAGCGCTTGCAGAGATTCACCTAACGCAATCACAGCGGGCAAAATCGCCACGGTTGGATGACCGCGCAACGGTGAGGATACGTCGTCAAAATCCAAAGCATGACCCATCGTGCCATTTACCAGAGCAGCCATTTCTAGCGACACCTTCTGGCCTGTTGCCCAAACTGTGGCCATATGCGGGCCGGTTTGGCCCTGCGCATATTGAAGACTGAGTTGCGAGGCGGGCTCTTGCACGCCTGCCAAGGCACAAACGATGGTGTCGTACAAAGCCCGGGCTGCAACGTGTCGACTGGCTGCCGTAATGGTGCCCGGGTCAAAATTCAGAACGAACGAAGCAATTTTTTCACTGGCAGTTTGAGCCATGGCGCTACCTTTTGAAGAATTTTGTCTCACATCTGTCATGTCGTCTCACAACATTCACGAAGATGGAATTTTTAGAATGAATTTGGTCTTAAGTTTAGCGTATTGAGGGGGTGTTAGCCACCTTGGCGAGTGGCTGCTAGCTAGCTTGGTTTTTTTTAGGCATACTACTCCCATGCTGGTCTGATAACTGACGGGAATAAAGAGACATGTTTATAAAAACTAAAAGGCGCTCTATTTTTTGTATCGTAATATTTTTTATAGCAACGCTTGGCACCACTTTGTTCGGACCCTCAGCGCAGGCGCAGCCCTACCCGAACCGCGATATCACTTTTATCGTGCCCTATGGCCCCGGCGGCTCTACCGACCCGATTTCGCGCCAATTTGCGAGTCAACTCGAACAAGCGCTCAAGGTCAGCGTTAACGTCGAAAACAAACCTGGGGGCTCAGCCACCATCGGCACAGCAGCGGTCATTCGGGCCAAACCTGATGGCTACACACTAGGCCTCACTTCAAACAGTGTTTTGGCCTACCAACCGCTTGTAAACAAAGCAATCGTCTGGAAAGGCCCAGAAGACTATCAGTCAATCATCAAGCTCGTTGATCTACCCACCATTATTGCGGTGCGTACTGATTCACCTTGGCATACCTTTGAAGACTTTATGGATGCTGTGCGCAAAAATCCCGGGAAAATCCGTGCAGCGGTGTCCGGCTATCGAACGACCCCAGATTTAGCGATTCAAGAATTAAACAAGATCGCCCAAGTGAAAATTGCCACCATTCCTTTCACCGGCGGTGGCGGCGAGGCGCTTGTTGCGCTGCTTGGCGGTCGAGTAGAAGCGAGTACTGGATATGCCCCGACCATGTTGCCGCATGTGCAAGCCGGTAAAATTCGGGTGATTGCTAGCTTTACGAAAGACAAATATTTTGCGTTTCCACAAGCGACTTCAGTTGTGCAAGCTGGATACAACGTCACCCTACCCGCCTCGTATGGCATCGTCGCACCCAAAGGGATGCCAAGCGAGATCAAAGACAAACTAGTTGCCACATCACTTGCCATTGGAAACAGCCCAGAGTTTGCACAATTCGCGCAAAAGCATGGTCTGATCCTTGATGTGAAAGGCCCAAAACAGATGGACGAAGAGATGGATGAATACACCAGAATTTTTCGCGAGCTGATTGTATTTATGGACCAAAAGAAGTAATTCTAAAAGAGCCACTCACCTAAAAGAGCCACGTTGGGGCTGCCGCAGGCTAAATCCGGTGGCAGCTCGCTCGCGAACAAGCGCCCACAAGAAAAATCTGCGATGACCTGACAGCTGGGGCGCCAACGCGTTAAACTGCATAGTTACGCTTGAAACCACCTCCTTCAGGACGCCATCAAACTGTCGCACTTTATCGAAAACGCACCCGCACTCACGCAGTTTGCGCAAGAACTGTCGCCCGAACAAGAAAATTTTAGTGAGCTTGTTAAGCATGCCGAACGGCTGACCCTCAAGATTAAAGGGTTACGTGAACTGGTTGAGCAGCATCGCGCCGTGCATCAAACCACCCTTAAACCATTACACCGGCGCCAAGAAACGCTGCGCAAGAGTATGGCCATCTGGTTGGAACAGCGCCTGGAAAAAGGCGGCCTGCCCACCCGTCATCAGAAGCTGATGCGTCGGCAGATTTGCAGAATCGCCATAGACTTTGCCCTACAAGGTGATCACGACATGCGGGTGCTGCACGACGCGCACAGCGACCAAGCCTTGGCCGACATTGAACTCGCCCAAGCGCGTGGGGCGCAAGCCTACTTTGAACAAACCATGGGTCGCGCTCTCGAAGAAGACGAACCCTTCGAAACCGTTGACGACGTGCTGCATGCAAAGTTTGAACAGCTGCGTAAGCAAGCTGAACAGCGCGAGCGCCAAAAAGAAAAGCGCAAAAATCAACGAACCAAGACTCCCAGTCAGTTGCAAGCCGAACAGCTGCTCAATGATGCACAAGGTGCCCTACGTAGCATCTATCGGCAACTTGCCAGTGCCGTGCACCCCGATCGCGAGAGTGATCCACTTGAACGCGCCCGCAAAACTCAATTAATGAGCGATGCAAACACCGCCTACAGCCGCGGTGATCTGCTGACCCTGTTACATCTGCAGCTTGAGTCAAATCTGACCGAAACCCAAATTGCCAGTAATCTTGCTCATGACAAAATCGCAGCACTCACCGGCTTGATTACCCAGCGCACACAGGGCATTCAACGCGAGTTGCGCGATGTTGAACTTGATGCCATCGGTGAATTTGGCATGTCACCGGCAGCCACTGTCAGCGAGGCCTCTTTAAGCCGCCACTTAGCCACCCTGCAGCGTCGTCTGCATTCTGAAATCACTGCGATCAAAAGCGACCTGCTCACCGTACGGGACGATCCCGGGCTCAAGCGCTGGCTGAAAGAACAGGATGCTGACTAGCGCTCTGTTGTCGCACGCGTCAGACGGTCTCGATTCCCTAAAGCTCGCTCGATGCGTTGACGCGCCACAGTCGTGCGGGGTACTTTAAAGTCAAACCAGCTACGCACGTCTTCTTCTAAACCAAGGCCGTGCATAAAGTTGTAAATGGCTTTTCTGAGTCCCACGCCCAGCGCAGCGTGATCGACTCCGGTCGGGTCTACAAACAACACATCGTTTTTTGCAAAACTCACCGGTGGCAGGGGTTTGAGCGTCACGCCATACTCTTGCGGATTGAGTCCGACAGGTGAATGGACCGTGCACGTAAAGCGATGAAAGAACCCACTTTGAATGCAACCATTGGCAAACAACTGCCTAACGAACTCAAGTGCGTCGACCGTGTCTTGCACAGTTTGAGTCGGAAAGCCATACATTAAATAGGCATGCACCAAAATACCGGCATCGGTAAACGCACGCGTCACCCGTGCCACTTGATCAACCGACACACCCTTTTTCATGAGGGTTAATAACCGATCAGAGGCGACCTCAAGACCGCCAGACACCGCAATGCAACCACTTTGCGCGAGCAACTCGCATAACTCAGGCGTAAAGGTCTTTTCAAACCGAATATTGCCCCACCACGATATCGCCGTGTCGCGTTTGATCAGTTCAGTTGCAAGCGCTTTGAGCGATTTGGGTGGAGCGGCTTCATCCACAAAATGAAAGCCCGTTTGACGAGTCTCTTGAATAATTGATTCAATACGGTCCACTAAAACTGTTGCAGAAGCGCTTTCGTAACGACCGATGTAATCCAAACTTACGTCACAGAAACTGCATTTCTTCCAGTAACAGCCGTGGGCCACGGTGAGCTTGTTCCAGCGACCATCGCTCCAGAGCCGATGCATCGGATTAAGCATGTCCAGTAACGACAGATATCGGTCTAGAGGCAAGCCATCCCAAGTGGGCGTACCGACCTCTTCGAATGGCACGTCGGGCTCAACCAAATTGATATATTGCACCTGTTGCGACGCTGCATCGCGTAAGTAGGTTCGTACCAGTCGTTGCCGTGAACGCTGCCCTTGCAGATAAGCGAGTAACGAAAGCAAGGGGCGCTCACCCGAATCTAGCGTCACGTAATCAAAATAATCAAACACTCGCGGCTCGGTCAGTTCGCGCAATTCGGTGTTGACAAAGCCACCGCCTAACAAGGTGACGATTTTAGGGTTGTAGGCCTTGACCGTTTGCGCGATCCGAAAAGCCGCATAGACAGAGCCCGGAAACGGCACAGAAATTAGAACCACGGTTGGCTGGTGTACGCCAAGAGCCTCTAGGGTCAGCCGCGCGAGCGTGGCGTCAATCATATTATCTGGCGCAGCCAAGGCTTTAGCCAAGGGTTCAAAGCTGGCCTGACTCGCTGCTAACGACTCGGCATAACGCACAAACTCAAAACGCGGATCAATCGCATCGCGAAGCACGTCGGCCAGATCGTTCAAATAAAGCGTGGCCAAGTGCTTGGCTTTGTCATTCAGGCCAAGCGCACCAAAGGCCCACGCCAGCGGATCACCACCTTCGTCATGCACAAAGACATCGAGGCTTGTAAAGCGCGGGCCTTCAGGCAAATACTGCCGACTGGCAATACGATGTGCCAAGGTTGAATCACGTCCCTGCAAAAACGCAATGACGGGCTCAACCGTTGCAACATATTGCGCTCGCTGCGCACTAAACGCTTCAATGGTTTGGGTGTGTTCAGCCGCAGGCAAGCGCGCAATCACCTCGGCGACTTCAGCCAAGCCCTGACGCGAAAGTAGCCTTAGCACAAGCGCCAGTGCCAAATCCTCTTGCACCGCAAAAAAATCACGTGAACGCAAAAACCCCGTCAGATACGCCGTCGAAGGGTACGGCGTGTTGAGCTGTGTCATCGGAGGGATGAGGGACAGCACCCTGACTGAAAACGCTGCGGCAGCAGAAGTCAAAACGAAGAGCCCACATTTGAGAATAAAGCCCGAAGGCGCTAGCAGAAGTATAGTCTTTGAAAAACCTACCCTTGGCTAGGTTCTGAAGGCATTCTCAACGTGTTTGATCATCAGACTCTGGGATTTTTTCAGCTAGACTCTGAAATACCAACAAAAACGACAATGTTTATGACTGAAGCGACCAAACTATCTCAAGCTGACGTGGATCAACTGCTTGGCTTTGTCAGCGATGATGACCAGCCTATTCGCTATATGCAGCGCACCCGCGATTGGTATTTAGGGTTGGGCTACGGCAACCCGTATCGTTGGGCGCACTTTGCCGACGCGCCTTTTACGCCCTTGCGCAAGCCTCTTAAAGACACTTGCGTCACGATTATTACAACCGCAGCGCCTTATCACCCTGACAAAGGCAATCAAGGCCCAGGGTCAACTTACAACTCGGGTGCGAAGTTTTTTACCGTTTACTCAGGCGCTACAAATATTGACCACGACTTGCGCGTGTCGCATGTGGCGGTCGATCGCAAACACACCAGTATGCAAGACTCAAACACTTGGTTTGCTTTGCCCATGCTGCGTGAACTTGCGCGCGACAAAATCATTGGCAGCATTGCACCGTTCTTTTATGGTGCCCCCACCAACCGAAGCCAACGTCATACGATCGAAGTTGATGCGCCTGAGGTCTTAAAGCGTTGTCGCGCGGATGGCGTCGAGGCAGTGGTCTTGACCCCAAACTGCCCGGTCTGCCATCAAACCCTTAGCCTGATTGCCCGTTACCTTGAAGCTCATGGTATCCCCACGGTATTAATGGGCTGTGCAAAGGATATTGTTGAACACTGCGGCGTACCCAGATTTATGTTCAGCGACTTTCCGCTCGGTAACTCAGCCGGAAAACCCCATAATCCGGCATCGCAGCGGCAAACTTTAGAATTGGCCTTCAAGGTTTTAGAAACCGCTGTGGTCGCCCGTACAACCGTACAGTCCCCCCAACGGTGGAGTCAGTCGCACGAGTGGAAGCTCGACTATGCAAATATTGAACGTGTTAGCCCTAAAGAACTCACCAGGCTCAAACAAGAGTTTGATAAAGGCAAAGAGGTCGCCCAAAACCTGCGTGACAAACAATTGGCCGTTACTGAAAAAAAGCCGACCACTGCTCACACAAAGGCAGTCGATGTTTTTAAAGACCTGGCAAATGATCATGCGGCGATTAAAAAAATCCTAAGCAACTTAAACCTTGCTCAAGACGACGAAACCGTGACGATTAAAGCGCTAGCCGGTGGTGTGTCATCAAATATTTTTCAGATCACTACACAGCAAGCGCAGTACTGCCTTAAGCAAGCGCTGCCGCAACTCAAAGTGGCTAAGCAGTGGTTGGCGCCCGTTGATCGTGTTTTTGCCGAAATTGCTTGGTTACAAACGGCTGCAAAAATCGCACCTAAAGCTGTGCCACAAGTGTTGGGCATCGATCAAGAAAGCAAAAGTTTTGTCATGCAATACCTTGGCGACGAATACCTAAACTGGAAGACAGAGCTTCTGGCCGGCAGGCTCGCAGCGAAGGTGGCAACCCAGCTTGGCCATATCGTTGGACAAATCCATTCGCAAACGGCGCTCAAAGAAGACCTCGCCAAACAGTTCGCGAACGACGCAACGTTTTATGCGATTCGGCTTGAACCTTATCTTGAAGAGGCCGCGCGTCAACATCCTGAGCTAGGCTCACGATTAAAAGCGCTGATCGTGCGCACACAACACAATCTTAAAGTATTGGTGCACGGGGACGTCAGCCCCAAAAATATTTTGCTTGGGCCTGAGGGCCCGATTTTGTTGGATGCCGAATGTGCCTGGTACGGCGACCCAGCATTTGATGTCGCGTTTTGCCTGAATCATTTTTTCTTAAAAGCAGCGCATTTGCCTCAAGCTCATGCTGGGCTTATGCAGAATACTCAAAACTTTTTGAACGCTTATTTGCAAGAGATCACCTGGGAGCCTGTGGCAGCACTTGAATACAGAATCGCCTCTCTGCTGCCTGGCCTGATGCTCGCACGCGTTGACGGCAAATCGCCCGCCGAATACTTAACCGCTACGTGCGGCGCACGGGTACGCAAACTCGCGAGCGAATTTTTAAAGCAGGACGATATTTCTTTTTCAACCATCTATACGCGCTGGGCCCAGGAGTTTGCACAATGAGTCGGATTAAACAGGTTCACGCACGACGCATTTGGGATTCGCGTGGGCGTCCAACTGTTGAAGTCGATATCGTCACAGACTCTGTTGCACTGGGGCGCGGCATGGCTCCAGCAGGCGCCTCGCGTGGCAGCCGTGAAGCGCTTGAACGACGCGATGGGGGCACACGCTTTGGCGGGCTGGATGTCATGCAGGCTGTGGCGGGAATTCAAACTGAAATCGCCCCACTATTGCTGGGTCTTGATGTCACTGAACAAGAAAAAATTGATGGCTTACTGATTGCCCTGGATGGTACTGCCGACAAGTCTCGCTTAGGCGGCAACGCTTTGATCGCAACCTCGTTAGCGGTGCTTCATGCCGCTGCCGCCGATGCTCAGTTACCACTTTGGCGTTATCTCTCTAAAGATGCCGTCGTTCAACTGCCCTTGCCACAGATTCAGATTTTTGGTGGCGGCGCGCACGCGGATCGTCGCGTCGATATTCAAGATTTTATGGTAATCGCGACCGGTGCTCGCAGCTTTGCACAAGCCATGGAGATGACCGCCGAGGTATACCGACACGCTGGTCTGTTGATGAAGCAACGCGGTTCATCTCAGGGCATCGCCGATGAAGGCGGCTGGTGGCCTGCCTTCGCGCATAACGAAGAAGCACTTGATGTTTTGGTGATGTCAATTGAGGCCGCAGGCTTTGCACCAGGCCAAGACGTGAGCATTGCACTTGACATTGCTGCTTCAGAATTTGGCCAAGGTGGACGCTACACGCTGGGTCTTGAGAAAAAAGAGCTTGACTCAGATGGTCTGATTGAAAAACTATTGAAATGGCTAGATAAATATCCAATCGTCTCGATAGAGGACCCCGTTGCTGAAGACGACAGCAAAGGCATGATCGCCTTTACCAAAGCTGTTGCAGGTCGAGTACAGGTTGTGGGTGACGATTACTTAGTCACCAATGCCAACCTCGTGCAAAAGGCTGCTCAACAAAAAGCCTGTAATGCAGTCTTGATTAAACCCAATCAAGCGGGCACGATCACAGAAACCTATGCTGCCCTCAAAGCCGCTCAACAAGCAGGCTATGCCACCATCGTGTCTGCGCGTTCAGGCGAAACCGAAGATGTTGCCATCGTGCATCTGGCAACTGGCTGGAACGCTGGTCAATTAAAAGTAGGATCTTTTGCAAGATCAGAGCGCATGGCAAAATGGAATGAAGGGCTGCGAATTGAAACGAGCGAACCTCATCCCAGTGGCTATTGTTGGCAAGCGCTCAAGCGAGACTGAGACTGAGACTGAGACTGACTCTGGAAGAGCGGTCAAGCCGCAACTCAGCGCAGAGGCTTAGCGCCTTTGCCACCACACCAACCCTGCCCCACTCAGGATAATAATCAACATCCCGACCATGGTGAGGTCGTCGGGCACATGGCCAAAAAATAAAAAAGCCACGAATGAAGAAAACACAATCTGCGAGTAGCTAAACGGCGCAAGCATCACGACTGAGCCATGGCGATAAGAATAGGTCAATAGCAAATGGCCAATCGTGGCAATCGCCCCACCGATCAACATCAACATAAAGTCAGCGAGCGTTGGCGTTTGCCAGAAATACCACACCAGACAACTCATCACGCACGTACAAAACAAGCCGGTCAAAAAATTAGTGGAGACGAGATGATCAGTCACTAACAGGCGCCGGGTCAATAATTGAAAGATCGACATGCTGAACGCGCCGATTAAGGGCAACAGCATCGCAGGCGTAAATAAGGCGCTGCCGGGTCGCACGATCACCAACACGCCGAGCAGGCCGCTGCCGACCGCGATCCACTGCCCAAGCTTGATCTTTTCTTTTAAAAAATACCCTGCAAAGCCGGTGAGTAAGATGGGCGACAAAAACACGACTGCTGTCGCCTCGCCGATCGGCACATAGAGCAGCCCAATCACAAAGCTCACGCTTGCCGTCAACATGCACACACCGCGGGCAAGCTGAAGCTTGGGCTGCTTGGTGTGCAAAATCGAGACGCCCATGCGTGGCACAAACACCGCTGCCGTCAGAGCAACTTGGATGACAAACCGCATCCACACAACCAATATCGGTGAATAAAACAGCGTCAAGTACTTCGAGATGCCATCTTGACTCGAAAATAAAACACACGAGGTCAAAATCAGCAAAATGCCGTACAGCGGGCGTTGTTGGGTGGTCAAAAGCGGCTTATGCAAGAAATGTGTTGCTAAACCATTGATCTTGAATGGTTTATCATTACACGTTGATGACTATGTTAACCCTAAATCTGTCTGGAGTAAGGGCAAACCCTTAAAAACAACGCCACAGCCCCAAACAGGGCATTGTTGGCCACCGCTTTGAGGCTGGCGATAAGAGAGGGGTTTGCCTAGCTTAGGTGACTCATCACGGCCTTTGTAATATCTGCCGTATTGCTTTTGCCACCAAATTCAGCCGGTCTGACGCTGTTTGTCGCAAACGAAATTTCAACCGCACGCTGAATCGCGAGTGCTCCGTCTTGCAAACGCGGATCCCCATGACGCTCACTGAGCCACTCAAGCATCATCGCTACCGACAAAATCATCGCTGTGGGGTTTGCGATACCCTTACCGGCAATATCAGGCGCAGTACCGTGAGCCGGTTGAAACAAACCGTGATGATCACCAATATCGCCTGAGGGCGCCATGCCCATTCCACCCACCAAACCAGCAATCAAATCAGACAAAATATCGCCAAACATATTTTCGGTCACTAAGACATCGTAGGCCCAGGGCTTAAGCACCAAATTCAAGGCCATGGCGTCCACATAGGCACTGTCTGTTGCAATTGCAGGATAGCGCTTTGCACAGGTTTCAAAGATCGTCCGCCAAAAGGCCATTGACTGAAATACGTTAGCCTTATCGACGCTTGTGACGTGGCCAGGTCGACCGGTTTTTTTTCGTGACTCGGCTAACTTAAATGCAAAATCACACACGCGCGTTGTGCCTGTCCGTGTGATTTTCATGGTGTCGTAGACCGCTTCGTCACCTTCAGCCACGCCCCGACCGCGCGCATAGAAAAGACCTTCAGTGTTCTCTCGAATCAACACTAAATCGATTTTGCTCGCCAGCGGATTCGCCAACGGAACCGGCAAGCCAGGAAAGGTTCGAATCGGGCGAACACCCGCATACAAATCTAACGCGAACCGAATATCCAACTGCGGAATAATCTCTGTGCCATCTGCACCCCTGACGTGTGGCAACCCCATGGCGCCAAACAAAATCGCATCCGCTGCGCGGCAGGCAGCGAGTGTTGACTCAGGCAAAGACTCACCTGAATCCAAATAGTGCTGGGCTCCGGCTGGATAAGGACGGGTATCGAACTGCACACCAAGTTGCTTTTCAACGGCTTGTAGCACCGCTAAAGCCGCACTCATCACTTCACGACCGATGCCGTCACCAGGGAGCACCGCGATTTGATATTTTTTTTTCATTGGTTATACAGAAAATCAGCTTTAAAAATTCAACGCTCAATGGCTTGCGAATCAGCTCAGCCAGGAATCCGGTACACGCGTATCGCGTTATCTGCAAAGAGTTTTTGTTGATCCGTTAAAGACAAGTGCGCGACGGCACGCTTGAATTGAGTAAAAACATAATCCCAACTTCCCTTCAAACTATCGACCGGAAAATTCGAGGCAAACATACAGCGATCTACGCCAAAAAGCTCAATCACCTCTTTGATGATCGGACCATTTTCTTCTAACGTCCACGGACGGTCTGCGACGCAAAGTCCAGAAATTTTGCACGTGACGTTGGGCTGTTTTGCGAGCGCCCGCATGCCACGTCGCCAACCTGCCATTGACGCATCGTCGCGTTGCCAGGGATAACCCGTATGATTGAGCACCATCGACAGCTCAGGCAGTTGTGCGGCCACCTCAGCACCCTCTTCAAGATGCCACCACGGCAATCTCAAATCTAGCGAGAGCTTATATTTTTGTAACAGCTCTAGTCCTTTGAGCCACTTTTGATCTTGCATGCTTCGGGGCTGACCGCGCACACTTTCATCTGGTTTGGCTGCAATGATTGGTTTAGTACGAATGCCGCGTACTAATTTAAACGCGGCTTGTTGCGCCAGGATCTCTTCTGCATTTGGAGTGTCCACCCAAGCGTGCGCCACGATCACGTTTGGCAACCCGTAGGTGGCATTGACCATGGTAAAGAATTCAGTTTCGGCCACTTGTTGACTACGATCACATTCGGCTTCAATCGCAACCGAACCAATCAGATTATGCATTGCGGTGCCGCGAATATATTCGGGCGCGAGGTATGAGCGCATAAAAGCCGAATAGTTACCAAGCCAATTGTGTTCAGGGTGCACCAACCAGTCGTACTTAATGGAGCCCGCAAGATCCCATAAGTGAAAATGTGCATCGATAATTTTTAATTGCGTCTGTTCGCGTTCTAAATCGCTATAGTGTTGAGCATTCGCAAAGGTATTGATAATTTTTAAGTCAGAGTGCATGGTCTTACCCGCCTTAGAGAGTCAAATATTGAGACTTCACGCTTTCAATCTCGGTCTTAAATTTGGCAATCGGCGCGTCGTACACGACCTGCCCCTTTGCCATGACAAACATCTGATCAGCAATACGTTCAGCCAAATTTAAATTTTGTTCAATTAACAATAAAGATACACCCTCGTTCTTCAATTGAATAAACACATCCACTAGTTCGCGAACAACCTTTGGGGCTAAACCTTGCGACGGCTCATCCAATAACAAAAGCTCTGGATCACTGGCCAAGGCACGCGCAATTGCAACCATTTGCTGTTCGCCGCCAGACAACTGACTCCCCTTGTGATGGATTCGTTCTTTTAAGCGTGGAAACAAAGCAAAAAGTGCGTCAGTTGTCCAGCGCTTGGCCACCACGCGTTGGGCAACCTGAATATTCTCAAGTACTGTTAAATCCGGAAACAACATCCGCCCCTCGGGTACATAACCAACGCCAGCGCGCGCAACCAAGTGTGGGCTCATTCGTGTAATGTCTTGCGCACCGAGTGTGACTTGACCCTGCGATACAGTAACCAG
>CAMBZR010000065.1 GCA_945872285.1 Bordetella parapertussis | reverse complement strand
CCTTGCAAGAGCGCATCGCCGAGCTCGTCAACGAAAAGAAAATCGAAGGCATCTCAGATATTCGCGACGAATCCGATAAAGACGGTATGCGTCTGGTGATCGAGCTCAAGCGCGGTGAAGTCCCTGAGGTGGTGCTTAACAATCTCTACAAGCATACCCAGCTGCAAGATACCTTTGGCATGAATCTAGTGGCCTTGGTTGACGGTCAGCCTCGGCTGCTGAATTTAAAGCAGATGGTCGAGTACTTTTTATCGCACCGTCGCGAAGTGGTCACGCGTCGCACTGTCTTTCAGTTGCGCAAAGCGCGCGAGCGTGGGCACGTGCTCGAGGGCCTGGCCGTGGCACTCGCCAATATTGATGAGTTCATCCGTATTATTAAGGCTGCACCAACGCCGCCTGTCGCGCGTCAGGATTTGATGGATCAATCCTGGGATTCGTCTTTGGTGCGCGAAATGTTATCGCGAGCAGATTCTGAAGCGGTAGGCGGGCGTGCGGCCTATCGGCCAGATAATTTGCCCGAGACGTTTGGTTTGCAAGCCGATGGTCAATACCGTTTAAGCGAAACGCAAGCGCAAGAAATTTTGAACATGCGTCTGCAACGCCTGACCGGCCTTGAGCAAGACAAGATCGTCAGCGAGTACAAGGGCGTGATGGATACGATCTCTGACTTGCTCGATATCTTGGCGCGTCCTGAGCGTATCACGGTCATTATTAGTGACGAGTTGCAGGCCATCAAGACTGAGTTCTCGATCAATGCCAAAGATTCACGCCGTTCGGATGTTGAGCTCAATGCAACCGATCTTGATACCGAAGACTTGATCACGCCTGTGGATATGGTGGTGACGCTCTCTAACAGTGGCTATATTAAGAGTCAGCCCTTGTCTGAATACCGCGCGCAACGCCGCGGCGGTCGTGGCAAGCGGGCTGCGGCCACCAAAGAAAACGACTGGATTGATCAGCTCTTCACGGCGAACACGCACGACTTCTTGTTGTGCTTTTCTGATCGCGGTCGTCTTTATTGGCTCAAGGTTTGGGAAGTTCCGCAGGGCACGTCAACCTCGCGCGGGCGCCCCATCGTGAATATGTTTCCGCTCGTGGATGGCGAAAAAATTACAGTCATCTTGCCGATCAAGGCCTTTAGCGATGATCAAACCATCTTTATGGCAACCTCGCGCGGTACGGTTAAAAAGACCTTGCTGTCGGACTTCTCAAACCCACGCAAGGCCGGCATCATTGCCGTTGACCTTGATGAGGGCGATTTCTTGATCGGGGCTGAACTCACCGATGGCAAGCACGATGTCATGCTGTTCGCTGATTCGGGCAAGGCAGTACGCTTTGACGAAAACGACGTGCGTCCGATGGGGCGCAACGCCCGTGGTGTGCGCGGTATGCAGCTTGAAGAGGGTCAAGCCGTCATTGCCATGTTGGTCGCCGGCGACGAAACGCAAACGGTGCTCACTGCCACGCAAAATGGTTTCGGTAAGCGGACCCCCATTGGTGAATACACGCGTCATGGCCGTGGCACCAAAGGCATGATTGCGATTTCAACGTCTGCACGCAATGGCAAGGTGGTGGGGGCGGTCTTGGCCAATGCCACTGACCAGATCATGCTGATCACAACGGGCGGCGTTTTGGTGCGCACACCCGTTTCGGGCATCCGTGAAATGGGCCGTGCAACTCAGGGTGTGACTCTAATTAGTGTTGACGATGGCAGCATGTTGTCTGGCGTGCGTCGCGTGGTTGAAAGTGATGTCGATGACGAGGGTGATGATCCTTCAATCGAGGGCGCAACACCCGACGCGAGTGCACCTGATACCCCTGGTGAGGCTGGTTCGGAGTCTTAAACCTATGGCACGCCCCTGGAATTTTGCGGCAGGCCCCTCGGTAATGCCTGAGGTGGTCATGCAGCAAGCGGCTGCAGAAATGCTTGACTGGCACGGCAGCGGCATGTCGGTGATGGAAATGAGTCATCGCGGGCAAGAGTTTCTGCAGATTTGCAGCGAAGCTGAGGCCGATCTTCGTGAGTTGCTGGCGATTTCTGAGGATTATGCGGTATTGTTTATGCAGGGCGGCGCCACGGCCGAAAACGCGATTATTCCTTTGAATTTGCTGGGTCGGGTCGCGCAGCCTAAAGCCGATTTTGTGCTAACGGGCGTTTGGTCTGCCAAGGCGCAGCAAGAATGTTTGCGCTATGGCGATGCCCACATTGCTGCAAGCAGCGCTGTACCTGTGGTCATTGATGGCGTGCAACAACAACCGTTTACCTGGGTACCTGACCCCGAGACCTGGCAGGTACGCAAAGATGCGGCCTACCTGCACCTGTGTAGCAACGAAACAATTGGTGGCGTTGAAACCATGGCGTGGCCTTCACTGGCCAGCCTAGGGGCGCCTGAGGTGCCTTTGGTGGTTGATGCTTCGTCGCATTTTTTGTCGCGTCCGTTCTCAGTTGAGCAAACAGGCATGATTTTTGCCGGTGCGCAAAAAAATGCGGGCCCAGCAGGGTTGACGATTGTGATCGTACGGCGTGACTTGATTGGTCACGCTTTGCCGATTTGCCCTTCGGCGTTCGATTACGCCAAGGTCGCGGCGCAACAGTCAATGTTCAACACGCCACCAACCTACGCCATTTATATGGCAGGCTTGGTTTTTAAGTGGCTGAAACAGCAGGGCGGCTTGGCGCAAATCGAACAACTCAATATCGCTAAAGCGCAAGCTTTATATGGTTTTTTTGAGCAGAGTGGGTTTTATCGGTTGCCCGTACAGCGTTCTGTTCGTTCGCGCATGAACGTGCCGTTTTTTTTGCCCGAGGCCGCTCTAGACACAGACTTCTTGCAAGGCGCGCAGGCGCATGGTTTGATGCAGTTAAGAGGGCATAAATCCGTAGGTGGCATGCGTGCTTCGATTTATAACGCGATGCCGCTTCAAGGTGTGCTGACACTGGTTGACTATCTTAAGGACTTTGAGAACGCGCATGGATGAGTCATTTCAAGCTAAGTTGTTGCCGTTACGCCAGCGTATTGATCAAATCGACGCCGAGATTCTTGATTTGTTTAATCGACGCGCCCGCACGGCCCAAGAGGTCGGTGAGCTCAAGCATGCGTTCAATGCGCAAGGCCCGGTGCTGCGCCCCGAGCGCGAGGCGCAGGTCATTCGTCAGTTGCAAACGCTCAATCGGGGGCCTTTGCCCCCAGATGCCGTGTCTGCTGTCTGGACTGAGATCATTTCAGCGTGTCGCGGTCTTGAACAAGCCTTGACAGTCGCTTTTTTGGGGCCGGCAGGTTCATTTTCTGAACAAGCCGCCTTTGAGCATTTTGGGCACTCGGTCACGGGAATGCCCTGTGCTTCGTTTGACGAGGTGTTTCGTGCGGTTGAGGCGGGTGCGGCACAGGTTGGTATGGTGCCCGTTGAAAACTCAACCGAAGGGGCTGTCAATCGCACGCTTGATTTATTGTTGGGTTCGTCGTTACGTATCTTGGGCGAACGCTCGTTGTTGATTCGTCATTGCTTGTTAACCAAAAATGGTGACATGACAGGCATCACCAGGATCATGGCGCACCCTCAGGCGTTAGCACAGTGTCAAAACTGGTTAAACCGTGAGTACCCCGGTATCAAGCGCGAACCGGTCTCGAGTAACTCTGAGGCCGCTCGCCTGGCGTCGCTCGACGCATCGATCGCCGCCATCGCTAGCGATATTGCAGCGCGAGCCTGGGGCTTGCAAATGTTGGCAGCAGGTATTCAAGACGACTCGCAAAATCGCACACGCTTTTTGGCGATTGGTCAGTTGGCGATCTTGCCTAGCGGGCGCGATAAAACCAGCTTGATTCTTGCGGTTGCAAATCGGGCCGGTGCGGTTTATCAAATGCTAGAACCTTTGTCGGCGAACGGCGTCTCCATGACGCGTTTTGAGTCGCGCCCCGCCCGCACCGGTCAGTGGGAATACTATTTTTATGTTGACCTTGAGGGTCACTGCGAAGATGCACCGGTTAAAAAAGCGTTAGCGACGCTCGAGCAGGATTGTGCCTTTTATAAATTATTGGGCTCTTATCCTGCACAATAGTTATTCTTTTTTTTGATCCCTGTTGGTGTCACCTTTATGTCGTCTAAAGACTCGATTTTGATTGCTCCCCTGCATGTCGCGGCGATCGCGCCCTATCAGGCCGGAAAACCGATTGAAGAGCTCGCGCGCGAATTCGGGCTGGACCCCGCCCAAATCGTCAAGCTTGCTTCAAATGAAAATCCCCTTGGGATGCCCGAGTCGGCACGCCTGGCGATCGTGGCTGCCACGGCGCACTTAGGGCGCTACCCTGATCCGGCCGGCTTTGAGTTAAAGCAGGCCTTGTCCGCGCGCTGGTCGGTGCCCCAAAATTGGCTTACGCTCGGTAACGGGTCAAACGATATTCTTGAACTCGTGGCCTCGGCCTTGCTCGAATCCGGCAGCTCGGTCGTGTATGCCCAACACGCCTTCGTGGTGTATCGCCTGGCTACGCAAGCGCGCGGTGCGCGCCATCTGGTCGTGCCCGCCAAAGATTTTGGTCACGACTTGCCTGCCATGCTTGAGGCGATTGATCGCACGACGCGTGTCGTGTTTATCGCAAATCCAAATAATCCAACAGGTACATACTTACCTAACGCGCAGCTTGAGGCGTTTCTTGAGGCTGTCGCGCAGCGTCACGGTACGCGCGTGACGGTTGTGCTTGATGAGGCCTATAACGAGTTTCTTGAACCCGAACAGCGCGTCGACAGCGTGGGCTTAGTCAAACGTTACGCTAACTTGCTGGTGTCGCGCAGTTTTTCTAAGGCCTACGGTTTGGCTGGTTTGCGTGTTGGCTATGCCATCGCGCAACCAGCACTGACGGATTTAATGAATCGCGTGCGCCAACCGTTTAACGTGAACTCGCTTGCCCAGGCCGCAGCCATTGCCGCGCTACAAGACATCGAATTCTTGGCAAAAAGTTTTACCGTCAATCGTGAGGGTAAGGCGCAGTTGCAGCAAGGCTTTGCCAAGCTCGGTTTGACGTTTGTGCCCAGCTATGCCAACTTTGTACTCGTAAAAGTGGGTGACGCGGCGCGTGTCAATCTTGAATTGCTCAAGCGCGGCGTGATTGTGCGTCCGGTTGCGGGCGATGGCTTGCCTGAGTGGCTGCGCGTGTCGATTGGGTTGCCCCACGAAAATCAAAAATTTCTCGAGGCTTTGGCGGCGGTTGTGCAGGCTGGCCCCAAGTGAGCAAAGTGTCACAAACTAGCCCCCTCTCTATCCCAACGCTGGCGATCGTCGGTGTGGGTTTAATTGGCGGATCCTTTGCAGCAGCGTTGCGCCAAGCAGGCTGCGTGGGGCGTGTGTTGGGTGCCGGACGCAGGCCCCAAACCTTGCAAGAGGCAGTGCGCTTAGGCTTGATTGACGAAGCGGTCAGCCTTGAAGAGGCCGCGCAGCGCGCAGATTTTATTTTTGTCGCAGCCCCTGTGGGGGCGTTTGCTGCAATTTTTGCAGGGTTAAAGCCCACGCTAAATCCTAGGGCTGTGATTACCGACGGCGGTAGCACCAAGCAAAACGTCATCAACGATGCCCGCGCGGGCTTACAAGACTGCCTTGCCCAGTTCGTGCCTAGTCATCCGATGGCAGGTTCGCACGAAACCGGGCCGCAAGCGGCCGATGCCAACTTGTATCAGGGCAAACGTGTCGTACTCACGCCTTTGGTTGAAAATCACCCTCAAGATATTGAGCGAGTGCAGGCTGCCTGGCGGGCGTGTGGCGCAAATTTAATGACGCTTGACTCGGGCCAACACGATGCTGCGGTGGCCGCGATTAGTCATCTGCCGCACTGGGTGGCGGCGTTGTATATGCAGCATCTGACACAAAGCGATGACGCTACGCTTAAGCTTGAACTTGCGGGGTCTGGCTTTCGAGATTTCACACGCGTGGCGCAGGGGTCACCCGAAATGTGGCGCGATATTTTTGAGGCCAATCGTCAGGCCATGCAAACTGAGATCGCGAGCTTTCGAAAAGTGCTTGAACGTGCCGAACATGCCCTAAACGCAGGCGACTACGCCTACCTGCAAGACATGCTCGAAGTGGCTTCGCAAGCGCGTCGCGACTGGGTGGGCAAGCAATCGTGAGTGGTTCGGCGTTTCTTGACTTGCCGCGCGTCAAATACGTTCGGGGTGAGGTCGCGTTGCCTGGCTCAAAAAGTATTTCAAACCGCGTACTGCTTTTGGCGGCCTTGGCGCAGGGTTCGACGCGCATTGACGGTTTACTAGCGTCAGACGATACGACGGTGATGCTCAACGCGTTGCAGCAACTCGGGGTGCAGGTCACACGTCACGCTGCCGAGTCAGTCACGGTGCAAGGCGTGTCGCGGTTTTCAGTGGGCAAGGCTGACTTGTTTATGGGAAACGCTGGTACGGCGATTCGCCCGTTGACGGCGGTGTTGGCGCTGATGGGTGGGCACTATGGGCTCTCGGGTGTGCCGCGCATGCACGAGCGCCCGATTGGGGATTTAGTCGATGGCTTGCGCGACTGGGGGGCGAACGTCACCTACGCGGGCCAAGACGGTTATCCACCGCTTCAGATTGCCCCACCAGACGCATTGAGTGAGCGCGTGCGCGTGCAGGGCTCGGTTTCGAGCCAGTTTTTGACGGCGGTGTTGATGGCAGCACCCTTGGCTGTGGCGCGCTCGGGTCGCCCACTTGTCATTGAGGTACTGGGCGAACTGATTTCCAAGCCTTATATCGACATTACCTTGAACCTGATGGCGCGTTTTGGGGTGCAGGTTGAACGCGTAGGCTGGCAGCAGTTTATTGTGCCAGCGGATGCGGCGTATCAATCGCCCAGTCAGATTTTTGTTGAAGGCGATGCCTCGTCAGCCTCTTATTTTTTAGCGATGGGCGCCTTGGGCTTAGGACCACTACGCGTGTTGGGCGTGGGGCAAGACAGTATTCAGGGCGACGTGGCGTTTGCCGATACGGTGCAAGCCATGGGCGCACGCGTTCGGCGCGAGGCCGCCTCAATCGAGGTGTCGGGGGTCGACTTAGCTAAGGGCGAGCGCCTCAAGGCTTTTGATACCGACTTTAATTTGATTCCAGATGCGGCGATGACTGCAGCGATGTTGGCGTTATTCGCCGATGGCCCGTGTACCTTGCGCAATATCGGCAGCTGGCGTGTCAAAGAAACAGACCGAATCGCCGCCATGCAAACCGAATTGCAAAAGCTTGGGGCCCAAGTACAAAGCGGCCCAGATTGGTTGCGTGTGACCCCGATCGAGGCAGGGCAGTGGTGCGACGCTTCAATTGACACCTACGATGATCACCGCATGGCGATGTGTTTTTCTCTTGCGGCCTTTGGACAGGCAAGCGTGCGCATCATGGACCCAGGTTGCGTCAGCAAGACGTTTCCAACTTATTTTTCGGTCTTTACAAAGTTATTAAATTGAATGCCTCTAGCCCACTGCTCAGCCCTGTCATTACGATTGATGGCCCGACGGCGTCAGGCAAAGGGACGGTCGCCCATCGGGTGGCCACGGCCTTGGGGTGGGGCGTACTTGATAGCGGGGCCCTGTATCGGTTGACCGCCTTATCGGTCTTGCAGCAGGCGATTGATCCCGAAGACTCGCACGCGGTCGCGCGGGCAGGCCAGCAACTCGAGGTGAGCTTTCATTCTCAGGGTGTGACGCTTTTTGGTCGTGAGGTCTCTGAGGTGATCCGGCAAGAGCAGGTGGGCAATCTGGCCTCGCGTTTGGCGCCTAATCCAGCCTTGCGTCAGGCTTTGCTTGAGCGACAAAGAGCGTTTAGACGGGCGCCTGGACTGGTGGCCGATGGGCGCGATATGGGGACGATCGTTTTTAAAGACGCCTCGCTAAAGATATTTTTAGTGGCTGATGCGCAGGCACGTGCCGAACGGCGCTGTAAGCAGTTGATCGAAAAGGGAATTTCTGCTAATCTAGAAGACCTTGTCGCTGATATGCGCGAGCGCGACGCACGTGATATCGAACGTGCGGTTGCGCCGCTTGTACCAGCACCAGACGCACACGTGGTTGATTCGTCGCAACTGACAATCGAGCAAACGGTGCAAAACGTCCTTGACCTGTGGTCAAGGGTTCTACCCACCCCACCCGAAAAGGTGTAGGGGCCGTTAGCCAGGCAACGTTTGCCTACTGATAGCCTCTGCGGTCTTGACGGCGTGTTACCCGGCTTCCAAGGCCACCTGGATCTCCTTCACATGTCAACTCAACAACTCTCAACCGATGCAGGCGAAAGCTTTGCAGCGATGTTTGCAGCAAGTATCGAAAAGCAAGATATGAAGTCCGGCGAGGTTATCTCTGCCGAAGTCGTGCGTATTGACCATAATTTTGTCGTGGTAAACGCCGGCCTGAAGTCTGAGGCACTGATTCCTCTTGAAGAATTCTTAAACGATCAGGGCGAGCTCGAAGTCAAACCTGGCGATTTTGTATCTGTCGCCATTGATTCGCTCGAAAACGGCTACGGTGACACCGTGCTGTCTCGTGATCGCGCCAAGCGCCTGTCGGCCTGGCTCTCACTCGAAAAATCACTCGAGAAAAACGAACTGGTGACTGGCACCATTACCGGTAAAGTCAAAGGCGGCTTGACTGTCATGACTGCAGGCATTCGTGCCTTCTTGCCAGGCTCGCTGGTTGATCTGCGTCCTGTAAAAGACACCACGCCGTTCGAAGGCAAGACCATGGAATTCAAGGTCATCAAGCTCGATCGCAAGCGCAACAATGTGGTGGTGTCGCGTCGTGCTGTGCTCGAAGCCAGCATGGGCGAAGATCGCCAAAAACTGCTCGAAAACCTGCAAGAAGGTTCGATCGTTAAGGGCGTGGTTAAAAATATCACCGACTACGGCGCGTTTGTGGATCTGGGCGGTATCGATGGTCTGTTGCACATCACTGACATGGCATGGCGTCGTGTGCGTCATCCTTCAGAAGTCTTGGCCGTCGGTCAAGAAGTCGAAGCAAAAGTTCTTAAGTTTGATCAAGAAAAAAGCCGTGTGTCACTGGGCGTCAAGCAGCTTGGCGAAGATCCATGGGTGGGTCTCGCACGCCGTTACCCACAGCACACGCGTCTGTTCGGTAAAGTCACTAACCTCACCGACTACGGTTCCTTCGTTGAAGTCGAAGCCGGCATTGAGGGCTTGGTACACGTTTCTGAAATGGATTGGACCAACAAAAACGTTGATCCACGCAAGGTTGTGACCTTGGGCGAAGAAGTCGAAGTCATGGTTCTTGAAATTGACGAAGACCGTCGCCGTATTTCGTTGGGTATGAAGCAATGCCGTCAAAACCCCTGGGAAGAATTCGCCTCTAACTTCAAGCGTGGCGACAAAGTGTCAGGCGCGATCAAGTCCATTACTGACTTTGGCGTGTTTGTTGGCTTACCGGGTGGCATCGATGGTTTGGTGCATTTGTCTGATTTGTCATGGACTGAAACCGGTGAAGAAGCGGTTCGTAACTTCAAAAAAGGTGACGAGCTTCATGCAACCGTGTTGGGGATCGATACCGACAAAGAGCGTATTTCGCTTGGCGTCAAGCAGCTTGAAGGCGACCCGTTCAATAACTTCGTGGCAACCTACGACAAAGGCGCTGTGGTACCTGGCACTGTTAAGTCAGTCGAAGCGAAGGGCGCTATCGTGACGCTGTCGCTTGAGGTTGAGGGCTATCTGCGCGCGTCTGAGATTTCGGCAGGTCGCGTTGAAGACGCAACCACCGCGATTAAGGCTGGCGACAACATCGAAGCAATGATCATCAACGTTGATCGCAAGACACGTCAGATTCAGTTGTCGATCAAAGCGCGCGATACAGCAGACACTGCAGAATCGATGCAGCGTATTTCTGAATCAAGTGCGTCGTCGGGCACAACCAATTTGGGCGCGTTGCTCAAGGCCAAGCTCGATCAGGCTCGCGATACTGAATAAGCCCAGTGACTAAGTCTGAACTCATCGCTGCACTGGCGGCCCGCTACACACAGCTGGCCGCTCGTGACACCGATTACGCTGTAAAAACGGTGCTTGATGCCATGACCGAGGCTTTAGCCGAAGGTCAACGTATCGAAATCCGTGGTTTCGGCAGTTTTTCGTTGTCTGAGCGTGCACCACGTGTGGGGCGCAACCCCAAGTCGGGTGAACAAGTGTTGGTGCCTGGTAAACAGGTGCCGCATTTCAAGGCCGGCAAAGAGTTGCGCGAACGCGTCGACTTGAATGGCAGTGCACCTAGCACCGACCCAACAGGCCCGACAGACCATTGATTTAATAAAAAAACCGCCAAAAGGCGGTTTTTTTATGCGCCAAAACGGCAGGGCGCTTACAATAATCTTTTGCACTTTGGAGCATCAGCCATGCGTTACCTTGTCTGGGCTTTGCGCTTACTAGTCTTTGTCGCTGTTTTAATGTTTGCTTTAAAAAACACCGACCCTGTGGGCGTCACCTTTTATGGCACGTGGGCGGTCCAAAGCGTGCCACTCATTGTGGTGATGCTTTCAACCTTTGTGCTGGGCACGGTGTTTGGGCTCTTGTTAACGGTGCCTGGCTCGGTTCGCCGCCGCCGCGAGGCCGCACGACTCAAGAAAGAACTCGAACGCATTCAGGCAGCCGTCAATCCGCCAGGTGCCTCGCCGCTTTCGCCTGACGCCTTGGTCCCTTTGTCGCCGATTTGAGCGACTCCGTGGCTTTTTACAAAATGTTGTCGCTGGCCCCGGGCCCTTATTCTTTAATTTTAGGAAGCTCGCGTGGATTTTGAGTCTTGGTGGCTGATTTTTGTGCCTTTGTTGTTCGCGTTAGGTTGGCTGGCGGCGCGTTTTGATATTCGGCAAATTTTGTCCGAAACGCGTAACCTGCCCGATTCTTATTTTCGCGGCCTAAATTTTTTGCTCAATGAAGAGCCCGATCGTGCGATCGACGCGTTTGTTGAGGTTGCTAAGCTTGATCCTGAAACTACCGAGCTTCACTTTGCGTTAGGCAGCCTGTTTCGCCGGCGAGGCGAAATGGAGCGCGCGATTCGCGTGCATCAAAGCTTGCTGTCGCGCGCTGATTTGCCCGTGAGTCAGCGCGAGAACGCACAGCATGAACTGGCGCAAGACTATCTCAAAGCGGGCATGCTCGATCGCGCCGAAGAAGCTTTTACCGTCCTGAAAGAAACCAGCTTTGGCCTGGCTGCGTTACGCGCGTTGATCCGAATTTATGAATCTGAACATGACTGGATGCGTGCGATTCAAGCGGTGCAAAGCTTGCGAAAGCTGGTTGACGAACCCGTACCGCAGTTGGTGCATTATTATTGCGAGCAGGCGCAGGCTGCGCTAGCCGCTCAGCCGCCCGAGGTCGCGCAGGCACAAGAGGCCTTAAAGCTGGCAGAACGTGCAGCGCAAGCCGCTCAGACAGGCTCTGGCTCTGCTGCAAGCGTTCGTGTGGCTTTGATCCACGCCTCGATAGCGGGCTCTGCGCAGCAAACGCTGGTGCAACGTGCATGTTTTCAAAAAGTGCTCGAACAGGCCCCCGAGTTTGCTGGCTTGGTTGCCGAGGAGTTATTGCAAAACTTTGCCTTGACGCAAGAGTCGGCTGATGGTCTTGCATTGCTGCAGGAGCATCACAACCGCTTTGCCTCTCTTGATTTGTTTAACGTGGTGTTTCGTGCGTTGCGTGCCCAGCAGGGCGTTGACGTGGCTTGGGGGTTTGCGCGCCAAGCCCTTCAAGCGCATCCTTCGCTGCTGGGGCTCGATCGCTTGCTTGAGGCCGAACTGGCGCACGCGGCCGAACAGCAAACACCTCTTGAAAGTCCGATTCCTGGCGCAGATTTGACCTTGTTAAGACGTCTGATTAACCAGCATAGTCAGCGCCTGGATCGCTATGTTTGTCGAAGTTGTGGGTTTCAGGCGCGCCGCTATTATTGGCAGTGCCCCGGTTGCAACGCGTGGGAAACCTATAAACCACGTCGTATGGAAGAACTTGAATGAATACATTCCCTAAAGAGGCTGTCGCTCGCGCCCGTGTTTTGGTGGTGGGTGATGTGATGCTGGACCGTTATTGGTTTGGTGAGGTTGAGCGAATCTCGCCCGAGGCGCCCGTGCCCGTGGTGCATGTTGTGCGTCGCGAAGATCGCCTGGGGGGCGCCGCCAATGTGGCACGCAACGCCGTGGCTTTGGGTGCGCAAGTCACTTTGGTGGGGCTAGTGGGCGCTGATGAGGCAGCCACACGGGTGCACGAATTGCTGGCTCAAGCCGGTGTTCAGGCCCATTTAATTGCCGATGCGGCGCATCCGACAACGCTTAAGATGCGTGTACTGGGCCGTCAACAACAATTATTACGTATCGACTTTGAAGAAAAACCGACGCCCGCCTTGCTTGACGCGTTGCATGAGCGAGTGGCACCGCTGTTCGCCGCACACGATGTCGTGGTGTTTTCAGACTATGCTAAAGGTGCCTTGGCGCACGTTGAGGCGTTAATTACGCTAGCACGTCAGCATCGCATTGCGGTGTTGGTCGACCCCAAGGGCAGTGATTACCAACGCTATCGTGGCGCGACCCTTGTCACACCCAATCGCGGCGAGATGCAACAAGCGGTTGGGCATTGGACCAGTGAGGCCGATTTAGCCGAGCGCGCGCAAGGGTTGCGCGATCAGCTCGAGCTCGAGGCTTTGCTAGTGACACGTTCAGAGCAGGGCATGACGCTTTTTACTGCCAACGGGCACGACCACGTTGAGGCACAGGCGCACGAAGTGTTTGATGTTTCGGGCGCCGGCGACACTGTGTTGGCAACCTTGGCGGTCATGCGCGCGGCAGGGGTCGACTGGCCAGAGGCCATGCGTTGGGCCAATCGCGCGGGCGGCATCGTGGTGGGTAAACTAGGAACCTCTATCGTAACGGCCGGAGAACTCGCATGATTGTAGTGACTGGAGCCGCTGGTTTTATTGGCAGCAATATCATTCGTGGCTTAAACCGTCGGGGTCTGACCAATATTTTGGCGGTTGATGATCTCACCGATGGCGATAAGTTTGTGAATTTGGTTGAGGGCAAAATCGCCGACTACATGCACAAAGATGATTTTCGGCGTGGCGTGCTGAACGGCTCTTTGCCCAGCGTACGCGCGGTGTTTCATCAGGGGGCCTGCTCGGATACGACCGAGCGAGACGGGCACTTTATGATGGACAATAATTATCGTGTCACCCTTGAAATATTTGATTATTGTCATGCGCACAAAATTCCCTTGATATATGCGTCCTCAGCCGCCGTCTATGGGGCGGGCCCACATTATCGCGAAGCGCTTGAAAACGAAAAGCCGCTTAATGTGTACGGCTACTCAAAGTTTTTATTTGATCAGGTGCTGCGCGCGCGAATGGCGTCTTTAACCTCTCAGGTGGTTGGCTTGCGTTACTTCAACGTGTATGGCCCACAAGAGCAGCATAAAGGGCGTATGGCCTCGGTTGCCTTTCATAACATGAATCAGTTTATCGACGAGGGCCATGTGCGCCTGTTCGGTGGCTGGGATGGTTATGCTGACGGCGGACAGTTGCGCGACTTTATCTCTGTGCACGATGTGGTCGAAGTCAATTTACACTTTTTGGACCACCCTGAAGTGTCAGGTATCTTTAATTGTGGCTCGGGACGTGCGCAACCGTTCAATGACGTGGCCAGCACGGTGGTGAACACGCTGCGCGCACTAAGTGGGCAGGCACCGATGGCACTTGTTGACCTTGTCAAGCACGGTTCACTGCGTTACATGGCGTTTCCTGAAGATTTGAAGGGGCGTTATCAAAGCTATACCCAAGCCGATATCTCGGCGCTGCGCGCCACGGGCTTTACTGCGCCGATGCGCGATGTGCAGACGGGGGTCGCTGAATACGTTCGCGGCCTGCACGCGTCAAGTGCTGTGGTTAAGTAAAGTCTCACGCCAACCTTGGCGCATCCGACGCGTGTTTCTGACCTGTTCAGCCTGATGAGCAGGGAAGGGTTTAAGTCCCTCGGGGGACTACGCTTGGACAACGTGATGCTCGTTTGCACTGTCAGGCAGCGCAATCCCTCAAGATAGCGTGGCGACAGACTTGGCAGCCTAAGGCCTGGTCTGGTTCGCGCCACCTTTGTTTTTGAGGCAGCGTTATGAACCCTTTTATCGATGCAACCGTTGCAGTGCCTTTGGCGCTTGAGCGTCCCGCACTCACTTCTCTCAAACCAGCCAGACTTCCCCCAGAGGCTGCAAAGCGTGCGTCCGCGCGCTGGGCGTTTCCGTTTATGCCTCAGGGGCGCGATCGTGTAGCGCGGCGCGCCAGCATGGCGGCGATGCTCGCCGGCATGGGGGTTGGCTTGTCGGTGCACGCGCTCGATTTAAATGCAGCCACCGCAGAGCAGCTTAAAGCGTTGCGGGGTGTGGGTCCGCGCACCGCGCAAATTATTGTGCAAGAGCGCAACCGCGCCGGTCGGTTTGAATCGCTTGAGGATTTGTCTGACCGTGTGCGAGGCATTGGCCCCAAGCGCCTTCAGGCGTTGCAGGCCGCGGGCTTGCGAGTCTCGGGTGAGGGGCGAAGGATTAACGCGCGCACCTCACAAGACGCTTCGTTGGGGGTGCCGGGCTCTGAGGAAGCCCCTTTACGCGCGCGTGCCCCTGCAGCAGGCGGCGTTGCGACACCAACAATTGAGCCTGCGCCAGCGCTTTAGCCTTTGCAGATCATGCTGTCAGAATGCGGGGGCTGGCCCGGTTGCGGCTATCCCCCAAACTGTGAGTGATCCTCCATGAGTCAGGCACGCCGGTTCGCTAGGCTTTGGTATGATTGTGCACATGAAAACATATCCTAGCGTTGAAAATGCCGTAGGCAACACCCCGCTGGTACGCTTGCAGCGCTTACTTTCAAAGCTCGCTCTCGAGCGTGGCAATATTGTGCTCGGTAAGCTCGAAGGTAACAACCCAGCGGGCTCGGTCAAAGATCGTCCGGCTTTAGCCATGATTTTGGGCGCCGAGGCGCGTGGTGAGATCAAACCGGGCGACACACTAATCGAGGCCACCAGCGGCAACACAGGTATCGCCTTGGCCATGACCGCAGCGATGCGCGGCTATAAAATGATCTTGATCATGCCCGATAACCTCTCGGTCGAACGTCGCGCCTCGATGGCTGCCTATGGCGCAGAGTTGATTCTGACACCCGCGAGTGGCGGTGGCATGGAATTGGCGCGTGATCTCGCAGGCAAAATGCAGGCGCAAGGGCAGGGTAAAGTCCTTGATCAATTTGCCAACCCCGACAACCCCTTAGCGCACTTTAAAACCACGGGTCCCGAGCTCTGGGAGCAAACGGGCGGCGCGATCACACACTTTGTGAGTGCGATGGGTACCACGGGTACGATCATGGGTGTCAGCCGTTATTTAAAATCCAAAAATCCAGCTATCACGATTGTGGGTGCCCAGCCCGCCGAGGGTTCGCAGATTGCGGGTATCCGAAAATGGCCCGAAGCTTATCTGCCTGCAATTTATGATCCCAAGCGAGTCGATCAGTTTGAATCGATCGAGCAAAAAGACGCAGAAAACATGGCCAGGCGTCTAGCCGCCGAAGAGGGCATCTGTGCCGGGGTCTCGGCCGCGGGTGCTTTGGTTGCAGCCTTACGGGTGTCTGAAACCGCTCGCAACGCCACGATTGCTTTTATTGTTTGCGATCGCGGCGATCGCTATCTCTCGACCGGCCTGTTTGATCCTCAGCCCTAAGCGCTAGGCCACGCGGCTGAGGCAGCAGGACTACTCGCTTGCCAAGGCCCGGGCAAGATCAGCCACCGAGGCGGCATAAAAATAGCTTCGGTTGTATTGGGTAATCGTAAAAAAGTTTTGTGTGGCGGTACGCAATTCAACGGTGCCAGCGGCTTGTTCGGGCAAGTCGATCACGCCTAGCGCTGTGCGCATCCAGGGGGCGTCTTTGGCTCCTGGGGCTAGCGTGGCGCCTGCAGCTTGAAGTTGAGGCCAGTCAAGGGTAGGTTTTAAGCCCCCTTCTACGAGATTGTCTGCGCCTGCGGCGAGCTTGACGGGTACAAAGACGGGCAACCCGCGTTGCCAGCCGTGCTCAACTAAAAAATTTGCCACCGAATCAATTGCATCTGCCATATTGGTGCTGAGGTTGATTGCTTGAGCCCCTTGGGCGCTCACGGCAAAGCGTTTGATGCTGCCTGGCATGAATTGCGGGATGCCTACCGCGCCTGCGTAAGAACCTTTTAGCGTGCGCGCGTCAAGGCGGCCCGTTAAGTCAAGTTCGATCAGGTCGGCAAGCTGGCCCCTGAACATCTCGGCCCGATCGGGGCGTGACGCGTCAGGGTAATCAAAACCGAGCGTGGCAAGTGAGTCGAGCACACGAAAGCTGCCCTGACTTTTGCCGTAGAGGGTCTCGACGCCAATAATGGCAGCGATGATATTTTGTGGCACGCCATAGCGCGTACTGGCGCGCTTAAGTTCGGCGCTGTACTGTTGCATGAAGGCTTCGCCTTGTGCGATGCGAAGCGGTTCAACCACTCGCCCGCGGTAAGTGGCCCAGCTGCGAGATGCGCGCGGCTGTCCGACAGCGGGTGGGGCCACAATACGCGCCACGGTGGGGTTATAACGCGCCTCGCTCAGTAATTCCAGTACGCTTCTCTCTGTTAGTTGACGGTTTGCAGCAAGCTCAACGCCAAAGCGTTGCATGGTTGCGCGGCGGGCGGCGTCTGTTTGCGGCCTGGAAGCTGGGTCAAAGCGACCGTCTGTGCTGGCAGACCCCCCGCGGGCGCCAAGTGCGGTAGTTGGTGTGCCAGTGCTTGTTGTGCCCCCACTGGGGCTGCGAGCGGCCCCAGTGTCTGGACTGGGCTGCTTTGCTCCAACCGTGTTTGGTCCCGTTGTCGGCGAGGTCGCGCAACCGGTGATTAGGGCGGCAAGCAAACTGAATTGAAGCAATCGATAAGCGCTGAGCATCAGGATTTCCTTGTGAAAGCAGTCAATATCATACCGACTGCCTGAGCTTGGGCGTGAGTTCCGGTAGAATCAGAGGTTGATTGTCGGGCGTCAGACCTGATGAAGCTATATTTTTGATATGGAGATCGCTGGATGAAAGTGCTTGTTCCTGTTAAGCGCGTCGTAGACTACAACGTCAAAGTGCGCGTCAAGTCGGATCACACGGGCGTTGATATTGCTAACGTCAAGATGTCGATGAATCCCTTTGATGAAATCGCAGTAGAAGAAGCGACGCGGCTAAAAGAGAAGGGCGCGGCCACTGAGGTAATCGCAGTCTCTTGTGGTGTGGCGCAATGCCAAGAAACCTTGCGCACGGCCATGGCGATTGGTGCCGATCGCGGCATTCTGGTGCAAACCGACGTCGAACTTCAGCCTCTGGCCGTTGCAAAATTGCTTAAAGTGCTGGCCGAGAAAGAGCAGCCGCAACTGATCATCTTAGGTAAACAGGCGATTGACGACGACTCAAACCAGACAGGTCAGATGCTTGCCGCGTTGCTAGGATGGTCGCAGGCGACCTTTGCAAGCAAAATTGAACTCGGTGACGGCGTCGCTCGCGTGACCCGTGAAGTCGATGGTGGACTCGAAACCATCGAACTCAAACTCCCCGCAATCGTGACGACTGATCTGCGCTTAAACGAGCCACGCTACGTGACCTTGCCTAATATTATGAAGTCCAAGAAAAAGCAGCTTGATATCGTGACGCCTGAATCACTCGGTGTCGATGTGACGCCGCGTCTGAAAACGCTAAAGGTCGTTGAGCCTGCAGCACGCTCGGCTGGTATCAAAGTGCAAGACGTTGCGGCTTTGGTAGACAAACTAAAAAACGAAGCAAAGGTGGTGGTGTAACTATGTCAATACTTGTCATCGCTGAACACGATAACGTTCAACTTAAGGGTGCGACGCATAACGTCGTAGCAGCTGCCGCAAAAATTGGCGGCGACATTCACGTCTTGGTGGCTGGCGGCAACGCACGCGCCATCGCCGACCATGCTGCAAAAATTTCTGGTGTGTCAAAAGTGTTGCTCGCTGAGTCGCCTGCCTTGGCAGACGGGTTGGCTGAAAACGTGGCCCAGCAAGTCTTGGCGTTAGCCAGTGGTTATAGTCATATTTTGTTTGCGGCAACGGCTGCAGGCAAAAATGTCTCGCCTCGGGTGGCCGCGTGCCTAGATGTTGCTCAGATTTCAGAAATTCAAGCCGTCGATTCGCCGAACACGTTTCAACGCGCAATCTACGCTGGTAACGCGATTGCCACGGTGCAGTCTGACGAGGCCGTCAAAGTCGTCACCGTGCGCACCACGGGCTTTGATGCGGCACCTGAGGGCGGCAGTGCAACGGTTGAAGTCATTAGCGCCGTGGCCTCTGCAGGCCTGTCGACGTTTATTGGACGTGAAGTTGCTAAAAACGATCGTCCCGAACTCGCGGGTGCCCGCGTAGTGGTTTCAGGTGGTCGTGGGATGGGCAGCGCTGAAAACTTCAAAATTCTTGACCCGTTGGCAGATAAGCTTGGCGCGGCCATGGGTGCTTCGCGCGCTGCGGTCGATGCAGGGTACGCACCGAACGACTGGCAAGTGGGTCAAACCGGAAAAATCGTTGCGCCACAACTTTATGTGGCAATCGGAATTTCTGGGGCGATTCAACATCTGGCCGGCATGAAAGATTCAAAAGTGATCGTTGCTGTCAACAAAGATGGCGAAGCGCCGATCTTTGGTGTGGCAGATTATGGCCTGGTTGCTGAC
>CAMBZR010000064.1 GCA_945872285.1 Bordetella parapertussis | reverse complement strand
ATTGATTGAGTGTGAAATGAGTAGTCGGTTGGCTCGAGTAGTCGCAGCAAGTGAGCCGAGTCTTCTAGAGTATCGAGACTCTGCAGTGTGACAGCTAGACGCAGCGACTGTTCAGCTGACAGAACATAACTCGCAAGCACCATAAATTTTTCAATTAAGGCGTCTTGAGTCAAGGGGTTTGTCGGAGCGCCTAACGCAATACTGGTTGACTCTTTCAGTATCCTTTGATCGGTCGTCACGATCGATACGTCGCTGCTAAAACTGGCTTGAACAGAATCATCAATATCAATGATCACTCGGCCGATCATTGCTCGTAGCTGCTCGGATTGACGGTTCTCATCAGAGCACGATTGAAGATTCGCCTGGCCTAGACAGAGACGGGCTGACACGGCGTACGGCAAGCTCATTTGCGCTGCAGGTAGGGTTGAAACGTCATACCCACCCACCATACCAGATAAAAAAGTATTGAGGCGAATATGAATCTCTTTTACCTCCTGAGGCGTAATCTGGTGTGCTCTGACTAAGCGATCGATGGCATCGATGGCCGCGTGTGTATCGCGACACGAGGCATAGGGCTTGATCGCACAGTTCATAATCCTCCAGTCTTGACCGAGCGCTTGAACTAAAGCGTGTCGGTCGATGGCTTCACGGCCGTAGGTATTGAAGAATCCTCCCCATACATCTTCAAACACTTTCCGGGGGCCAGTCATGCCGCCTCGGGCTAAAAGCGCGGCAAGCACGCCGCCCTCTGCAGCGCGACCCGCGTGAACTTTTTTTGCCATCGTGCCATCGTGCACGAAACCCCAGAGACCGCTCGAAAAACTACCCGCTAAGCCCAGGCAAGATATTGTTTGCTCAGTTGTAAGTTGCAACAGATTGGCCGCGGCAGCCGCTGCGCCAAACACTCCGCAGGTACCGGTTGAATGCCAGCCAGCTTCGTTATGCGGCCGATAGCCACCAAACGATTCGAGCACTCGGCGCCCAATATCGTAGCCGACCGTGACCGCCGTCAAAAGTTCTTTGCCAGTGACTTGACGCTCAAGAGTGGGTATTAAGGCCATCAATGCCGGCAATACCACTGCCCCCGAGTGATCGCAACCTCCCGTGTCATCAAGCTCGAAAGCGTGTGCGGCTATTCCGTTGACAAGCGCTGCGCTGCGCGCAGAGAGGCGTTGCGAAGTTCCCCAGCACAGCGATGCGCCAGTCTCTTGAGCAGCACAAAAGGTAGTCTGCGCTAACTTTGCTTCGTTTGAAGTGCTGCCCGCCAGTGCTGCACCAAAGGTATCTAGCGTATGAACGAGTGCTTTATGACTTGCAGCCTGACTAAGATCAATGTAGCGAGTACGAGTAATAAATTCTGCGAGTTGAGTTGCATAAAGGTCTTCAGACATAGCAATGACTCCGTTTAATAGGCGGATCAACGCCTTTCAAGACTAGGCACAGCCGAAAGAAGCTTAATAGTATAAGGATGACTCGGTTGCTCGATGATCGTTCGCGTGTCACCAATCTCAATGATCTGACCACTTTTCATCACAGCAATGCGATCGGCCAAGTGAGCGACGACAGAGATATCGTGGGAGATAAATAAATAGGCGACTTGCAAGCGATCCCGCAGATCGCTCAAGAGATTGACGATCGCAGCCTGCACAGAGACGTCGAGCGCCGATACAGGTTCGTCACAAACAATAAAACGCGGCTCGGTAGCAAGCGCGCACGCGATGCTGACACGTTGCTTTTCGCCGCCACTCATTTGATGAGGGTAACGGTCAGCATAGTGCTGAGGCAGACGAACCAGGTCAAGCAAATTGTGAATTCTGGCTGGAATCTTATCGTGGGAGACGAGTTGAAATCTTTCGATCGGGCGAGTCAATAGCTGTCTGACTGTTTTTCGAGGATTTAAGGACGAATCTGGATTTTGAAAAATAATTTGCGCGCATCTCCGCATGTCTGTGAGTTGAGACTGGGCAGTTTGACTGATATTTTTTTCGTCAATATTGATTTCACCGCTGGTGGGTTCCAGTAGCCGCAGAATTGTGCGCCCTAAAGTTGTTTTTCCAGAGCCAGACTCGCCGACTAAGCCAAGGACTTCACCAGCCCTAATTTTTAAAGAGACTTGGTTGACAGCGTGGTGTTCGTTATATTTTATTTTAGGCAAAAAGTTTTTGAAATATATTTTCCCTAAAGATTGTCGGAATGTCTTTTGCAAATTTTTTACTTCAACAATAATTTTCGAGCTGTGCGTGATGTCTGCTTGCTGAGTGACCGGCGTAGCACTGACCGGCCAGGGTTGATGTCGCAATGCTGCACTGGCGTGACAGCGAACTGAGTGGTGTTGTTCAAGTCGTGTGAGTGTTTGAACGCTGTCGCAGCCTTCAGTGACAAACGGACAACGAGGAGCAAAGCGACAACCCGTCGGAAGCACTCTCAGGTCCGGAAGTCGTCCTGCGATTGAAGCGAGTGGGCCGATCTTTGGGTTTCGCAGGGATGGAACTGCCGCGATGAGTCCTTTTGTATAGGGGTGTCGAGGCTCGGAAAGTACCTCGGTAGTTGCGCCTTGTTCAATAAGTTCGCCCGCATACAGAACGGCAACTTCATCGGCAACGCGCTTGACGACACCCAGATTGTGGCTGATAAATAACATTGTTAAGCTACGTCGAGCTTGGAGCGTTTGAAGTAGATCGAGAATCTGCGCTTCGATCGTCACATCTAGTGCAGTTGTTGGTTCATCTAAGATCAGAAACTGTGGTTCGGAAGCCAAGGCGCCAGCGAGCAAGGCGCGCTGTCTCATGCCTCCTGACAGCTCATGTGGATAGGCTTTGGCGACAATCGCGGGTCGCGCAATACCCACTTCATCCAGAAGTTCGATCGCACGCGCTAGCGCTTGAGTTTTGCTTAGACCGATATGATGAATGAGACCTTCGCTGACTTGATCGCCAACCGTTAACGAAGGGTTCAAGACTGCAAAAGGATCTTGAAAAACTAGTCCGATTTGAGCACCACGAACGTGGCGGCGTTGTTCAGGCGTCATCGTTAAGATATTTTGACCGTCAAACAAAATCGATCCGTTCGATATCTGCGCTTCATTGGGCAATAATCCCATCGCGGCGAGCGCGATCGTACTTTTCCCAGAACCTGATTCGCCAACAATGGCAAGAGTTGAGCCTTTTCGCACCTTTAGCGACACGTTAGATAAAGCCTGCACTAGGCCAGAGTGGCTACGATATTGAAGGCTTAAGTTATCGATGTTTAGCATGCTAGGCTTTGCCAACACCTGCTTTGAGTCGCGGATCAAGGTATTCGCGCGCACCATCTCCGATCAGATTGACACCGATCACCAGAGCACACATGGCCAAACCCGGCGCTAAGGCAATCCAAGGAGCGCGGTCGATAAAAGATCGGGCTTCGGAAATCATGAGCCCCCAATCTGAGCTCGGCGGCTGCGCGCCGAGTCCAAGAAAACTCAGAGCAGAGCCAAGAAGAATCGCGTACGTGACGCGCAGACTTGCTTCAACAATCAGGGGTGGCCAGGCGTTAGGTAGCAGCTCGCGAAATAAAATATAAGTGTTTGTTTCGGCGCGCGCTTTGGCAGCCTGAATGAAATCTTCATGCGCTAAAGTGAGAGTCACACTGCGTGTGACACGCGCAATCGGAGGAATATAGACAAATCCGACGGTGAGGGCAGTTTTCCAAAGACTGGGTGGGGTGACTGCGAGTACCAATAGGCCTAACATAATTGGTGGCACTGCCATCAGTACGTCCGCAAAGCGCATCAAGACTTCATCGGTGCGTCCTTGAAAATACCCTGCTGCTAAGCCAATTGGGATACCGATTGCTAGACTGACCAGGGTGGCGCTCACCCCCATCGCAATTGACAGCCCGGTGCCCATCAGAACTCGACTTAAAACATCTCGACCAAACTCGTCTGTTCCAAGCCAATAGGTTGAATTCGGAGGCAAGAATCTAGACTTGATTGCGATGGTATCCCAGGGGTGAGGCGCGATCCACGGGGCAAGCAAACCAAGCAGAACAATCGTCATGGTTAAAAGCAGACCAATCTTTAATTGTAAAGACATAGGCTTGCGGCCGAGGCTGCGAGCGGAGTGGTCGGGGACGCAGGTGTTATCAGGAGACATTTCTGCCATAACGAATCTTTGGGTTTAACCGCGCGTACAGCAAGTCTGCCGTTAAATTGGCAAGAGCATAGATTGCGGCAACGACTAAGATTGCAGCCTGCAAGGTGGGCAGATCTCGATTTTGGATCGAGAAGACAATGAGTCGACCGAGCCCTGGGTAGCCAAATACGGTTTCTACGACAACGATGCCACCCATTAGTCGACCAAAATCCAAAGCTAATACGGTGATGGTTGGTAGCAGTGCGTTACGCAAAGCGTGGTGCCTGACGATGATGCGCTCTGGTAGTCCCTTAGCCCGCGCAGCAATAATGTAAGGACTTTGCATGATTTCGATCATGCTTGAGCGAGTCAATCTTGATACGTGAGCCAAGTGAGCAAAGACAAGCGTTAAGGTCGGCGCGATAAGGTGTTGGGCCCAAAGCCAGAAGCCACTCGCAAGCGGTTCATAACCGGAGGAGGGAAGCCAGCCGAGCCAGCCCGCAAATACCATGATCACAACAATCGCCCAGAAAAATTCTGGTACCGCCACACCGAGGTAGGTAATGATCGACACGCCGTGATCTAGGGGTTTGCCGTGATGCAGCGCAGCGACGATGCCTAAGGTGACACCAATCGTGGCGATTAAGACGAAGGAACTCAGTGTGAGAATGAGTGAATGGCCAATAGCCTCTACTAAAAGAGGAGCAATTGGGCGATTCATCAACATCGATTGGCCGAGGTCGCCAGAGAGAAATCCGCTCGCCCAACGCCAATATTGCTGCCAGATTGGGTCGGTCAGACCTAAGCGTAATTCAAGAACGCGTACCTGTTCGGGCGGGGCGAACGGACCAAGAATAAGATAGGCGACGTTTGCAGGCAAGAGCGATGAAATCGCAAATACCAGGATAGATACCGCAAGCAAGACAGCCAACACTGCGAGCAGTCGTCGAAAAATATAAGAACCCATCACGCTTGACCTGAAACCTATTTGCTTAAATTGACCTCTTTGAGCTCCAACCACTGCATCGGAGTCGACTTGAAGTTCTCAACGCTCTTTCGTACACCGTTCACGTGCGCAGCAGAGTAGGCTATGACCCCAGGTACTGATTCGCTGACAATGGTTTGAAACTGTTCAAACAAGGCCTTGCGGCTGGCTTCGTCGTTAGTTTTGCGGGCATCGTCCAAAATTTTATCCGCGCGTTCGTCTTTAAAACGCCAAAGTTGACGATTCCAACTGCCCGCCGAATGAAAAAATGGATAAAGCGCCGCGTCGATTGTTGGTCGGGCAAAATAGCCATCGATGTAGATTTGCGCCTTCCCCGATACATTGGCGGCGTATGAAGCGAACGGAACCCGCTCGACGTTGATTCGAATGCCGGCAGCGCGAGCCATATCTCTGACCGCAACGCCTAACCGAACGCGCTGTTCACGTTCTTGTGGCACAGGCAATGAGACATCAAGACCATTGGGGTAGCCTGCTTCTGTTAGTAATTTTTTGGCTGCGGCAATATCTGGGCTCTTAAAGCCGATGTTTTTATTGAAGTAAGGATGGCTCGGAGGAATCGGACTATGCGTGGGTGCTCCTTGGCCAAATAATGCAAGTTCGACGAGCGCTTCCTTATCAATGGTCAGGGCGAGTGCGCGACGTACACGCACGTCGTTAAAGGGCGGACGTTCGTTGTTGATAATGATCCCATCCCAAGTAGCCGTCGATACGCTATCCACGCGAACCGTCGGATTTTTTTTAAGCTTCTCAACTGATTCGTAGGGTAAGTTCCAGACGATATCGATTGCACCTGACTCGAGCGCTGCAATACGCGCGGCGGCTTCAGGAATCACCCTGATGGTTACTGCGCTTAACTTGGGCAAATTCGTTTCAAAGTAATTAGAGTTTTTGGTCAACTCCATACGATCGCCGGGCGCCCAGGATTTAAAAATAAACGGACCAGTACCGATTGGTTGCGTCGACAGGCTTGCGATCTGGTCTTTTGCAATAATCCTGAGTTGCCGATCAGCAAAAATATCAGCAAAGCCTGCGTACGCGAGTTTGAGTGTGAAGCTCACAGTTAACGCGTCGATTGCCGTGACCGACTCAATCATGTCTAAATTAGACCGCGCACGCGATCCGGTTTTTGGATCGAGAATACGGTTAATTGTAGCGACCACGTCGTCGGCGTCTAGCACACGGCCATGATGAAACTTAACATTTGGCTTGAGTTTGAAGGTCCACTTTTTTAGATCTTCTGACATTGTCCAGCTCTCAGCAAGGTCAGGCTTCACGCTCAGACTGTGATCAATGCGGGTCAAGCCATTGAAGACGAGATGAACATAAACATACTCATCGCCTATCGTTGTTAAGGCTGGGTCGAGTTGATTCAATGATGTGCTAATTGCGACGCGGATTGCGCCCTGTGCTCGCGCAGTTGTGGCGATTGCGCTCAACGCTAAGATTAAGACCGTTATGTAAAGCAGGCGTTTCATTATTTTCTCCAGTAGTTAAGACGTATATTGAGTGAGTGTTTTATAGTGAATCTGGATCGATGGCACGAGTGACGTATAAATCTGCCATCGGCTGATATTCTTGCCAGAGCGCGCGTAGTCGCGCGATAGGCTGGGCGTCGCTGTCGACACGTAAGTCGACGTATGGAAACGCGTGCTCATGTGACACCAAAAGCGCTGCAGAGACCAAGGGAACAAACTCGCTGCCAGCTCGCTCGCCAGCCTCGAGGGCTTCTAGTAGACGTACCGGCAAGGGGGCAGATTGATCGTTCTCAAACGCTTGCACCATCGCTGCAGGTACCTCAGTTGACCGAACAATATTCGCAATTGAGACACAGTTCAATCCATGCGCCTCGTTGTGCTCAGGCTTGACACTCGCACCAGTAAAGGCAGCCGTATCGCCCTGACGATCAATGCAGGCCAGCTGTCGCCAGCGATGATAAGGTGTCGCTGCAACGATTGCCGCAATGGCTTGTTTAGCCGTGTATTCTCTTTTGAGCAGATCGATCGCTAAAGGTCCCAGGCGTGGATCGGTTCGATTTTGTGTCAACGCAGCCCCAACACCCGCTGCAACATAACCGCAGCGCGAGCCAACGGCGGGCGACGATGTCGTGACGACCAGTCCGAACATGCCGGTACGCGCACAGCGTCCCAAAATAGAAAAAGTCATTTGACGGCTCCTGTATCTTGATAAAGAGTGACTGGCCTTGTATTAACGAAACTCTAAGTAAGCCGCAGCTGCCAGCACGTGTGTGCGCACGATGTGTAAGTACTCTTCAATCTCGACTTGCTCGTCAGCTTTAGCCATATTGGTTGGGCGGCAGCCATAGACATAGGCAGGTACACCGTATTGTCGCCAATGCTTAGAATCAGTCGCACCAAGGCTCACTGCTGCAGCGGGCTCAGGCAGGCCTAAGCCCACGACGGTCGTTTTTAGAATTTGCATCATCTCGTGATCTGGCGGACTGTAGGTCGGTTCACAAGAATGCGTCCATATTGGAAAATACTTCGCTTGTGGATAGCGCGTCAGAATCCGTTCGATGTGTTCGATGAGAACCGTATGCGTAGCCCCAACGGGCATTCTGATGTCGACCTCCAGCCGGCAGTGTCCGGGCATGATGTTGATTTTTATGCCACCCTGAATGACCCCAACGCACACTGTAATACGGTTGAGTATGTCGGATGCACCCTTGCCTAGGCCGGCGTTGATCGCTGCGGCACCATTCAAAATGGCACGCTTGACTTCAGGCGCTTGTTCGATCTCGAGATTTTCGAGGCTATACAAATCGTGAATGAGTGCGGTTGCCACTCTGATGGCGTTATCGCTTAAATGGGTGTAGGCGGCGTGCGCTCCGGGGGTATTGACTTCAAAGGCGACGCGCAGAGTCCCTTTTTCTCCGAACCTAACCATGTTGGGAACACTGGGCTCTCCATTGAGCATGCAATCGCCCGCGAATTCAGTCGGAAACGTTTCGATCAGCCATTTTGCGCCCCAGGTTCCGCCCGTTTCTTCATCCGATACACAGGTGAGGGCAAGCTTCCCGGCTAAGCGTTCGCGTAAGCGATAAAGGTAAATATAGGTCCAGATCGACGCGGCTGTTCCGCACTTCATATCCACGACACCTCGGCCATGAATTTTTCCGTTTTCGATCGCACCACTCCATGGGTCTCGAGACCAATTTTTAGAATCACCTGCAGGAAACACGTCAATATGGCCGTTTAAAACTAAGTGTCGACCTGGTCGGGCAGCTTCGAAGCTGCCCACAATATTCGGCAACCAGTCTTTGGCCGCACGCACTTCTGCGGGCACTTGGTGTTTTTGAAGATGCTGCAAAATAAACTGCGCCGCAGCCGTGGTGTCACCCGGTGGATTGGGGCTAGGCGTCGCAACAAACTCCGATAGAAATTGAATAATTTCTTCCCGGTCTTGTTCAATCCATGCGAGCAGTTGCTGCTTAATATCCATGTTGTTCTCTGAGCGGCTCAGCCTCTGTTGGAAAGTGGCCGCGACGGCGAGCTTCATTCCATACCTTTTGCGCAGCAGCCGCTCCTTGGCGAATGATGAGTGACTCGTCGAGCCCAAGCGCTTTGCCGTTGCGAACGATGACCCTGCCATCAATCATAACGGTATCGATATCTGAGCCGCTGGTGTACCAAACAAGTGTACGGATCGGGTCATTAATGGGTTGCAGGTGTGCCTTGTTTGCATCAATAATAATCAGATCAGCAGCGGCGCCCACTTCAAGTCGACCCAGATCGTGACGTCGAAGTGCATTAGCGCCATGAACCGTTGCGGCATTGAGTAACTCGGCAGCGGTTGCACCTTGGCTTGCGCTCGTCGCTTGTTTAGACGCAAAACCACTTGCACGCATTTGCGAAAAAATATCCATTCTCTCTGCGTCGGTACCAATACCTATTTTTAAACCTTGTCGCGAGAAGTGAGCATAGTGCGGTGCCTTGCCTCCGCGTAAAAAGACTGTCGGACAGTGCGCCAAGCTCGCACCCGATTGCGCAACACGTTGCAGTTCGTCGTCAGTAAGATGTACACCATGCGCAAAGATTACGCCCTCTCTGAGCAAGCCGACAGAGTCCATGTAATCAATGGTTCCCATTCCTCTTTCTGCTTTGACGCGATCGACCTCGCCCTGACTTTGGGCAAGATGAATGGTGACTAATAGTTCGCGTTCAAGCGCGATTTGATTAACGGATTTAAGTAACTCGGGGGCGCACGAGTCGGCGGCATGAGGCCCTAAAATGACACGAGCACCGCCCTGAGCCCCTTGGTCATATTGAGAAAATAGTTGATTAAACGTTGCGATACCGCTTTCACCTTCGAAGCTGCCTTGCGCTGCACGCGCGACGTTTGCGTCACTAACCGCAGCGGTAGGTGAAAAGAGGTAGGGTGCACCATAGAGCCTGAGCCCCCATCGTTTGGCGAGCTCTAAAATGCAGGCTTGTACAGGTCGAAATTGATCGAGCAGCGTGGTGGTGCCACTCTTTATAATTTCAAGAAGACCGAGCGCTACAAGCGACTCTAGTTCGTCAGGTTCAAGGTAGCTAACGGCCAGACCACCAATGGGCATAAGCATTGAGTAAACCTTGCTTTCGCCAATCGCGCTGCGTGGTAGATCGTCGACGATGCCACGAAAGAGTGGTGCATTGATAGTGTGGTTGTGCAGATTGATAAAACCGGGCAAGGTAATGCCGCCTTTAAGTTCTATTGTCTGCGCGTCTGCGGGAGGCGAAGTCGTGATCGCCGCAATACGCTTATTTTCAACCACCAGTGCAACATCGCGCACGGGGACGTGGCGACCGGCGATATAAAGAATCGTCCATTCGGTTTTGACGACAAGCATGGCCACGACTTTTTCCTTGCGGTTGGTTAGGATGAAGCGCGATTTGTCGAATGTAAAGTAAAACAGAGGATGCCGCTAGTGTTTTAATCTGGGCTTGTGACCTGAGCAACCGGAAAACGATCGCTTTGCAAAAGAGCCATACTTTGAACAATCCATGTCCCCCTGAGCGATCAATAGCGAAAGCTAATTGCTCATAACACTCAGGGCCGTTTTATGCCCAGTATCTCGTGCAATATCTCGTCGGTGTGTTGCCCCAAGGTGGGTGCCGCACGGCGATACTGAACCGGCGTTGCAGAGAAGTTCATCGGGCTCGCCGTCGTGGGGCTTGAGCCCCCCGTCGGGTGAGGGATGTTTTTCCAGATATCGCGCGCAATGACCTGAGGGTGTGCAAAGACCTGATCAATGGTTTGAATCGGGCCACAGGGTACGCCTACAGCTTCCAGTTTGGCGATCCAGTCGTCGCGCTCACCACCCGCCATAATCGCTTCAAGCAGGGGAATGAGTTCGGCGCGGTGAATAATGCGCGCCTGATTCGTCGCAAATTTTGGGTCGGCGCCAAAGTGTGCGATGCCAAGCGAGGTGCAAAACGCCCTGAACTGCGAATCGTTACCGACCGCGACGATCATGAAGCCATCAGACGTTTTAAATACCTGATAGGGCACGACGTTTTGATGCGCGTTGCCCGCACGCGTGGGCGCGACGCCCGAGGTCATGTAGTTTAGGTTTTGATTCGCCAACATCGCGATGTGGCAATCTAATAAAGCGATATCCAGGTGTTGCCCTAAGCCGCTGCGCTGACGCTCTTGAATCGCAGCCAAAATCGCAACCGAGGCATACATGCCTGTGATGATGTCGGTCACGGCGACACCTGCCTTTTGCGGACCGCCCCCGGGTAGATCATCGCGCTCACCCGTGATGCTCATCAAGCCACCCATGCCCTGGATCATGAAGTCGTAGCCTGGGCGCTCGGCATAAGGTCCGGTCTGGCCGAAGCCCGTGATCGAGCAATAAATAAGCGTTGGGTAGGCCTCTTTCATACTTTCGTAATCCAAGCCATATTGCTTGAGGCCGCCCACCTTAAAATTTTCGACCAAAATATCGCAGTGCTTGGCAAGTTCTTTGACAAGCTCGATGCCAGCTTCGCTTGCCAGATCAATTTCGATCGAGCGTTTGTTGCGGTTCGTGCTGAGATAGTAGGCAGCTTCTTTGGTGTCGTTGCCCGCCTCATCTCTCAGGTAGGGTGGTGCCCAGGCGCGCGTATCGTCACCGAGCTTCGGACGCTCAACCTTGATGACATCGGCACCCAGATCAGCGAGATTTTGTGTGCAGAAAGGGCCTGCTAACACGCGCGATAGATCTAGCACTCGTATCCCTGCTAACGGCGCGAGTCGGGGTGGCTCGGCCGCTTTGTGACTTTGACTGTTTGTCATAGATTGTTGCTTGGTGAAGTGAATACAGGCCCAGTTGAGGCACACGCAACTGATACACGCCCCGATCGGGCGCGCTCAGAAAAAGGCGTCTAAGCTTTGATTCCTGCATAGCCATGGCTTAGCACCATGAGGTCACGCTCTTTGACCTTGGCTCGAAAGCGAATAGCCTCTTTGCCCTCGCGCCACATTTCACAAACTAAGGTCTCGCCCGGAAACACCGGTGACGAGAACCGCGTATCGAGTTGTGTCAAACGCGTTGCATCGTTGTTGCAGACTGCCTGAACGATCGCGCGCGCCGCGACACCATAGGTGCACAAGCCGTGCAAAATCGGCCTTGGAAACCCAGCGTTCGCGGCCACTTCCAAATCTGCATGTAGGGGATTGTTATCCGCACACAGCCGATAAATGAGCGCGGCCTGAGGCAGAGTTGGTAATTCACACACTAGATCAGGCGCACGCTCTGGTGTGGCCTGCAGCGCGGCGGGTGCTTCATCGCTTTTGCTTAGCCCGCCATCGCCGCGACAGAAAGTCGTCGAAGCGAGCGTGACATACAAGTTACCTTCAGTGTCGTGCAGGGTACGCTCTGACAACACTAAGGCGCCTTTTTCAGCACCTTTGTCAATCACGTGAGTGATACGACCGCGGCCAATCACACGCCCCGACGTGGGCAAAGGCTTATGAATTTTAAGTCGTTGCTCGCCATGGACGAGCTTGACCCAGTTCACGCCAGCTTTTGGATCTTTCATCCAAAAGCCCGGATAACCCAAGACCACCGCCATGGTTGGAAACGTCTGCATATTTTTTTCGTAGACGTATTTCAATTGCTCGGGGTTGGTAGGCTCTTGGCCAAAGCCGATACCGAGCGCGTACAAAATACTGTCATTCTCGGTATAGGTCTGATCAACCTCTGCAAACTTCCAGTTCTTGATATTGTCGTAATCCATGATCAGATTGGATCCCAGTCAATGGCGTCGGGCGAACGATCAAGGGCTGTGAAGTGATGACGCATTGCGGGTGCGGCGATTTCAGCGATGGCTTCAGGCGTCCAGCCGGTGCTCATGTGTACCGAACGAATGGGTCGCGGCTGGCTAAACAGCATGATCTCGTTGGCGCGCACACCAAAAATTTGAGCGGTGACGTCTTTGGCTTGCTCGCTGGCTAGGTAAACGGCCATTGGGCCGATTTTGTTAGCGTCCATTTTTTGTAACTTAGCCACGCGCGCTTTTTCTTCGGGCGTGTTGGCTGGAATCGAACTCGTCATGCGGCTCCAGGCGAATGGCGCGATGCAGTTTGAGCGCACATTAAAACGCTGCATATCAAGCGCGATCGATTTCGAAAGCGCTGCGATGCCTAATTTGGCTGCAGAGTAATTGGCTTGCCCTAAGTTGCCGATCAAACCAGAAGTTGAAGTCATGTGCACAAAGGCGCCAGACTCTTGTTCACGAAAATGATTTGCCGCGGCGCGGCTAACAAAAAATGTGCCGTTTAGATGCACGTCGATGACTTGGCTCCATTCTTCATCACTCATTTTGTGAAACACGCGATCACGCAAGTTGCCGGCGTTATTGACGACAATATCGATACGACCAAAATGTTGAACAGCGGCTTCGATGATGGCGTTGGCACTGGCGCGCGTCGACACGCTATCGGTGTTGGGCACGGCCTGGCCACCCGCAGCGATAATCATGTCGGTTACTTGTTGGGCGGGGCCTGCCCCGGCGCCTGGGCCTTCACCCGATAAGGTCGCGCCGATGTCGTTGACGACGACTTTTGCGCCGGCCGCAGCCATTGCCATAGCGATACCACGTCCGATGCCACCACCCGCGCCTGTGACTACGGCGACTTTGCCTGCCAACATTCCACTCATTTGATGCTCTCCCGTTCAATCGTTTAAACGATTTGTGTGCGCGACGCTCGCGCTGCCGCAAAAAAAATTTCTACAGAGTATTCTATAGCGTACATAGTAGAGTGAATCTGGCTCGCCGGTATTCAGCATTCACAATGCGAGACTTCACTGTTTTGGAATCTTGCACACGGTGCAGTCAGAGCAAATAAAAATCAGGGATAACCCTTAAGGAAGAAAATGTTGACAGTCAAGCATTCATTGATGAACGTGGTGCGTTTGGGACTACTCGTGATGGGCTGTGTGCACTTTGGGTCTGTTGCTTTGGCACAGACGCCAGCCAAGTGGCCCGAAAGAGCCGTGAGTTTCAGTGTGCCTTTTCCGCCTGGAGGGCCTGTAGATACCACCGCTCGCTTGACTGCTGCGCCGTTAGCACTTCTTTGGTCTGTGCCAACGCCGATTGAGAACAAAGCGGGTGCGGGTGGCATCGTTGGCGCGCTCGCTGCGGCTAAGGCCGCGCCAGATGGCTACAATTTTTTCTTTGGCGCGATACACCATGCCATTTTGCCGAGCTTAAAGGCCAACTTGGGCTACGACATCCAAAAGGATTTCGTACCGGTTGGCTTAACGGCGCGTTTTCCGATCGTGTTGGTGGTGCATCCGAGCTTGCCCGTTAAGAACGTTGCTGAATTAATCGCTTACGCGAAAGCTAATCCTAGCAAGTTATCTTACAGTTCTTCCGGAACGGGTGGCGGTACGCACCTCGCGGGTGAGTTGTTCAAAAGTATGGCGGGAATCACAATGCAGCACATTCCCTACAAAGGCAGTGCGCCTGCGATGCAAGATCTTGTTGGCGGTCAAGTGCAGTTGATGTTTGCAGACGCGACCTCAGCTCTGCCGTTTATCAAGTCGGGTAAGATTCGCGCACTGGCGGTTGGCAACCCAACGCCTTCTGTTTTTTTTCCTGAGCTGCCCACGATCGACGCCTCGGGCCTGCCCGGCTATGAGGGTTACTCGTGGACAGGGGTGTTTGCGCCCAAAGGCACGCCAGCTGAAACGGTGCAGCGTATCAGTGCCGATATGAAACAGGTGTTGTCTGAGCCTAAAACCGTTCAGGCACTCATGGCTGCAGGTGCCGAGCCTGCGCCTAACACGCCAGCAGAGTTTCGGGCGTTTTTGGCCAACGAAATCACAAAATGGGGCGAGATTATTAAACGCGCCAACATCAAGGCAGACGATTGATTCAAACCCGAGCCCAAGCGGACAAGCTGCGGGGTTAACGCAGTACGTCGCGCTTGGCTTGGTCGTATTGCGTGCTTAGTAGATCGACGAGTTCGCGCACCGATAAGATGGTGTCGATGGCGCCTACCCCTTGCCCAGCACCCCAGATATCTTTCCAGGCTTTAGGACGCAAGTCTTTGTTCAAGGTGACGGCGCCGCCCACTTTGGCTGCAAGCACGTCTTCGGGCTCGATCCCGGCGGCGATAATGCTGGCTTTTAAATAATTGCCCGGCACGCCAGTAAAGTAAGGAGAATATAAAATCTCGGCGGCGTCCGCTTCGATCACCATATTTTGATAACGATCAGGCGCCATTGATTCAGTCGTGGGAATAAAGCGCGTACCCAAGTAGGCAAAGTCGCAACCCAGTGCGCGCGCGGCCAAAATATCTTTGCCGTGAGAAATGCAGCCAGACAAAATAAGCGGGCCCTTGTAAAAACTACGAATCTCGTTGACCAGCGCGATGGGATTGAGTGTGCCGGCGTGACCACCGGCCCCGCTTGCCACCAGAATCAGGCCATCCACACCTGCGTCAATCGCTTTGCGCGCGTGACGAGCGTTGGTGACGTCGTGCAACACAATGCCGCCGTATGGGTGCACGCGGTTAACCACCGTGTTTGGAGCGTGTAACGAGGTAATAAAAATGGGCACCTCGTGTTGCGCGCAGATCTCAAGGTCGCCTTCCCAGCGCGGGTTTGAGGGGTGCACAATCAGGTTAACGCCAAACGGCGACACGATCGCTTTTGGATGTTGCGCTTTGTAAGCCCCTAACCGCGTTTTGATTTCGGTCAGCCACACCGGCAACTGTTCTTGCGGGCGTGCGTTCAAGGTTGGAAACGTACCAATTACCCCCGCCGTGCACTGCGCGACGACTAGGTCAGTGCCTGATACGAGAAACATTGGCGCGCCGATCACTGGGATGCGGGTTTGAGCTAAAAGGTGCTGCAGAGTCGAGGTGGTGGCGGTGGTGTTCACGTGCAAGCCTTGAGGGGTGATGATGAGACGATGAATCAATGCTAAGTCACTTAATCCTGTTGTAACTTACCTTTAATAATGACGTTTTCCCACATTTTATATTCGCGTACAACGCGCTCGGTAAGTTCTTTGGGGTTGGCCTGATCGACGGTGTAGCCACCATCTTCGACCGCCTTACGAAAGGCCACGTCGCGTTTGACGACGTCGATTGCATTTGAAAGTTTTACAACAATTTCAGGTGGGATTTTTTTAGGCCCGGCGACGGCAAACCAACCTACAACCTCGTAGTTTGCAATGCCCGCCTCGATCATTGTTGGGATATTGGGCAGGCTTGGATTACGCTCTTTTGAGGTTACCGCCAACGCGCGCGCTTGTCCGTTTTCGGCAAAGACTTTACCCGTGCCGATGGCATCAAACATAAACGTAATTTTGCTGCCAATCACATCCATCATGGCGGGCGAGTTACCCTTATACGGCACATGGAGCATGGGTGTATCGGTTAATTGCGCCAAAAGCGCTGCTGATAAGTGGTTGGAACTGCCAACCCCAGCCGAGCCAAAAGAGACTTTGTCTGGATTGGCCTTGGCGTAAGCGGTGAGCTCAGCGACGGTCTTAGCGGAGGTTTGCGGCCCAACCAACAACACATTGGCGTAAATCACCACCGAGCCGAGCATTGTGAAATCCTGGAGAGGATCAAATAGTTTAGTGCGTTGAACGATTGGTGAAATCGTCATTGTTGGGCTGGCAATAAAGTTTAGGGTGTAACCGTCGGGTGCCGCTTTCGCCGTGACATCTGCACCGAGCATGCCGCCGGCGCCCGCGCGATTTTCAACGACGACAGACTGCTTAAGCTGCTCGCTTAAAAACCGAGCAAGTGTGCGCCCTGTAACGTCAACCGGCCCGCCCGGCGGGTAGCCAACAATGAGTTTGATGGGGCGCTCGGGCCAGTTGGTTTGGGCGAGGGCGCAGGTGCCCAGGCTGGCTGCGACGGCCAGGCCGCCCAGCAGGCGTGTTGCAAAGCTGAGGGTCTGCTGCGCAAAGCGATTTTTAAACTGTGTGTGACTTAGCGGTGCATTCATGTTTGCGTACCTGTTTATTGTTTTTGTTGAGTTTCTATTGGATGGTCGCGCCTGAGTCTTTGACCGCTTTGCTCCACTTTGTCAGCTCGGCGTCAATATGTTTGCCAAAGGCAGCAGGGGTTGTGCCTAAGGTAGCGTAACCACTTTCAGCAAGTTGGGCCTTGATTTTTTTATCGCTAGCAACCGTTGCAAACGCCTGGCTGAGTTTGTCAACGATTGCGACAGGCGTGCCGGCAGGGGCGAGGATGCCGTACCAGACGGTCACGTCAAAGCCGGGCAAAGTGTCGGCAATGGTCGGCGTGTTTGGCAAAATTTCGGCTCTGGTCAGGCTGCTGACCGCAATCGCTTTAAGTTTTCCTGCCTTGACCTGTTGAAACGAAGTTGAGATGCTGTCAAACATAAACGACACCTCATTCCCCAACATGGCAATCACTGCGGGCCCACTCCCCTTGTAGGGGATGTGAACCATCTTTGTGCCAGTTTGTGTTTTAAATAATTCGACTGCCAGGTGGCTGGTGTTGCCATTGCCCGCAGAGGCATAAGACAGCTTGTCTGGGTTGGCTTTGGCGTAGGCGATCAGCTCAGGGATTGTGTTGAAGGGCGAGCTCAGGGGCGCGGCCACCAAGAGCGGTAAGGTTGCGACTAGTGAAACAGGCGCAAAATCTTTACGCGTGTCATAGGGTAGCTTTGGGTAAAGCGCGTCGTTGATCGCGTGCGCAGTGAGTATCAGAATAATCGTCTGGCCATCGGGCTTCGCGCGGGCGAGCGCGCTTGTGGCGATCGTGCCGCCAGCACCACCTTTGTAATCCAGCACAATGGTTTGGCCTAACACTTTTTGTAAGTCGGGCAGCATCGGGCGTGCCAACATGTCTGCGCTGCCACCAGGCGGATACGGAATGATCAAGGTGATAGGTTGTGTGGCTGTGCTTTGTGCTAGCACCGCGCTGCTTAAGGCCAAGGCGCCTACGCTTAGCGCGTGACGCAGTCTTCGCAAGATTTGTCTCTGAAGCATGGAGTTTCCTTTGTTGGTGAGTGTCGTCCGATAAGAGTGAGCTTATCCGATCTGGCACGGGGCGCGTTGTTTTTTCGCGAGGGTTTGTGCGCCCCGGTACATCTGGGCATGCCTAATCCAACTGGAGCTTGGCCGCTTCAACAATTTTTCTCCAGCTGGCTTGTTCTTTGTCCATGAAGGCGCCGAATTCTGCCGGTGTCCCGCCGCCAGGCGTGCCGCCCATGTCGGCAAAGCGTAGCCTGATGTCAGGCATCTCAAGCACTTTCTTGGTCGCTTGTTGGATTTTATTGATGACGTCAGCAGGCGTTCCGGCCGGCGCAACGAAACCAAACCAAGCGGTTACGACCATGTCTTTGATACCAGCCTCGGCCATGGTGGGGACGTCAGGCAATTGTGGCGAGCGCTGCTCGCCCGTAATGGCCAACGCGCGAAACTGCCCAGAGCGAATAAAGGGGATTGAACTCGGCAGGTTGTCGAAGACAAAGGTCACTTGCCCACCCAGCAGCGCCGCAACGGCAGGCCCCATCCCCTTGTAGGGTACGTGAGTGAGCGTCAAGCCTGTACGCTGAGAAAACATCTCGGATGACATGTGGGGCGATTGCCCCGTACCGGGCGAACCATAGGAATAGTTTCCCTTGGGGTCATTCTTGATCGAGTCGACGAGTTCTTTAACCGATTTGTAGGGCGACTTGCTATTGATGACTAAAATATTTGGTACTGAAATCACCAAAGTAATTGGTGCAAAGTCAGTCGACTTATAGGGAAGATTTTTATAGAGGCTGTAGTTAATACCGTTTGGGCCAATGTTGCCAAAGCCGATGGTGTAGCCGTCAGGCGCTGAGCGCAACAACGCCTGTGTGCCGATGATTCCGGCCGCACCCGCGCGATTTTCAATGACAACCGTTGTGCCTAAAGCCGCCCCAAGCTTTTCGCTCAGTAAGCGGGCCGTGATGTCTGTTGTGCCGCCTGGTGCCGCAGGCACAATCAGGGTGATGGGCCTTTCGGGCCAGGCTGCCATGACGGGGGCGCTTAGCCCCAACGCTGCAACCGCGAGCGCGCAGGCGCGAATTAGGGTTTTCATGAGTGACTCCTCAGACATTGTTTAGACAGTGATCGCACGATTGTAGGTGCATTTGGGCTTCTAGAACGCAGTCTTCCAAAATCCGAGATTCCCTGACGGAGTCGGGGCGTTAAGATGGCGTATCGAGGAGAAAACCTATGAATCTGACCTGGACCACCGAAGAACGCGCCTTTCGCAAAGAGGTGCAAGATTTTGTTCACGCTAAAGTACCCGCTGCGCTGCGTGCAAAAGCGTTTGCACACCACCGTGTCACGCGCGAGGAGTTTGTGTTTTGGCACAATACGTTGACTGATCACGGCTGGGGTGCGCCGAGTTGGCCCAAAGAATACGGTGGCACAGGCTGGAA
>CAMBZR010000063.1 GCA_945872285.1 Bordetella parapertussis | reverse complement strand
CTCTGACTGGCCTTTATTTTTTATCATCGAGCCGAGAAACTGACATCTTTGTATAGCCAGCCGGCAAACGGTATCATAAGCTTAGAGTTTCTCAGTTCAACGCAAATGTTTACTTCAACACAATAACAAAGGCATCTTGTGATCTTAGGCGAAATCTTTGAAAGAAATGCTGCGCTCTTTGGCGATCAGACTGCAATCTACTTCAACGACCATGAAGTCACACATACGACGCTATTAGCGCGCGCCTATCAACTGGGCAATGCGCTACTGTCATTAGGCTTGCACCGGCAAGACCGCGTCGCGATCTTGGCACAAAATTGTATCGAAACACTTGAATTGATCGCGGCCGCCGGGCTGACTGGCCTCACCTGCATTGGGCTCAACTACCGACTCAGTGCGCGTGAGCAAGTGCATATTCTTCAAGATAGTATCCCAAGCGTATGGCTCTTTGAAGCACAATACGCCGAGCGAGTACAAGAGATCTGCGCGAGCCTAACGACGCTTCCAGCTCTCATCTGCATCGGTACGCCAACCCACACTCTGACCAACGCTTACAAAGACTACGGACAATTAATCAGCCAAGCTGCATCGACCCGACCCGCCTTAATCGCACGCGAGCAGGACACCATCTTTTTGGTCTACACCAGCGGCACGACCGGCCAACCAAAAGGGGTGATGCACAGCCAACGCGGGCAGCTTGAGCAGACCAAGAGTTGTTCCAATATCTTTGCCGCGAGCCCGCAAGATTGTGCCTTGCTTGTGATGCCTTTCTACCACTTGGGTGCGCTCAGTATTTACTTGTCATATGCCTGGGCCGGTGGCGCCGTTGCGGTGCACCGCGCCTTTGACGCCAGCCAAGTCTTATTGGCACTATCTCAGCAACCGATCACAACAGCGCTCTTGGCTCCAATTATGATTCAAACGCTGCTTGACGCACCAAGCGAGCAGCTCAACCAACCGAACCGTTTGCATACCGTGATTTATTCATCTGCACCGATGCCAGTGCCACTGCTCAAGCGGGCAATCCAGCAATTTGGGCCGATCTTTATGCAGGTCTATGGCATGACTGAAAGCATGCTGGGCACTTGCCTCTATAAGCATCAACACATGCTAGAGGGTAAGCCACACGACATCAAGCGTCTGGCCTCAGCTGGTCAGCCCTACTTTGGTTGTCAGATCGTACTGCGCAAAGACGATGGCTCACCCTGCAGCACCAACGAAGTCGGCGAAATCACCATCTTGTCAGACGCCACCATGCAAGGCTACTGGAACAATTCTGTCGCCACACACCAGGCGCTCAGAGACGGTTGGTGCTACACCGGCGATCTAGGCTACTTTGACGCTCAGCATTTTCTATTTCTAGTCGACCGAAAAAAAGACATGATCATTTCGGGTGGCGAAAACATTTATTCGCGCGAGGTTGAAGAGGCGCTCCTGACGCACCCCTTGGTGCTTGAAGTCGCCGTCGTGGGTGCGCCAGACAAAACCTGGGGCGAAGCCGTCGTGGCTTTTATCGTCTGCCGCGGACAACAGCCCGACTCGCAAGAGTTGATCGAGCACTGTCGACAGCAAATCGCAAGTTATAAAAAACCTAAGTCCATTATTTTTATCGAGGCTCTGCCCCGTATCGCGAGCACAAATAAAGTCGACAAGAAAAATTTACGTGCGCGCATGCTTCATGCTGCCGCGCAACATTGAACAGCTAAATAAGCAATACAGACTAACGCCTATTCATGTCATTGGACAGGGAAGCAAAATCCTGAAAGAATGCGGCGAGTGAATCGTTCGTAGCAAAAACGTAAAATAAAAACCGTTGTGATCAGGCTTGCCTCTTGCACGCTTTGCTCACAGCACTCTCGGAGCAATCTCATGAAAAACCTCATCTTAGGGCTTACCCTTATTCAGGCTGTCTGGGCCCTACCGGCTGCAGCCGCAGACTACAAAATCGGTGCAATTTTTCCGATGAGTGGCGCGAATGCCGAATACGGCCAGGTCTTTGGCACGGGCGTCAACTTAGCGATTGAGCACATCAACGCCGACAAAAAGTTATCTGGCACCTTGTCGGTGATTTACGAAGATAGCCAGGCGCTGCCCGCGCAAGGCGTGACTGCGGCCACCAAGCTGGTTAACGTGTCAAAAGTTCCGTACGCCCTGACGGCCTTCACTGGGGTCTCTAAGGCCGTCGCGCCGGTCGGCGCGCGTACGAAAACCGTGATGGTCAATGGCGGTGGCGTCGGCCCCGACCTCGCAATGCTGGGCGAATACTTCTGGAACACCATTCCTTTAGCCAACTTTGAAGTGCGCGCCATGGCCCCTTTCTTGGTCAAAGAAAAAGGCTTTAAGCGTGTTGTCATGGTTTATGTCGACGACCCGATCGGCCAGTCGCTTCTGACAGAACTCACCAACGAGGTCAAAGCCGCGGGTGGCGAAATGGTGGGTAACTTTTCGATTCCGCCCTCGGCGCAACAATTTTCAGGAATCGCGGCTCGCGTGCGCGACACCAAGCCTGATGTCGTCTATATCGCCTCTTATGGCAACCAACAAGTTCAGTTGATTAAGCAATTGCGCGACAACGGCATCAGCCAGCCGCTTGCAAGCTATTCAGCGTTCTCAACACCCTCTGTCCTATCTTTACCCGAAGCAAAGGGTGCTTATTTTTCAGCTCAACAGCTGAACCTGACGCGTGATGACCCTCTGACTAAACGCGTGGTCACTGACTACAAAGCTAAGTACAACAAAGAGCCAGGCGCCTACGTGGTGAACTATTACAACGCCGTTTTAACGTTTGCTGAGCTGGCCTCCGCTCTCGAGAAAGCAGGTAAACCCGTCACCGGCGAAAACTTGCTTGCTCAACGCAAAGCCACCAAGACCTTTGAATTTGTTGGCGCAACCGTTTCGTTCTCTGAAGATGGCACAGTCAAAGCCCCGATCCAAATTAATGAAATCGTTGGCGACGGCAACACCAAAGTGGTCTCAGCAGGCAAATAAGTTTTCCTCGGTTTAGCTTGCTTTAGGATATTGCCTCATGCTGTTTACGCAACTTTTTATTAACGGCCTGCAAACCGGCGCGCTCTACGCGCTGATTGCAGCCGGGTTTTCGCTGATTTTTGGCATGACCCGGATTTTTCACGCGGCGCATGGGGCAACCTTTACGATTGCCGGTTATATTTTTTATGAATGCTATTCAGTCATGCACCTGAGCTGGCCGGTGGCGGCGCTTGCGGCCACCTTTGCAGCCAGCTTGTTCGGCGTGCTGCTTGACCGCTATGTCTACGCAATTATTCAGCGCCACGAAGGCTCATTTTTTACCGTGTTTGTCGCCTCGTTTGGCATGGCCATCATCATACAAAACCTGATCGGGATGATCTTTGGCCGTGGTGCAGTCACGGTGTCAACCCCCTTGAGCAAAAGTCTTGAGGTGATGTCCGGGCTGTATGTTGCGCCGATTGCTGCTGTGGTTATTGCCTGCGCCTTAATATTTTTTATCGCACTGCAGTGGTTATTAACGAAAACGAGTCTCGGTATTGCCCTGCGGGCGTTGGGTGAAAACCCAAACCTGATTGAAGTCTATGGGCTCACGCCGCGTCTACTATCGCAATACGTCTTTTTAATTGGTTCGATTCTGGTTGTACCCGCTGCCATTCTGACGGCCGCCACGTCGGGCCTGAACCCAGCGATGGGCAACCACGTGATGCTCATCAGTATCGCCGCGACCATTGTCGGGGGCGTGGGCAGCTTACGTGGTGCGGCGCTGGCCGGCCTCATCTTAGGGATGGCCGAAAACCTATGTTTAGCCGTGATTGATCCGCAATGGAGCGAAGCCGTCACCTTTGTGATTCTGTTCTTGTTCATCCTGTTCCGCCCCGGTGGTGTGTACGGCCGCGCGGTTATGTCCTAAAGGAGAACATCATATGATTGCCTATCTTCAAAATATTGCCGTACTGTTTTGCATCAATGCGATTTTGGCCTTGACCTTAAATTTTATTATGGGCTATGCCGGTATTTTTTCGCTGGCACACGCCATCTTCTTTGGCGTGGGCGCTTATGCCACGGCCTACATCGCAATGCACGCGTCTGACTCGCTCTTGCTTTGCATGGCAGCTTCAGCCGCGATCTCGGCTGTGCTCTCAATGGCGCTTGCGCTTCCCGCCTTACGCGTGCGAGGTGAGTATTTTGTAGCGGCCTCGCTGGGCTTACAAGTGATTGGTGTCACCATTTTCTCTGAATGGAAATCCATCACAGGTGGCTTGGGCGGCATGATTGGCATCCCGCGCCCAAAGCTTTGGGGGTATACCTTTAACGACGACACGGCGTTTTTAATTCTTGCTTTGGTCGTGCTCGGCATCGTCGTCGGGATCACTGCCCTGTTGGTGCGCGGCAGCTTTGGCCGAAGCCTGATGGCGATTCGTGACAGCGAATCAGCCGCACAAACTTATGGCAAGCATGTCAACGCGGTCAAGACCCTGTCAGTGGCAGTTGCCGCTGGGTTGGCGGGCATCGCCGGCTCACTTTATGCGTTTTACATCAGCTTTATCAACGTCGAAAGCTTCGTGCTCGAGACCTCAATTCTTTTAATGGCAATGGTCATCATTGGCGGCACAGGCACCTTGTTCGGGCCGATTGTGGGCGCCGCGCTACTGATGTCTTTGCCCGCAGCGCTGACTTACTTGCCCTTTTTGCCTCCGACCGAACTTGGCGCGATTCAGCAAATCATTTATGGCTTAGCCATGGTGCTCTTGATGATGTTTCGCCCAGGCGGCCTAGTTGGCGGTCGCAGCAAAGAGAAATCAGCATGACAACAACAACTGCCTCGCAAGAGATCTTGCTAGAAATTAAAAACGTCAATAAAAACTTTGGCGGTCTGCAAGCTATTGATGATGTGACGCTTGATTTACCCGCCGGGGTCATCACGACACTAGTCGGGCCAAACGGTGCGGGTAAGACAACCTTATTTAATTTAATTACCGGTCATCTAATGCCAACCAGTGGCACAATACACTGGCTGGGTAAATCGCTCAAGGGCGTTGAGCCCTGGCAAGTCGCCCGCTTAGGGATCGCACGTACCTTTCAGGATTTGCGCCTGTACAGTCAAATGACTGTCGAAGAAAATATCATGACGGTCATGGAACGCAGTAGCTGGCTCTGGCAAAGTGGTCGCGAAGCCGCCGAGCAACGCGTCACTGAAATTCTGAACGAGACAAAACTACTCGATAAACGTCACGACCGCGCGGTTGATCTTGCCTACGCTGAACGAAAATTTTTAAGTCTTGCTCGGATTATGGCCAGTGAGGCAAAACTTTGGCTGCTCGACGAGCCTGCCTCAGGTCTTGATCCGCGTTCGTTCGAACGCTTTGTCACCCTGTTGCGCACTTACGCCAAGCGCGGTATCACCATTTGTATCATTGAACATAACCTAGATATTGTTATTCAACTCTCAGATCGCGTCGCGTTTTTGGATCAAGGCAAGTTGCTTGCTCAAGGTAGCTCTGAAGATATCTTAAAAGACCCACACCTTGCAGCCATCTATTTTGGAGAGCGCGCATGACCGCGGCTAATTTTATCGAGGCCAAAAATCTGCGTGTCGGTTATGGCGGCAGACCTGTCCTTGAAAACTTCAATGTCAGTTTGGGCTACAACGAGGTGCTGTGCCTGATCGGGCACAACGGTGCGGGAAAATCGACACTTTTAAAAGCGCTGTTTGGACTTGTGCCGTTGGCCGAAGGTACCATCACACTCGAGGGCAAGGTCGTAAACAAACCCGATCCGCGTGGGATGAATGCTGCGAGCATTGCCCTTGTGCCAGAAGGTCGCGGCGTGTTCCCAGGCTTGACCGTCGCCGAGATCATGCGACTGGGCTTTTGGGCCAATGGTATCGCCGTGGGCGAACAGGCGGCGCGGCTCGACTGGGTGATGAGCGTACTACCCATGATCAAAAAGTTTTATACACAGCGTGCTGGCACGCTTTCGGGCGGTCAGCAACAAATGGTGTCGCTAGGTCGTGCGCTGTTAAGTCAACCGCGCTGTCTGCTGCTTGACGAACCCTCAATCGGCTTAGCGCCAAAGCTCTTTCAAGACTTAGCCGGGCCTTTACGGGCCTTACAGCAAGAGCGCAAGATGTCGATTTTGATCGTTGAACAAAATATTCGCGAGGCCTTAAAAATTTCAGATCGCGTGATCGTCATGAAGTCTGGCCAGCTGATTCGAGAAGGCACCCCCGAAGCCTTTAGCAATAACGCCGACCTCATGGAACTCTATTGACATGTCGCAGTTGTGCACCTTGCACTCTGTCTATGAACAGCCTTTAAGCCAAACACCAGACGCGACAATGCTGATCCAAGAGGATCAGCATATCTCTTATCTTCAATTTGACCAGCTTGTACAAGACACACAGGCTTGGCTCGCAGAGCAAGGTGTCAAGACTGGTACGCACGTTGCCGTATGGTTGATCAATCGCGTCGAATGGCTGGCGATTTTTTTCGCGCTCGCGCGCCTGGGCGCTACACTTGTTGCGGTCAATACAAAATATCGTAGTCACGAAGTTCACTATATTTTGACGAACTCGCACGCAAGTTTTTTAATTCTGCAACTCAATTTTAGAAAAATTGATTTTGCTGAAGTGATTCAAGGTGTTGACGCTAGCACGCTGGTAAAACTCAAAAAAATCATAGTCGTCGACTCCGATGACCTGACGCCGGCTCGACTACTCGAACGGCCTGTACTCCATTTTGTTCCAAGGCTTGCGCCAAGGACCCGCGCTGCAAGCAGCCAACCAAACCACACGCAGTCGCCTGAGCTTGAAGATCTACCTGTTATTTTTTTTACGACCTCAGGCACCACTAAAGGCCCTAAGCTCGTGGTGCACACACAAAAAACACTGAGCGAACACGTGCGACACATTGCACAGGGCTATCGCTTTGGCGAGACTGGTGACGCACTCCTGACCGCCCTGCCTTTGTGCGGCGTGTATGGCCTAGACAGTGCCTTAGCCGCCATCGCGGCCAAAATGCCCGTAGTACTGATGGATTTTTTTGATGTCGACCTGGCTAGTCAATTAATCAGGCAACATCAAATTACACATATTTTTGGCAGCGACGAAATGCTTCGACGCTTTGCCGAACACAACTCTGAGGCTGTCTCCTTTCAGTCACTCAAGCTCTTTGGTTTTGCCGCGTTCAGTGCACGTTTTATCGAACTCGCGCAAGAATTGATTCCTCGCGGCTTTCCGATGCACGGGCTCTATGGCTCAAGCGAGGTGCATTCCTTATTTTCGGCGCAACGCTCTGACCTTGCGCTTGAAGAACGAGTGCTTGGCGGGGGCACTCCTGCAGCGGGCGCGCTGGCGTCGGTACGAGTACGCGACCCCGACAGTCTGGCACTTTGCGCACCAGGCGTTTCGGGCGAAATCGAGATTCACTCGCCCACACTGTTCAAAGGCTATTACAACAACCCCGAGGCCACCACCCACGCCTTCACAACAGACGGCTACTTTAAAACAGGCGATCTGGGTTACCTGCGGGGCGATGGAAGTTTTGTATATCAAGCGCGAATGGGCGACACCATGCGCTTAGGTGGCTTTTTGGTGGATCCCACCGAGATCGAACACGTATTAGCTGCTCAGTCCGAAATCGAAGGCGCTCAAGTCGTGGGGATCGAAATCAACGGACAGCCGCGCGCGGTCGCCTTTGCGATCGCAAAAAATAAACGCAAGCCTCCCGAAGCCGCCGACATTTTAAAGAGCCTCGCAAAAACACTGGCTGCTTTCAAAATTCCGGCCCATCTTTGGTTTGTCGACGAGTTTCCGACCACCGCCAGCGCGAACGGGCAAAAGTTTCAGCGCGTCAAACTACGAGATCTTGCGGCAGACAAGCTTAGCGGTCGCTAACTACTTAGCTGGACCCGGTTCGTAACGTGCGCCCAGGCGCAGTGCCTCAGCCCGCAAAAACTCTAGCGCACAAGCAGCTGGCTCAGGGTCGCCCTTTACCCCTAACTCGATATGTGGCACCCCACCCCCCTCACCGACCGAGGGCAAACTAAACGCCCGCACACCAGGCCATTTTTGCTCGAGCGCTTCAAGCGCGGGGGTGATGCGCGACTCGGGCATTCCGTAGACTAAAAACGAGTGCTCGATCTGTTGATTTTTATGATGCAAGTGCGCGTAGCGACTATCGAGCGTCGCCTCGAGCATCGGCCAGGCCATCACCGGAAAACCAGGCACGAAAGTGTGCTTTGAAATGTAAAAACCGGGAATCCGATTAAACGGATTGACCACGGCTTCGCAACCCTGCGGAAAATAACCCATCTGCAGACGCTGTTGATTTTCGGGTGCATTGAGATCAGGATTACCCTGTCCTTTGGCTGCCGTTTCGGCCACCCGCAATCCGATTTGTTCGGCGGCAAACGGGTGCAAAGCCAACGGCAGTTTTAACGCCGCAGCTGCAGCCTGGCGGGTGTGGTCATCAGGGGTTGCGCCAATGCCACCACAACTAAAGACGATGTCACCCGAAGCAAAGCTGCGCTCAAGCGCCGCAATGAGTAACGCACGGTCGTCAGACAGGATTTCAACCCAGGACAGTTGCAAACCGCGCGCACTGAGTAGCTCAATCACTTTAGACATGTGCTTGTCTTGCCTGCGGCCCGACAGGATTTCATCGCCGACAATAATGAGGCCAAACCGCGCGTTGTCTTGAGAGGCAGACATGTTGTTTCCAGAAAAATGGGGTCAATCAAAAATAAGGATGTTCGATATTTCAGCACAAATGCGAGGGCTCTGAGCGGCAACGTGGGTGCTACCTTATTTCAGGCGTAAGCAGCTTGGTCAAAATCAAGACTATTCAGGGCAAAAACTTACATCTCAAGGGTTTTTTCGCCGCGCAACCGTCGTAAGGCCTCTAGTCCGTAGTTGGTGTAAACCAAACCCGAGAACACAGGCAAAAATACCCAGGCAGGGGGCAACAGATTCAAAAGCGCACAGAAAAAACCAATCAGCCAAAAGCCCTTACCGTGGCGTTCTAACAAGATTTTTCTTTCGATCGCATTGGCGTGCTCGACAATTGAGTCAATTCGCATCATGCGCGAAAAGGCGAAAGTCCACCACAAAAGCGAGACCAACAGGCCAAGAGGCGGAAACAGCCAGAAAGGCAAGGTCAAGATCCAGCCCAGCAAAAAGACCACACTGACCCAGAGCGCGTTCCAGACACTGACCACAAACGCGTGTTCGCCTTTAAGTGCAATATCGGGGAAGCGGTGACGCGACAAATGCGAAACAACAATAGGCATGACAAACACCGCAGCCACGGCCAGACCGAGGATGCCCGATGCCGGCAATAACACCAACACTGCCGCCATCGTCAGTAACCAAGTTTTGGCAGAAAGCAAAGAGAATAAGCCCAGCGACACCAGCCATTCGTTGGCTGCGAGTAGCCAGTTTGAGTCGGTGATCTGCCGATTGAGCCAGTCGGTGAGTGGGCCAAGCGCAACAAAAAGCAGCACCACTGCGGCACCCAACACAATTAAAAACGGCATCAACAAAGCGAAGAGCATTCGCGGATGAAATTGCGACACGATGGCTCGACCAAAGGCCTCGCCTACACCAGACAAACCGGCCGAGTACGCCGCAGGCGAAAGTGTAGTCAAGGCGAGAGTTTCCTGGTGAGCGAAGACACGACCGAAAAGCGTTTGAAATGAGTCTTTTCTTGAAATCGCGTAAACGAGGCTATCATAGGTGAACAGACCGTTGCTAGCCCTGATATTTTATGTCGAAATGAGCGTTTATTTTCCAAACTCGCCAACTCTGGCCAAGGTCCTCGAGACGCCCGACCTTTTGGTCGTGCTATGTTTCTGCGCGGCGTGGTGCGATGCCTGTAAAGCCTATCAAACAAAGTTTGAGTCGCTGGCTCAACAACACCCACAGACCTGCCTGATTTGGGTCGACATCGAAGACTACCCCGAGCTGCTGGGCGATGAGGATGTTGAGAATTTTCCGACGCTTGGCATTATGCAAAACGGCGAGATCCGTTTTATGGGAACGCTGCTGCCACACATCGAACACTTAAACCGCTTGATCCAGACCATGCAGGTCGCAGGGCCGTCGCAAAAATCAGGTTTGCCAGAAGATTTACTGGCACAACTGCAAAACCTAAGCCTGCAGTCTTAACCCGCGCAGCCAAGCGCAAAGTCTTTGACGGCGCTTGAGGCAAACCGCAACGTTTTAGTCAGACTTTTTTTGTGCCGCACCCAACAACAGTCCCACCGGGCGTTTAGCGAGCAAAGCGGACTTTTTGGCGAGCACCGCGGGCGTTTGCGCAGCGGCCGTTACTGCCGCGACCGAAGCAGCCGAGGGCTGGTAAGGTTTTGTAAAGAAATCATCAAGCGGTTCGGCAGGCGCACCGTAGCGGGCGGGCCGCGCGCTTCTGTCAGAGCGCTCGGTAGCATGAGTGCCATGACTGGCCCGAGGACTGTGGCTACGCCCCGCGGCAGAACCACCCGCAGCGCGCTCAGCGCCGTGGCTCGAGCGCCCTGGACGCGACTCGTCTGACGAAGAACGCTGTGCCAGCAAACCACCCGGGATCTCGAGGGTGCCACGCACAATCGTAGTTTTGATCAGCTTTTCAATATCAAGCAAATACTTTTCTTCGGCTGGCGCGAACAGCGAAATAGCCTCACCCGACGCACCCGCCCGACCCGTGCGGCCAATGCGATGTACGTAGTCTTCGGCGCTACGCGGCAAATCGTAATTAATCACGCAAGGCACGCCCGCAACGTCTAGGCCGCGCGCGGCGACATCGGTTGCAACCAAGACTTCAAGCTCGCCTGCCTTGAAAGCCTCTAGTGCCTTCATACGATCGGCCTGCGTTTTGTCGCCATGAATCGATTCGGCGCGCACGCCGTCAAGTTCAAGCTGTCGCGCTAAACGTCCCGTGCCAATTTTGGTATTCGAAAACACGATCACTTGCTTCAGGCCGCGCGACTTTACCAAATGAACCACCGCAGCGCGTTTAGCATCGCCCGGCATCGGGTAGGCAATTTGCGTGACCGTATCAGCGGCCGCGTTACGCCCTGCCACTTCGATTTCAATCGGATTATTGAGGTAGGTGCGGCCGAGTTTGCGGATATCGTTACTAAACGTCGCCGAAAACAACAGCGTTTGCCGCGGCGTTGGCAACAAGCGAAGAATGCGCTCGAGATCGGGCAAAAAGCCCATATCAAGCATCCGGTCGGCCTCGTCCAACACAAGGATACTGACCTGACCTAAGTTGACATTGCGTTGCTCGACGTGATCAAGCAGGCGCCCAGGCGTTGCGATCAGCACTTCACAACCGTTACGCAAGGCCTCTTTTTGTGGGTTGATATCTACACCGCCAAAGACCACCGTTGAACGCAAAGGCGTCAGTTTGCCGTAGCGTCTCACGCTGTCGGCGACCTGATCCGCCAGTTCGCGGGTCGGCGTCAAAATCAGTGCTCGGACAGGGTGGCGCGCGGGCGAGGCGCTACTGTTGGCTGAAGGCATCAAGCGATGCAAAATCGGCAACGTGAACGCCGCGGTTTTACCCGTGCCCGTTTGTGCCGCTCCCATGACATCTTGTCCCGCCATCGCCAGCGGAACGGCCTGAGCCTGAATGGGGGTAGGGATCGTGTAGCCCGTGTCGATCACGGCTTGCAGCAAAGACGGGTGCAACCCGATTTCGGCAAAAGTTGGCGTTGCCACGGCGGGCTTGTCAGTTGGTTGTGTAGTGGAAGTCAAGTCGTTTGAAAGATTGAAGTCATTGAATTAATTAAGGAAACACCCACAAGTGTACTCTAGTCAGCCCCCTCAACTCGGGATCGGTCTTCAGGCGGTCAGAAAAGCAGGGCTAACCACTAGAGCAAAGGTTGTGCGAGCCACACCACCCGCCCAAGCGCAAGCACACGCAACCCCAGAAAAAATGGCAATTATTGTAGACTGTGGGCTTGCTACACTTTGAACGATTGACTATTTTTTGAGATTCACGATGACGCAAGCTTCTGCCTCTGGCAAAGATCAAACGCCGACGCAAGTCGGTGCCGCCGACCTCCCTCTGCATTGCCCCGGTCCGCGCGCGCCGCTCTGGAGCATGCACCCGCGCGTGTTTCTGGATGTAACCAAAACCGGCTCGGTGAACTGTCCGTATTGCGGCACCCATTACCAACTGGCGGCCGGTACCGTTGTGCACGGCCACTAAAGGTCACACTGATGCCTGTGATGTTCGCCACGCCCGAAGAAGCCGAACTGGCTTTTTATGAGGCGCTTGAACGCGCCGATCTCAATCGGCTGATGCAAGTATGGTCCGAAGATGAAGACATCGTCTGCGTCCACCCAGGCGGCTTACGCATTGTGGGCTTGCCTGCGGTCAAAGAATCCTGGCAAGAGATTCTGTCTAACGGCCCCTTGCATATTCGGCCCGCCAAAATGATCAGTACACAAAGCATGATGAGCACTGTGCATTCGCTGATTGAACAAGTCACCATGCGCGGGCAAGACCACACTGAGGTCGTCCACTGCTACGCCACCAACGTTTATCATAAAGGACCGACGGGTTGGCGTTTAGTCATGCACCACGCCTCTGCCGCTCCCGAGCAAAGTGGGTTACTTGAACAACACGACTCGCCCGGACTTTTGCACTAAGCCTATGTCAAAGTGACGGCCTCTCTTGATCTGACCCCTTGCCCAGCCCCGCGTTGGCTACCTGAACGGCACAGCCAAACATTGTTTGGCGCGTGTGTAGCGCCGACCAACAAACTTAAGTTCTTGCGGGCGCGCTACGACACGCCCGACGGCGATTTTATCGATTTAGACTGGGCTGTTTCAGGCTTGCCGTTGCCTACCAGGCACGACCAAGACGTGGCCTTAAGCCATACGGCGGCGGCTCGCTGGCTCACGCCAGCCCAACAGCAGCAACTCGCCCACCATGCACACACATCGGCCCTGCTCGTTTTCCATGGTCTCGAGGGCAGCAGCCAGAGCCGCTATGCGCAAGCGGTTGCAAGCTATTTCAAAGCCCAAGGCTGGATCGTCGTGATCGCGCATTTTCGTGGCTGCTCTGGCTTTGCCAACCGTCTGGCGCGCGCTTATCATTCGGGCGACTCGGCCGAGATGCATTTTATTTTTGAGACAGTGCACCAGCAGGTCCCTGGCGCGCGCTGGCACGCAATGGGTGTGTCACTCGGGGGCAACGCCTTACTTAAATATTTGGGCGAATATGCGGCACACGCGACGTGGCTGTTGGCCGCGGCGGCGGTTTCGGCCCCTCTGGATTTAGTCGCTGCGGGCAATCACCTGTCTGACAACCTCTTCAATCGTGAAATCTATTCGCGCTATTTTTTGCGCTCACTGAAGCCAAAAGTTCTCGAGAAGGCGCGCAGGTATCCAGGCGTGATCGATGTCTTGAGGGTGAGTCAAGCGCGCGACTTACGCGAATTTGATCACGCTTACACCGCGCCCATGCATGGCTTTAAAGACGCCCTAGACTATTGGACACAAGCCGCCAGCAAACCGTGGCTAAAAAAAATAACTGTGCCGACGCTCGTGTTGAACGCGCGCAACGACCCCTTCTTGCCCGAGCATACATTGACCGGGCCAAACGACTGCAGCGACGCGATCACTTTGCATCAGCCCGCACTCGGCGGACACGTGGGCTTTGTCAGCGGCGCCTGGCCCGGCCACTTGAACTGGCTACCCACCCGGATTGCAAGTTTTTTTGAAACTGTGGTGCCACCCACGCCCTGAGGTTGTGGGGCGAAGTAGACCGATCTGCTGTGCTGGCTAAGACTTAAAACGTTCGAGCAGGCGACGGTCTTCGGCGATTTTTGCGCTGAGCGTGCGAATTTTCACATCGATTTGCGACTGGACATAAAAATCTTGCGATAAGGTGCGAGCTTGCTGCAATTGGGCCACCGCGGCGGGCAAGGCTCCCACCTGCTCGTAATACGCTGCCATCGCCTGACGTGCAGCGACGGGGTTACTTGAACGGTCTTGGCTATTACCAAGCATCTTATAAAAATCCGGCTCGCTTTGAGGCCAGCGCTTGAGCTGCTCTTGCAGGTAGGCGATGGCCTCTTTGTCTTTGCCTTGCAGCTGCAAGCATTCTGCAACTTTGAGCGCGAAGACGCGTCGTTCAGGCCAGCGTTTTTGCCCGGCTTGCGCGCTTGTTAAGGCCGTAGCGATCTGCCGGTTAGCGAGCTCTAACTCGACACGCTGTAAGTCTAGATAAGGCGAGTTTGCCATGGCGGTCTGCGCTTGTTGCAAGGCGCTGGCTGCCGTTTTTAAGTCTTTGCGGGTTAAGGCGGCAAACGACAAGCCATACCAAGCCGCTGTGCGCCTAGTGGCACTGAAATTTGGGCTCTGGTCACTTTTGGCGTCGATGCGAGTCTCTTCTTGCAGTTGCTCAACCGCTTGCACTAAGGCCCGCGGATCAGTCGCCTGTAAAACACGCGCCTTGGCCCGAACAAACCAAAACTCATCCGAAGCTTGATAAGTTTTGACCGGTAACTGGCGAATCCGGTTTTGCATGTCGGTCATACGCGAAATGCTCAGTGGGTGGGTTGAAACATATACCCCACCGCCCCGCCCTTCGTTCAGGTTTGAGGCCTGCATCAGACGTCCAAACATCACAGCCATTCCGTTGGGGTCGTAACCAGCTTTGCGCAAAATCTCAAAGCCAGTGCGATCAGCCTCTTGCTCGGCGTCGCGAGAAAAGCCAAGTTGCTGCTCGATGGCCGCGGCCTGACCGAAGGCAGCGATACCCATTGCAGCTTGTCCGCCGCCGGGCGTGAGCGCGGCTAAGATCGAGGCCGCTAGTGTCGCAAGTGCCAGATAACCACTTTGCTGCTGCTGGGTCAGGCCTCGCGCGATGTGACGCTGCGTCACATGAGCGATTTCATGGGCAAGCACCCCCGCAAGCTCAGCCTCGGCCCCGGAGGTCACAATCAGGCCCGTGTGCACGCCAATGTAGCCGCCGGGCATCGCGAACGCGTTGATGACGGCATCACGCACCCCAAAGACTTCAATATCCGGTGCACCACCGGGCGCCTGCGCCGCGAGCCTTTTGCCCATAGCGTTCAGATACTGGCTTAAATCGGGGTCTTTGAGGTAATCGGCGTCGAGCCTGCCCTGAACCATGATCGCTTCGCCCAGGCGTCGCTCAAGCGCCGGCGACAGATCCGCGCTTGAGGCAGGTCCCAAACTTGGGGCCGAGGAGGGCTGCGCCCAAGCGCTTTGCCAGCCCAGCGTCAGCACTACTAGCGCCGCGATGTACTTTTGGGATCTCGATTGCAGAGAATTCATTAAACTGTCATGACTCATGCGCTTATGATAGCGGCAGTTTCATTAAGTTCCGCAGTCATGCGGTCTTTCCTTCAGGAATTAATTATGCGTCCCGTTCGCAAAGCAGTGTTCCCCGTCGCCGGCTTAGGCACTCGATTTTTACCTGCCACCAAGGCAATGCCCAAAGAAATGTTACCCATTATTGACAAGCCCTTGATTCAATACGCGGTCGAAGAAGCCGTTGCGGCGGGCATTACAGACTTGATTTTTGTGACAGGTCGCAACAAGCGCGCCATCGAAGATCATTTTGACTCTGCGCCCGAGATGGAAGCCGAACTGGCCCGCAAAGGCAAGGCCGAACTCCTGGCAGTTGTGCAAGGTATCTTGCCCTCGCATGTCAGTTGTATCTATATCCGCCAATCTGCCCCTCTGGGCTTAGGTCACGCCGTGCTCACCGCCGCCCCCATCGTCGGAGACGAGCCTTTTGCGGTGCTGCTTGCGGACGACTTGCTGGATGCCGATCGCCCGGTCATCGGGCAACTGATTGACGCGGCCCTGACCTACCAAGGCAGTATTTTGGGCGTACAAGAAGTTCCGTTAAGCGACACCGACAAGTATGGCATTGTGGCAACCGATCCCGTCAGCGCGCGCACCGAACGTGTGCGCCATATCGTTGAAAAACCAAAACCCGCTGTCGCGCCATCTACCTTAGCCGTTGTGGGACGTTACGTGCTCGATGCCCGAATTTTTGCGCACCTTCGACAGACACAGGCTGGCGCCGGCGGCGAGATTCAACTGACTGACGGCATTGCCTCACTCATGAAAGAAAAAGCCGTATTTGCACATCGTTACGAGGGTGTGCGTTACGACTGCGGCAACAAAGAAGGCTGGTTCAGAGCCAACGTCGCGCTTGGGCGCAAGTATCACAACTTGACACCCTGAGCGTCCTGTTGGCGCGTCGACTGGCCCCAACGCCCCTTGGCGGACAAACGCATCAAGTTGCGTAATGCCACCATCAAACCAATCACCTCGGTCATTGCGGCGGGTATCCACATTGTCAGACCGCCAATCATTTGGTCGGTTTGCGCATCCATGGGGATGGCCCTGCCGCACAGATCAAACAAGGGATACAAGTCGCGCTCAGTAAAGGCGATGATGGCGCCCGCCACCATTTGTGGCGCCATCGTCACAATCGGCGAAAGCACCCGGCCACCAGGCGACATCGCCGAAGGCGGGCATACGCGCCGGTCGAGAATCAGATTCCAGTACATAAATCCGGTAATCACCACCGACCAGTTCATCAAACGATACAGGCGCCAATCCAGCATCGAATAAAACTGCACCGAAGGAATCAACCACACCACGACCAAAAAGATAAAAAGCGCCGGCACAATAATGGGGTTGGTCAACAGGGCGACTACGCTGCGCCCCGGCAAGGTTTGATTAAACCGCCGCAAGCTGCGACGCCACGCAAGCGGCAAACCCGCACGCAACACTTGACCCGGATAGGCCGCCATAACGACTAAAGGCCCCAGGTGATGCAACACCAAGTGCTGGATGCGGTGCATAAAAAACATACGCTCGGCGTAGTAATCGAGCATCGTGTGCAGCGACAGGTACAGCAGTGCCAGGCCAAACCAAAAAAAACACTGGCGGGTGCGGCTGACGCGATGCACCCGTTGGCCACGCACAAAGAGAACCCCGCAGGTGATGAAACACAGCAGCAGCGTAGGAGAGAGCTCCCAGGGTTCGAGCCAGCCAATCCAATCCATCACAAAACCTTATTGAGTGAGGCTTTCTCAGACAGAAGCCACGCAGAGATTGTAGTATGTCGATAGTTCAACAGACTCTTGCGATACCCCTATGCTTGCTTTAACCCCTCACCCCGAATGCTTTAACCTGCGTCGTCAGCAAGTACTGGCCTGGATGCACAGTCAGGGCGGGGGCATCGCGATCGTACCGACTGCACCGGAGCGCACGCGCAATCGCGACAACCATCACAGCTATCGCCATGACAGCGATTTTTATTACCTGAGCGGGTTCACCGAGGCGCGGGCTTGGTTGGCACTCATCGCAGGTGATACCGATCAAAGCATCCTCTTTTGCGAGGACAAAAATCCTGAGGTCGAAATCTGGACTGGGGTGCGCTGGGGCCCCGCGGCTGCCGCCGACCATTTTGGTTTTGATCAAGCTCACGCACTCGAGGACCTCAATACGCGTGTGACGGATTTATTGATTGGTCAGCGCAACTTATTTAGTACCTTATCGCGCCCTGCGCACCCCGAACTTCTCAAGCAACTCACTGACTGGCTGACTGCGGCCCGGGCCAGCGTGCGCGATACCCGCGCCTTGCCGCAGCAGTGGCACGATCTGAGCGAAGTCTTGGCCGAGCTGCGTCTGCTTAAAGATGCCTCTGAGCTCGCGACGATGCGAGCAGCTGCCAAGATTTCTGCGCAAGGCCACGTGCTCGCGATGCAGGCCGCGCGCCCAGGCTGTCACGAATACGAGCTCGAAGCCGAGCTGCTTTATCACTTTCGCAAACACGGCGCTCAGTCGGTGGCGTATGACAGCATTGTGGCGAGCGGCGCCAATGCCTGCGTGTTACATCACCGCGCAGGCAACTCGGTGCTGCAAGACGGCGAGCTGGTCTTGATCGATGCAGGCTGCGAACTGGATGGTTACGCCTCTGACATCACACGGACGTTTCCGGCAAATGGTCGGTTTTCAGGCTCTCAACGCGCCTTATATGACCTCGTCTTGGCGGCGCAACTCGCGGCCTCCGAAAAAACATCGCCACAATATCACTTCAATGTGGGACACGAGGCGGCTGTAAACGTTCTGACACAGGGTTTGCTCGACGAGGGCTTGCTGCAAGGCACGCTTGAGCAAGCCCTCGAAACCGCTGCCTATCGACGTTTTTATATGCACCGCACCGGCCACTGGCTCGGAATGGACGTGCACGACGTTGGAAGCTATCGCAGCCCGCCTGCGTCTGCTCAAGAACGGCCTTGGCGCCAACTACGCGCGGGGATGGTGCTCACCATCGAGCCCGGCCTTTACGTCAGACCTGCGCCAGATATCGCAGAAAAGTTTTGGAACATCGGGATCAGAATTGAAGACGATGCGGTCGTGACCGAAACGGGTTGCGAGTTGATCTCGCGCGGAGTCCCTGTTGCGCCAGACGAGATCGAAGCGCTGATGCGTTCGCGCTCTTGACATCCTCCCCGCCCTCAGTCGATGACTGCCGCTTGCGCGGAAAGGACGGGGATTCCTACGGTGCTCAGGCAAAGGCTGCCTGAGTCACTTCGGTGGGTTCCTGTTTCATCGAGTGGTCTGACTGCACCGACTCTCCACGGGCTAACAAGCGGTATCCCCGCTCTAAAACATTGATCGCGCCGACAACGTCAGCGTGATTTTCATAGCCGCAATCGATACACAGGAATTTTGCCTGAGTCTGTCGATTCTCTTTTGACACATGGCCGCAACACGGGCAAGTGCGGCTGGTGTTGTGCGGTGGTACAGCCAACAATATGCCGCCGTTCCACTGGACTTTGTAGTCGAGCTGTCGCCTAAACTCACCCCAGCCTTGGTCAAGGATAGAGCGGTTTAGGCCGGACTTCTGCGCGACCTTCTTGCCGTGCTGCTCGCGATTGCCCTTAGAGGACCGTGACGTGTTCTTGACCTGCAAATCCTCAATACATACGAGCGCGTGGTTTTGGCTGATCGTGGTACTGGTCTGATGCAAGAAATCTTTTCTGGCGTGCGCGATAGCGGTGTGAATCTTCTGAACTTTAGCTTTCGCCTTTTTCCAGTTATTGCTAAATTTTTGTTTACGACTCATGCGGCGCTGATAGCGCGCGAGTCGCTGCCGGTGCGTCTTAAAACTATTCAGTGGCGCAATATAGCTGCCGTCACTCAACGTCGCGAAACGGGCGATTCCGACATCAATACCAATTGCCGTTGTGGCTGTTGGTAAGGGTTGTTCAAGCTCGCGTTGCGTCTGAACAGAGATGAACCATTTTCCGCCTGACTGGCTCACGGTGACGTTACGCACCTGCCCCAGTGCCTTACGGCTGTTGCGGTAACGCAGCCAGCCAAGTTTTGGCAACAAAATACGGTTATTGCTCTGGTCTAGTTGAATCTGTTTTGGCTCAGGATAGCGAAAACTGTCGCCACTCCCTTTTTTCTTGAAGCGTGGAAAGTCAGTGCGTTTTGCAAAAAAACCCTTGAAAGCTTTTTCTAAATCTTTTAAGGCATGTTGCAACGCTTGTGAAGGTGTTTCTTTCAGCCATGCAGTCTCTGTTTCACGTTTCCAAGTGGGCAGCTTAGCCGCCATGGCCACGTAGCCAATGAACTTATTGCCCGCCGCATGATTCTCTTTTTGCAGTGCCAACGCCTTGTTATAGACAAACCGACACGAGCCAGAAAACCTGCGCATATCGCGCAGCTGGTCGCCATTTGGCATTAATTCGTAT
>CAMBZR010000062.1 GCA_945872285.1 Bordetella parapertussis | reverse complement strand
CGGCATTGCCAAGTGATTGGGGTTCCGGTGTTGTTTTGGGTCGGTTACTTCGATCCAAAACTGCTCAATGGCAGTACAACTTGACGTTATTAAAGCACAACCTGACCGGCTTTTGAGCGTTCACGGGCTTTTGTAGGCAAACGGCTGTGCAGAATAACAACTTGTTGCCAAACGATTTCCTGCGAGTTGGGCTCGAATACCCGGTTTTGGCGAGTCATTTCAGGCCGCATTCAGTCGTCAGCCTGTCGGATTTTGCATTTTCCGTAAAATGGCGCATCTTTTATCGCGTTTGGGGATCTCTTGAGTACTAAGTCTTACAACGAGTCGTCGATTCAGGTGCTGAAAGGCCTCGAACCGGTGCGCCAGCGGCCTGGCATGTACACCCGCACCGAGCATCCGTTACATATTATTCAAGAAGTTCTCGACAACGCGGCCGATGAGGCCCTCGCTGGTTTTGGCAAGCATATTCAAGTAACGCTGCACGCCGATAGCAGCGTCACCGTCGAGGATGACGGACGAGGCATTCCTGTCGGGTTGCACCCCGAAGAAAAAGTGCCCGTCGTCGAGCTCGTTTTTACTCGCCTGCATGCCGGCGGAAAATTCGACAAAAAGGGTGGTGGTGCTTACGCGTTTTCGGGCGGCTTGCACGGGGTCGGGGTCTCGGTCACCAACGCCCTGTCTAAACGACTTGAGTTGGTGGTTTGGCGCGAAGCAAACGCGCACCGCATGGCGTTTGCCAATGGCGACGTTCTTGAGCCCTTAGCCTTAGCCCCCGCGCTCAATCGAAAAAAATCGGGCACCCGGGTGCGCGTCTGGCCCGATGCGAGTTTTTTTGATTCTGGAGTGATTCCACTCAACGAACTGATGCACTTGCTTCGCAGCAAAGCGGTCTTAATGGCCGGCGTCAAAGTCACGCTGTCAAACGAAAAAACCGGTGATACCCGCAGCTGGCAGTATGAAAATGGCCTGGCCGGCTATTTGTCAGAGGCGCTGCAGGGTCTCGAGTTGCGTGTCCCCATGTTTCAGGGCGAACAGTTCGCTTTGGCCGATCACGAAAGCTTCGCGCAAGGCGAGGGCGCTCAGTGGGTAGTGGTCTGGGCCGATGAAGGCAACGTCGTGCGCGAGTCGTATGTCAATTTAATCCCTACTCCAGCGGGCGGCACCCACGAAGCAGGCTTGCGTGAAGGCCTGTTCAGCGCGGTCAAAGGGTTTGCTGAACTCCACAGTTTGTTGCCCAAAGGCGTCAAACTTTTGCCCGAAGATGTTTTTGCACGCGCCAGCTTTGTCCTGTCGGCCAAGGTGCTTGACCCCCAGTTCCAAGGGCAGATTAAAGAGCGACTTAATAGCCGCGACGCGGTACGCCTGGTGAGCGGCTTTGTGAGAACCTCGCTTGATCTCTGGTTAAACAGCAACGTCGAGTTTGGCAAAAAGCTGACCGAACTCGCGATTCGACAAGCGCAGGCTCGTGCAAAATCGGCGCAAAAAGTCGAAAAGCGTAAAAGTTCAGGCGTGGCAGTCTTGCCGGGTAAGCTGACCGATTGCGAATCGTCTGACGTCACGCGCACAGAAGTCTTTTTAGTCGAGGGTGACTCGGCCGGCGGTTCTGCAAAAATGGGCCGTGATAAAGAGTTTCAGGCGGTGCTGCCGTTACGGGGCAAAGTGCTTAACGCCTGGGAGGTCGATCGCGATCGACTTTTTGCCAATAACGAAATCCACGATATCGCCGTGGCAATCGGGGTCGATCCCCATAGCCCGACGGGCACGCCGGATTTGTCTGGCCTGCGGTATGGCCGCATCTGTATCCTTTCTGATGCAGACGTTGATGGCTCGCATATTCAAGTTTTGCTACTCACTTTGTTCTATAAACATTTTCCACGACTCGTCGAGTTAGGCCACGTCTATGTGGCGCGTCCACCCTTGTTTCGGGTCGATGTGCCCGCACTGGGAAAACGACCCGCCCGCAAAATCTATTGCCTGGATTCGGGCGAGCTTGACGTCACGCAAGATAAGTTACGTAAAGAAGGCGTGCGCGAAGGCTCGTGGGACATTAGTCGTTTCAAGGGGCTCGGTGAAATGAGCCCCGTCCAGCTCTGGGAGACCACCATGAACCCCGATACGCGACGTATGCTGCCTGTCGCCTACGGCGCGCTTGGCCCCGAAGCAACAACGGCAATGTTCGACATGCTGATGGGCAAAAGCGAATCGGGCGCACGTCGGACGTGGCTTGAAGACAAAGGTAATCTTGCAGAGGTTGATATTTAAATGGCTGACGGTACTCAACCCGGTTTGTTTGATCAAAAAGATGAGGGTGAATCCCTGACGCTTGGGCTCTATGCCGAGCAGGCTTATCTCGACTATGCCGTTTCGGTGGTGCGCGGGCGGGCCTTGCCTGATGTAGGCGACGGCCAAAAGCCGGTACAGCGGCGTATTTTGTATGCGATGCAGGCCATGGGTCTGCAGTCAGGCGCAAAGCCCGTCAAGTCTGCCCGCGTTGTCGGTGATGTGCTAGGTAAATACCATCCGCACGGCGACCAGGCTGCGTATGATGCCCTGGTGCGCATGGCGCAACAGTTCACCTTGCGATATCCGCTGATCGATGGTCAGGGTAATTTTGGCTCGCGCGATGGTGACAATGCGGCTGCGATGCGCTACACCGAGGCGCGTCTGACGCCCTTTGCGCGCTTGTTGCTCGACGAACTCGACGAGGGTACTGTTGATTTTATTCCCAACTACGACGGCAGCCATCAAGAGCCCGATATGTTGCCGGCGCGCTTGCCCGTCATGTTGCTTAACGGCGCCTCGGGCATTGCGGTTGGGATGGCCACTGAAATCCCCTCGCACAACTTACGCGAGATCGGGCAAGCCTGCGTGGCGTTACTCAAGCAGCCGACGCTGTCTGACGAGGTCTTGTTCGACATGGTCCCGGGCCCCGACTTCGCGGGCGGCGGACAAATCATCACTGCCGCGGCCGATATCGCTCAAATCTACCAAACCGGACGTGGCTCGATTAAAGCGCGCGCGCGCTGGCAGTTCGAAGAAATGGCGCGTGGGCAATGGCAGTTGGTCGTGCACGAGTTACCTCCCGGCGCATCGTGTCAAAAGGTGCTCGAAGAGATCGAAGATCTTACCAATCCAAAAGTCAAAACTGGCAAAAAGGCCTTGACGCCCGAACAGCTGCAAACCAAAACCCAAATGCTTGGCTTGCTCGATGCTGTGCGCGATGAGTCTGGCAAAGATGCTGCAGTACGGCTGGTCTTTGAACCCAAAACCTCGCGTATCGACCGCGACGAACTCGTGAACACCTTGCTGGCGCAAACCAGCATGGAAACCAGCGTCTCGATGAATTTGGTGTGTATCGGCACCGACAAACGCCCCCGTCAAAAAGGGCTGCGCCAAGCGCTGCTTGAGTGGATTGGTTTTCGCAGCCACACGGTCTTGCGCCGGACCCAGTATCGTTATGACAAAGTGACTGACAGGATCCACGTGCTAGAGGGTCGTATGTTGGTCTACCTGAACGTCGATGAAGTGATCCAGACGATTCGCGAATCCGACGAGCCCCGTGCGGCCTTGATGCAACGTTTTGCGTTAAGTGAGCGACAAGCTGACGACATTCTCGATATGCGCTTGCGACAACTCGCGCGGCTCGAAGGCTTTAAGATCGAGCAAGAGCTAAAAGACAAAGGTTCTGAGCAAGAAAAATTAAAAGAACTGATTGATCAGCCTAGCGCGCTTAAGCGCACGATTGTTCGTGAAATTGAAGCCGATATTAAAACCTATGGCGACGAGCGCCGCACGCTGATTAAATCCGCTGAGCGCGCCGTGCTTGAAGTCAAAATCGTTGACGAACCATTAACCGTCATCGTGTCTCAAAAGGGCTGGTTGCGCGCACGACAAGGCCATGGGCATGAGACGGCTCAATTTACCTTCAAGGCAGGCGATGAGAGCTATGGTGTCTTTGAGTGCCGTAGCACCGATACGCTGATTGCCTTTGGTGACAATGGCCGGGTTTACTCTGTGCCGGTGGCAAGCTTGCCGTCAGCGCGTGGCGATGGGGCTCCAGTGACCTCAATGATTGATCTTGAGGCAGGTTCGCGCATCGAACACATGGTGGCGGCGCAAGCCGACTCGACCTGGTTACTGACCACGCGGCAGGGCTTTGGGTTTGTGACAAAAATCTCAGATATGACGAGTCGTCAGCGTGCCGGTAAGCAATTTGTGACGCTCGAGCCTAAAGATGGCTTATTGCCACCCGTACCAATGTGGGCAATGGCTAGGCAGGTCGCTTTTTTATCGAGTCGAGGTCGCATGCTCTTGATCGAAGCCTCTGAAATTAAGACGCTGGCCTCGGGTGGGCGCGGTACGATTTTGATGGGGATCGATGCGCCCGACACCTTAGCCCAAGCCGTGCCCATCTCGAAGGCGGGTCTGCGCGTAAACGGCACTTACCGCAACAAGCAGGTGCAAGACGTGTTGACGGGCGCTGAGCTTGCCTCGTATTTGTCAAAACGCGCCCGCAAGGGCAAGTTATTCGCCGGGCGTGCAAAAGACCCCGTACTTTCGCCTGTTTTTTAAACGTAAACTCTTGGTTTAACTTTTTTTCGATTCATTATCAGGTCACAGCGCTTATGCCGTTTCAAATCACGATTCAACCAAGTCAGCATCAGTTCACCGCCGAGAGCGACAAAAGCGTGCTTGATGCAGCCCTCGCCGCGGGCATTGTGTTGCCCTATAGTTGCCGCAGCGGTGCGTGCTCAACGTGCAAGGCTAAAGTTCTGTCTGGCTCTGTTCAGGCGGGGCCAAGCCCGGCGCAAGTGCTCAGCGCGGATGAAATTGACGCGGGTTTTACCTTGCTGTGCCAGGCGCGAGCCACCTCAGATCTTGTCATCGAGTCGCGCGAATTGCGTCTGGCCTCTGATATCCAAATCCGCAAGATTCCTTCGCGCGTCACCGCGATACAGCGTCCAACCACTGACGTGGCGATTCTGACCCTGCAGTTGCCAGCGACCGAAACCTTTCGTTTTTATGCCGGGCAATACATCGAAGTGATTCTGAAAGACGGCAAACGCCGCAGTTATTCGATGGCCAACGCTCCGCATGCCGCCAGTACACTCGAATTACACCTGCGTCATTTGAGTGGTGGTTTGTTTACAGATCACGTGTTTGGCGCTGGCGCGAGCGCCATGAAAGAACGTGAAATTCTGCGCCTTGAAGGGCCCTTTGGCTCTTTCTTTTTGCGCGAAGACAGTCAGTTGCCGATTGTGATGGTTGCAAGTGGTACGGGCTTTGCCCCAATTAAAGCAATCATCGAACACATGGCGCACCACCAGATTCATCGGCCCGTCACACTGTATTGGGGCGGGCGTCGTCCGGCTGATTTGTATATGAATACGCTGGCAGAGCAGTGGGCGAATACCCTAGAGAGTTTCACCTATGTGCCAGTGGTGTCTGAGGCCTTACCTGAAGATGGCTGGACCGGGCGCACGGGCTTTGTACATCGTGCGGTGATGCAAGATTTTTCTGATCTGAGCGGCTATCAGGTCTATGCCTGCGGCGCCCCGATTGTGGTCGAATCAGCGCGCCGAGAGTTTATCGCGCAGTGTCATTTGTCTGATGAGGCTTTTTTTGCAGACTCGTTCACTTCAGAGGCAGATATTGCCGCAGTAAAATAAGGCCGTTGTCACGATTGCGCCATCTGTTTTGGGGCGACTGACCTGTTTAACATGAGCATGACACTTTTTAACGGAAATTACAGCGTGAATGTCTTTATACGTTTTGCAGTGCTCGCCAGCGCAAGCTGTCTGATCGCCGGCCTGGCAAAAGCCGAGCCGATCGAAGTACAGGTTTGGCATACCTTAAGTTCGGTGAATAAAGCCGAATTTGAAAAAATCACCAAGCAATTTAATAGCGAGCAAGCCGACGTTAGGGTTGTGCTCAAGGGCTTTGATCATCAGGCAGCTTTACGCGCTCAGGCGACCGCGGCGATGGCCTCGCCGGGGGCGGGTAAGCCTAACCTCGTGCAAATCGAAGATAACCGTTCGCCCGAAGTGATTGCGCAGCACAAAAATATTATTCCGCTCTACGATCTGCTTAAGCTCTATCCGATTGCAGATTTGAACTGGTTTTTACCTCAGACCACAGGATTTATGCGTGACGCGAAGGGCCGGTTGTTGGCGTTTCCGTTCATGGCCGAAATCCCTGTCATGTTTTATAACCTCGACGGGTACAAAAAAGCTGGGCTCGACCCAACAAAACCGGCCCGCACTTGGCCCGAGTTGCAAAATCAATTGCTCGCCCTGCGCGATAAAGCCCACTACGAGTGCCCCTTTGGGATCAGCCAACAAGTCAACACCCATCTAGAAAACCTAGCGCCGCTGAACAATACGCTCTTTGTGACGCCCGGCAATGGACTTGATGCTGTCAAGCAGCAACTCGACCTTAATCTTGCTGACGCAGTGTTCATGCGTCACATGTCAATCATGGTGAGTTGGAAGCGGTCTGAGTTATTGACGCAAAATAGCAATGGCACTGAGGCCGATGCGCTCTTTGCAAAGAATAAGTGTGCCGTCGTCACAACCACTTCGGGCGCGCTTGGTCAGATGCTTGATACTCGCGGTTTAAGCTTTGGGATGGCCCCTTTGCCGTTCTATGATCAGGTGAGCCCCAAAGCGGGCGCGCCGTTTGTGAGTGGCGGAGCGTTCTGGGCTGTCTCGGGCCATACCAAGCCTGCCGACAAAGCCACGGTGTCTTTCTTGGCCTATCTTTCTAAACCTGTTATCGCTGCCAATTGGCATCAAAGCACGGGCTATCTACCCTTGACTGATGCGGCGTATCGGGCTGCTAACGTTTCGTTGTATGACAAAGTGCCGGGGATTCGTTTGCTTGTTGATTCGATGCGTCAGGTCAGCGACAAAAATAGCCGCGGATTTCGGGCTCGTAATTACCATAGCATCGAGCCAATTCTTAGTCGTCAGTTTGATGCAGCCTTGTCGGGTAATACGCCACCAGTGGCCGCACTCACAATGGCGCTAGATGAGGCACGGCCGTTGATGCAAGACCCAACCTTAAAAAAGCCAGCCGCCAATACGCGAAATAAATAAATAGAACGCGACAAAAAGAGGCCTGAGGGCCTCTTTTTTTATGCGTCATTTTCGTCTATGCGTGTGTCACACAATTGTGTGATGTGCGCGCAAAGTTCAACATGACGGCTCGTTGAATTTTTGCGGACAAGCAGATCATGACTTTGCGTAGTAGCTGGTGGTTACTGTCGTTTATATTACTCTCAGGATGCATGGGACCAGCAACGCGTCCCTGGCCGAGCGAACAACCGAGCGGCACCCAAAACCCCTCCGGCAAACTCGACTTTGGTTGGCGACTGTCTGGCGATCGCGCCGTTGCGCCACTGCAAGTGTTCTCGGATTCCTCTCGCACTTGGCTGCAATGGTTGCCGGGGCAACTTTTGCCGATTATTTTGGGTGCTAGTGCGCAAGGCGAACAGGTCTTGAGCTATGTTCGTCAGGGTCCTTACACAATACTTGAAGGCGTTTACCCTGCTTTATCGTTTCGATCGGCTGGGTTACAAGCGCGAGCGCGACGATTAAGCGCAGTGGCGGCTTGGCCAGTAGCCAGCCCCCAGGCTCCGGAGCCTGAGTTCGACGTCCGTGGGGTTGCCCGGCTACACCAGACGCCTGAGGCAAAGCCTGTCTTGGGCTCGCGCACTTCAGCACAACCAAACGCCTCGGCCACGCCGCGACCTTTTTTCTCGGTCAGTCACACTGACCTGCATCTTAGGCAGGCCTTAACCCGGTGGGCGGGTTTAAGTGGCTGGCGCTTCGAGACAGAGCATTGGGCGCTCGACAGCGACATACCGTTGTCGGCCTCCGCTAGCTTTTCAGACGACTTTGTCACTTCCGTGCAGGCCTTACTGGCCTCGACCGAGTTGTCTGAGCGCCCTTTGCAACCATGTTTTTATTCCAATCAGGTCTTGCGTATTGTGCCGCTCGCCGAACCCTGCGATCGCAGCATGGGTGATGGGGCATCGACATGAGTCTCAAGCGTGCAGGTCAATACGCCTGGTTAGGTGTTCTGACGTTTGCTTTAAATGGTTGCGCGATTCAACAACGCTTTGCGCAACGCCAGGCCGAGGCGACACAAGCAAAAGATTCAATTGACACTAAGCGAGCAGCCTTTGATGCGCGTACCAATAATCGTGCCGAAAAACTTAAAGCGCAACAGGTGGCAAAGCCTTGGCTCATGAGTCGCGCCGTACCCTTAGCTCGCGACGTCACGTTGCCGGTCGCGCTGCGAAAAAAAGTCAATACAACCATGCTTTATCGCGGCGCAAAAAGCGATCTGGTTTTGCTGGCGCAACGGATCACCCAAACAACCGGTATCCCCGTACACATTAAGCCCGAGGCCTTATTGCCAGCCGAGAGTTTTCTGTCTCGCTTAAGTGTAGGCACAGTGACACCGGTTGCCGCGATGCCGCACCAAGTTCTTCTAGAGCTTGGGCCACAGCCACTTCCAGACATTCTTGATCAAATCGCACGGCGCTTAAGTTTAAGCTGGCGTTATCACAATCAGGCGCTTGAGTTTTATCGCACCCGCACCCAAGTGTTTGATGTGCGCGCGTTAACTCTGTCGGCCCAAGCTGAGGCGCGGCTTGGGCGTAGTGGTCATGCGAAGACTGGCGGTTTTGACAGTACGTCACACAGTTCGCTTAAAAGCACTGAGCAGCACACCCTCGATGCCATTCGGCTGCGGATCGAGCCATTTTTGACACGCGCGGGTGTGGTCGTTGCGCAGCCCGGTGCCTTGAGTTCGTTAATTGTCACGGATACACCCGACGTGCTGCAAGCGGTTGGTCGTTTTGTTGAGCGCGAAAATCGAAATATGACGCGTCGGGTCAGGCTGATTTTTGAAGAGATTGCTTTACTGACCCACGAAGACTTAGAGCTAGGCTTTGACTGGGATGCGTTGTTGACACACAGCGGCTTTACGGCAGCGTTGTCAGCGCCGCTCAGCGCAGCAGGAGTCGGCGCTGCGCAGTCAGCACTGAGCGCGGCGCATGGCCCGGTGCAGTCTTCAAAGCTAATCGTCAAGGCGTTGGCAAAGTACGGCACTGTCTTACGTCACGTAACAATGCCTGTCTTAACCCTGAATAAGCGGCCGGTCACCCATGCGATGCGCACAACGTTCTCGTATATCGATCAGATTAAAACGTCTGCGCTTGGCGCAACGGGCCTGGCCCAGTCTTCGAGCGCGTCGTCAACGATGTCGGTGAGCCAAAAAGAAGAAACCGTCGGATCGTTTCTGACCTTGTTGCCCGACGCGCAAGAAGACGGACAAATACTGTTGTCGGTCGCCTACGACAATACGGTTGCACAACCACTCAAAACCGTGACGCTTGGCGAGCAAAGTAGCCGCATGCAGATTCAGCAAATCACCATTGACGGCAATGGCACCGTGCAACAAGTTGCGCTTAGGCCAGGTCAGCCTATGCTGATTTCGGGTTTTGATCAAAAACAAGGTGAAGCAGAGCGTTTGCGCCTGACTGCAGATGCGCCATTGGGCTTAGGCGGTAGCGATCGCACCAAGCAAAGTCGTCTGGTCACACTGCTTGTTGTGACTGCGCAAGTTGAAGAAGGTTTTTAGCGTGGTCGTGCGAGTGAAAACTTTTTTAAGCCCTGCGCGTAAGACGACTGAAAAGACCGTTGTGTTGCGCAACGCCTTAGGCCAACCCCTGATCTTTGGCATGAATTGGGGCGCAGTGGTGGGCGGTCAGCCCATGAAGCTGGCACGTAAACGTGCACGTCGCTTGCGTGCGACCCATTACTTAGTGACGGGTACGCCCGCGACGGTCGCAGGATGTGTCCAGCTTGAAAAACAGTACTTTGCGCAAGCATCCGGCATCTTTTCTGCTGCGGCGTTGTTTTCAACAGCGTATCCAGTGGGGGCTCTCGCGTGTTTGGTGCGCTTTGAAGAAGGCGGTTGCTGGTTGGTTGCTGCGCATGCAGGTTCAATTTTGGCGCAAACAGACCGTTGGTTTGCCAACCTTCAAGCCGCGCAAGAGGCGCTCGAACCATTGCGACTGAGGTTTCCGAATTTGCAGGTGCATCAAGAGTTGGCGACAAGCTCGGGTGCGCTACCCGTCTGGCTCAGTGAAAAATGCTCAGAGTCGGCACGCTTGCTGGTCAGTCAGGTTGCCGGCTCTACCCTCGGGGTTCGTACACTGCTCGTTGCGGGTTTGGTCGTTACTGCTGCGCTGGCGCAATGGCTATATCGTGCGCCTGCGTTTGATAGCCACGTGCGCGACGAAAACCCTACGCAACGCTGGTTTGACGTGCTAAATCAATATGCGTTGCAGCATCCCGTGCATGGTTTTGCAGACCTGAATCGAGTGCTGGCAGACTGGCGCCGTGTGCCGTTTGACCCGACCGGCTGGAAGTTGGTGCAGGTGCAGTGTGAGCCGGTTTCGTTTGACTGGTCTTGCGCCGCTCAATATCGTCGACAACATCGGTTTGCGTTAAATCGGCACCTAGAGGCGGTGAAGCCTGCTGCTTGGACGCTGCACGCTGTTGCGCTGGATCGCGCCTCTTTGGTTTGGTCGGTGAGTCAGGCTGCGTACTCGCTTGATCTCACGCAAGACACGCTACAGCCTGATTGGATGCATACGCTGCAAACGCTCAGCCCCTTATTCGAACATATTCAACTCGGGCTAGCCGCTAAGCTGCTTTTGACCGCGCCGCTTGATACGCAAGGTCAACCGATCGCACTGCCAGTCGCTTTGCCAAACTGGCAAAAACGTTCGCTCGTTTTTAAAGGCCCTTTGCGCTCGGTGATCGCGTTACAGAAATTACAGATGCCGGTGCGCTGGCGCAGCGCCACGCTAGAGGTTGGGAACCTGTCGGGTCAAGCGCTCACGCGCAGCGTCTTGGTCGTGCAATTAATAGGAGATATGTTTGAACACACACACAAATGAACGCAACCGACGACTTGCCCGGCATCTAGCGGGACTCAGTTTAGGTTTCTTGTTTTTTGGGGGGCTGGCCCGGGCGACCGATACGTTGCCTCAGTCGACGATTGACGAACTGTTGCGACTGGATTCGCAGGCGGCCTTGATGGCAGCCAGAAAAAATATCTTTGGTGTGGTTGCGGCGCCAGACGCCGGTCATGACCCAGCGCTGTCCGCGGCTCAAAGCAATCAAGTCCTGGCAATTTATGGCCTAGGAAAAACGCTCACTGCAGAGGTCTTGCTCGAGTCTGAGCCTCACGTCTTTAAAAGCTCGCGAGCCAAGCCGGTTTGGGGTCACTTGCAGCAATACACCCTTGAGCGCATCGCACCTCCGTGTGTGTATTTAAAAAAAATCGAGCAGTCTGAGATTTTGTGCTTAAGCAAAGGACAATAAATGCTTGAATACCTAGAGATCCCGACACACGAGAGCCTGACGCGTCTGGTGCCCGCCTTCGAGCGCTCGCTGGCACAAGAACTTGATGTTCTGAGTTTGCGGGGCCGAGTGTGTCCCGTCTGTTTTTCTGATGGAAGTGTCGCGGTCTTTGCTTTGCTTGATTATTGTTACGACGATCAGACTCACGCTTTACTTGATTTATTACAGAGTAGAGGCTTTCGCTTAAATCAACCGCACCTGTTTGTCTTGCCCCCCGCCTTATTACTCGCGATCGACAAGACCGCGACTGAGCAGATCGCTGCCTCGGTGGGGTTGCAAGCCGATCGTCAGTCGCAACAAGGTGCGCTTTGCGCTGCGTTCAATGATTTATTGCGCTGGGGCGTCGAACATCAAGCCAGCGATATTCACTTTAATGTCAACCGGAATCAATATTCGTCAGCGGTATTTTTTACGATTTCTGGTCGCTATGTATCGCCCGTCCACTTTGCGAGTCTGCCGACCTCGACCGTGCTCGATATGCTTGCTGTCGCGTGGATGGATATCGAGGGAGGGAACGGCGCGGTCTTTGATCCGATGATTGAACAGCAGGGCCGTTTAAATCGAAGCATTAATGGCCAAAGCCTTTTGCTGAGATGGGCTTCGCTTGCCACCGATGTGGGTCCTTCGGTGTGTTTGCGGTTATTGGTGATGAACACCACACACTTGACGCCGACGTTACAGGCGCTGGGCTATCTGCCCGCTCAGATTGACTTGTTCGAACGTGTTCAACTGACCGAGGGTGGTGCGGTGATCTTGGCGGGTACCGTGGGTTGCGGAAAATCCACCACGATTGCGACCTTGATGCGCGTCATCCCCACCGATCGCAAAGTGATCACGCTCGAAGATCCAGTCGAATATTTGATTCCCAACGCGCTGCAAAACACCGTGTGTCGCAGTGTGACCGAGCAAGACGATCACTCGTTTGATAGCAAGCTTAAGGCAATTAAGCGTTCTGCTATGAACGATCTGTTGATCGGAGAAATCAGAGACCACACTACGGGTCGAGCTTTTATGGATTTAGCCGCTTGCGGCGTGAGTCTTTACACGACGGTTCATGCGGGGTCCGCTTTGTTAATACCTGAACGACTAGGCTCTAGTTTTATTGGCGTGGCACGCGATCTGCTTGCGACGCCAGGAATTTTAAAGTTACTCGTGTATCAGGCGCTCATGGCGAAGCTTTGCCCCCATTGCTGCCTGACGGTCGAACAAGTGCTCGAGAATTTTCACTGGCGCTGTGCGCTCGGGCAACTTCGTAATCAACAGTGGTTTGAAGCATGGCTTCGCGTCATCGAAGAGCGCTTGAGCGTGCCACGAAGTGTCTTGCGCTTTCGTCGCGAGCAGGGCTGCGCGCATTGCAAGCACGCCATTGCCACGCTGCGCGGCACAGTCGGGCGTACGGTGGTCGCAGAAATGATTGATCCCCTGGATGAACCAGAGTTTTTGCAGGGGGTTAAACATTGCGATGGGGTCGGTTTATATCGTTGGTTTAGCGACAGAAGTCAGCGTGCGCAAGTCGACGGCGAGCCGCAACGTCAGTCGGCCGGCCAGGTTGCGATTTATAAAATGACGCAAGGCCTGCTTGACCCACGTACCGTACAGGCAAGATTTGGCGGCTTTGACACCAGACAAACTGAGCGAGTGACCCGTGCGTAACTTTTGGCGACGTCTGCGCCAACGCCCGACAAATACGGCCTTACGCGAGTGGCGTGTAAAACTTGCGGCAAACCAGTTTAAAGCGCACCGGTCGGATTACTACGATTACCTGGCAGAAATCATAGCCTTGACTGCAGGTGCGAAAACGCTTCTGAATGTCTTTCAAGACGATGCGCATCGCTATGAAGGGCGTGGTCCGCGCGGTGTACTGTCTCGGCAATGGGTCGAAAAATTTCCTAAAAGTGGTGGCGATCTTTTTGCAACCTGGTTCGGTACGCTGCCGACCGAAGATCTTGTGGCGGTGCAGGCGGCGCAATACGCGGGCTCTGGCGCTTTGACGCAAACGCTGCGTCAGTTGGCCGCGGTGGTACGCACCACAGATGCTGCGCGCCAGGCGTTCGTCCAGACAGTGTGTGTGGGACTCGTTGGCGTGGTGGTGGCAATTTGCGCAGTGTTTTCGATTCCAACTTTTACTGCTGACCATCTTGAGCGTGTCTTTGCAGCGGTGCCGTCTGAGCACCATGGCTCGCTGACGCGCGCTTTGTTCGCGACGTCAGCGTGGCTAAAAATTTTATGGCCACTCTTGTTGGGGATGAGCCTGGCGTTGATTGTTTTTACGTCCTGGTCTTTGACACACTGGTGCGGCTTCGGCCGCGGCTTTGCCGACCAGTGGGGGATTTGGCGGCTTTATCGAATTGTCCAAGCGGTACGCTTTTTATCTTTGTTGGCGGTGCTTCTCAAACCCCGCGGCAATACAAGCGCACGGTTGCGCGAGGCGCTTTTGATTCAACAGCGAGGCGCGGTCCCTTGGCTGGAACACCACATCGCCAACATGCTGAGTCGCATAGATACCGGTGCCTTGGCAGTCGAGGCATTAAATACCGGATTGATTGATCGCGAAACTTGGTGGTATTTCACTGACATGGTGCACACCGCCGGGTTAGATGAAGGTTTGCAGCGGACTAAAAATCGGTTGGCGGATCACACAGTCGAGCGCTTAAAAAAACAAGCGACGGCGCTACGTTGGCTATTACTGCTTAGCGCGGTTGCCGTGGTTTTTGCTGTTGCGTTTTGGCACTTTCGTGTCTTCGATGAACTCAGGCAAGCACTAAGCTTGCACTATGCACGCTAATGATATTTTTTCTTACTTAACGTATTTTGCTTTGGAGCCCCTTTATGACAAAGCTATTTTTGGTCTTTTCTGACGACTGGATCTATGAGCGGATTGCGCTCGTCTCAAACTTGTTTCAACCCTGCACCAAAGGATTCGCGCGCAAGCGGCGCTTGAATCAGCGGCGTGTTCACGGGTTGGGCTTGTCTGCTGGCACGACTCAAAAGCAGGCCGGCTTTTCACTCATCGAGATATCGATTGTGACCACCTTGATGATGTTGATCGCCATTATCGGAATTCCGGCTATTCAGGGCTATGTCATCGAAAATAAAGTGCCCAGAGTTGCTGAAGAAATGCAGCGCTTTGTGGCGCGGATGAAAGCGAATACGAACGGGTTCGGGGTAAGCCCTTACGCGGGGGTAGACAGCGGCACCCTGGCCAATGCGTTGCGAAACTCGAGTGTTGTCTCCGTGACGGGCTTTGGCCCCGGGGCAAGTATTGCGCACGGTCTGGGGGGGACGGGTAGCTCTGGCCGTGGTGTGATTATTGTTGCGCCGCAAGCAGCGGCTGGCGCCTCGAACGGTTCGGCGTTCTCGCTCACCTTAAATGATGTGAATCAGGCGGCATGCCCTGGCTTAGCGTCGATTTTGCAGCGCCTGGCAGAGGTCGTGACGATTGCCGGAGCGGCCGGACCGATTATGGTCAAGAACTCGCTGACCGAGCCGCATATGGCCTACAACCCGATGTTGGCCGATGCACAGTGCGTGAGCGGCGATCGCAACACGTTTGTTTTTACGATTCGCTAAGCATGAAAGCACTCAAGAGACAAAGTGGCTTTGCGCTACTCGAATTGATTGTTGCGATGCTCTTGGCTTCGCTGCTCGCGCTGTGGGGTGCATCGGCTTGGATGCAACAAGCCGAAGACGCAAGCGCTCAAGCAAGCGGTGTTTGGTTGCTCACGCTTAAAAAAGCGGTGGACCAGATGCTGGTGCGTCAAGCAGATCTGCTGGTTGGCATCGTGCAGCCAGACGCTCAGGGCTCTGGCTATCGCGATATCTGGCGTCCGACCATCGCAGAGTTAGTTGCGGCCGGCCACTTGTCAAAGGGGTTTCCAAGTCGACCCTCTGTGGGGTATGAGCCTTGGATTCGGATCTTTGTTCCCAGTGGTCCGTGCCTGACGCAGGGCTGCAAAATCGAAGCGCTGGTTTGGGCGCAGCCTGTTGGTGCCCAGCTACGCCATGCTGTTGATAGCAACCGCCTGGGGAAGTTACTGATGGCTCTTGAGGGTCAGGGCGCCTCGGTCCACCCCCTTGTGCCGGGGCGTATCAAAGGGGCGACTCTGGACCGAAGCAATCCACCGAGCCCCGAGCTTGCGGCCTTCCCGGTGGGAACGATCGCAGCCTTAAGTTTTTATGATTCGACGCAATATGCTCATTTCGTGCGGCGAGACGATGTGCGCGACACCAGTCTGAAGGGCAAACTAGACGTCGCGCAGAGCATCACCTCGCAAACAGAGCTTGTCGCGGCTGGCGCGGTGCGTGCAGGTGCGCGCGTATCTGCCGGAGAATATCTTCAAGTCGGAGCTCTGGCGACAGTTGGCCAGACTTGCGAGGCTGACGGGTTGATCGCGCGCTCGGGCGACGGCAGCCTTTTATCGTGCCACCAAAGTCGCTGGCAGTCTTCCGGAGCCAGTTTCGGTGGAGCCTTTTTGACTCACAGTTGGCGTTCATGCCACCGTAATCAGCATTTAGTTGAGCTTTTACCCTTTAACTACTATGGCCTTGAAATGACCAACCCTAAAACGGGCGAGTGCAATTGTCCGGCAGGGTTTTCGCCCCAACTGTTAGCCGTGTGGCGTTATCCTCAGGACGAGAAGGACGAATACCGTAGCTTTATCTGCTTGCGTTGAGCACTGAGCTCGCTTTTTGTCGATATCGCCGCCCAAAGGGCTTGGCCACAGTAGGGGGACGCTCGGCGGACGGGTTCGGACAGAGCCTTTATACTGTCGGCTTGAGTTTAAGGGTCGTGTCACTTTAGGGCGCGATGGTTTGCCTACCAAATGTGTGCTGCGCATGAAAACGTCCGAAATCCGTCAAAAATTTTTGCAGTACTTTCAGTCACAAGGGCACACTGCCGTGCCTTCGTCATCCTTGGTGCCCGGAAACGATCCGACTTTGCTGTTTACCAACTCTGGCATGGTGCAATTTAAGGATGTCTTCACAGGCAAAGATACACGCCCTTATACGCGCGCTACGTCGTCGCAACGCAGCGTTCGCGCCGGCGGCAAGCACAATGACCTTGAAAACGTCGGCTATACCGCCAGGCACCACACTTTTTTCGAGATGCTGGGCAATTTCAGTTTTGGCGATTATTTCAAACACGACGCGATCAAGTTTGCCTGGACGCTGTTGACCGAGGTCTATGCGCTGCCCAAAGAAAAGCTCTGGGTAACAGTCTATCAAGACGACGACGAAGCTTATGGGATCTGGCTAAACGCAATCGGCGTTCCCGCCGAACGCATTGTTCGCATTGGCGATAACAAAGGCGCGCGCTATGCCTCAGATAATTTTTGGCAAATGGCCGACACCGGACCCTGTGGGCCTTGCACCGAAATTTTTTATGATCACGGCCCCGAGATCTGGGGCGGGCCGCCAGGTTCGGCCCAAGAAGATGGCGACCGTTATATTGAAATCTGGAATCTTGTTTTTATGCAGTTCGAGCGAGACGCGGCTGGCACAATGACGCCGCTTCCCAAACCTTGTGTAGATACCGGTATGGGCCTCGAGCGTCTGGCCGCAGTGCTGCAACATGTGCATTCAAACTACGAAATCGATTTGTTTGTGGCGCTGATCGCGGCGGCTTCGCGCGAAACGGCTTGCAAAGATTTAGCGCATAACTCATTGAAGGTGATTGCAGATCATATTCGCGCTTGCAGTTTTTTGATCGTTGATGGTGTCATCCCTAGCAACGAGGGCCGTGGCTATGTTTTGCGTCGAATCGTGCGCCGTGCACTGCGTCATGGCTATAAGTTAGGTCAAACCAAACCGTTCTTTTATTTGTTGGTAAAAGACTTAGTCAGTGTGATGGGCGAGGCCTATCCTGAGTTGACCAACGCGGCGGGTCGCGTTGAACAGGTGCTTCGGCAAGAAGAAGAGCGTTTTGGCGAAACACTTGAACATGGCATGAAGATTCTCGATGCTGCGCTTGCTGCCTTACCTGTTGCACAGGCGGGTGCTACGCCAACGCCAACGCTCGATGGTCATACCGTGTTCGCGCTTTACGACACCTACGGTTTTCCGTTTGACCTGACTGCGGATATTTGTCGCGAACGCAACGTTGAAGTGGATCAGGCTGGCTTTGACACTGCGATGGAACGCCAACGTGACCAGGCGCGTGCCGCGGGCAAATTCAAAATGGCGGAGGGCTTGGTGTATCAGGGCGCGGTGACGCAGTTTGAGGGCTATGACCATTTGCAAACTGAGGCCAAGGTCTTGGCTTTGTATGTGGGCGGAGCCGCGGTTGAGCGCCTGGCCGCGGGCCAAGATGCAATCGTGGTGCTCGACGCAACCCCTTTCTATGCCGAGTCGGGCGGACAAGTGGGTGACACGGGCCATTTAATTCGCGCACAAGACGCCGCAAACTTCGTTGTTCTGGATACGCAAAAAATTCAGCCGAATGTATTCGGTCATCACGGCAAACTTACCTCGGGCACCTTGACGCTGGGGCAAACGGTTCGCGCTCAAGTTGATGCGGATTACCGGGCGCGCACTGTGCGTAATCACTCGGCTACGCACTTAATGCACAAAGCGCTGCGGCAAGTGCTGGGTGCGCACGTGCAGCAGCGAGGCTCGTTGGTGGATGCCGATAAAACGCGTTTTGACTTCGCGCATGATGCGCCGATCTCAGCCGATGACATCATAAAAATCGAAAGTCTGGTGAACGCGCAAGTGCTCGAAAATCAGGCTGCGCGTGCGCAGGTGATGTCTTACGATGAGGCGGTCAAGGGTGGTGCGATGGCGCTCTTTGGCGAGAAATATGGCGACACAGTTCGCGTACTGGATATTGGCTTTTCTCGCGAATTATGTGGGGGTACCCACGTGGCCCGAGCCGGCGATATCGGCTTATTTAAAGTGATCTCCGAAGGCGGCGTGGCAGCCGGAGTGCGACGTATTGAAGCAGTCACTGGGGGCAATGCGCTGGCTTGGGTTCAAAATCTGAACGCGACGGCACAACGCGCCGCCGCTGCCCTGAAAACGCAGCCGGCCGAACTGCCGGACCGTATCGCGCTGTTGCAAGAGCAACTTAAGGGTGTCGAAAAAGAACTTGAGCAGGCACGCGCGAAGCTTGCGTCGAGCGCGGGCAACGCTTTGACCGAGCAAGCGCTCGCGCTGGCAGCGGGAGTCAAGCTGTTAGTCACTGAAGTGCAGGGCGTTGACCCTAAAGACTTGCGCGCGATGGTTGATCAGCTGAAAGATCGCCTGAAGTCGGCCGTGGTGCTCTTGGCCGCTCGCTCGGCGGATGGCAAGATTAGTTTGGTCGGCGGGGTGACCGCAGACTGGTCGGGCAAAATTAAGGCCGGCGATCTGGTCGGCTTTGTTGCCGCGCAGGTGGGCGGTAAGGGCGGTGGACGGCCCGATATGGCAATGGGAGGGGGCACTGATTTAGCCTCGCTGCAAGGGGCGCTAGCCAGCGTCAGAGCGTGGGTTGAATCCCGCGTCTAAAATTGACCGCGTAAGGATGAGCATGACTGATTTACCAGAGGCGGTTCCTGAGTTTCAGCAGACGGTTGATGCCGTTGGTTTAGCGTGCCCTTTGCCGATTTTGCGTGCAAAAAAAGCACTGGCGACGCTTGCAAGCGGCGAGATCTTGCGCGTAATCACGACAGACCGCGGCGCTGTGCGAGATTTTCAGGCTTTTTGTCGGCAAACCGGCAATGAACTCTTGGGTCAGATCGACGAGGTCACGATTGTCACGCACTACCTGAAGCGTCGCGCAAAACCCGCTGTTTAAAACCCTTAGGCTTTTGTGAAAAGGGTGCTATACTGCTAGACTTTCCTGAACATTTTCAAGGTATTACCTATGGTCGTGATTCGCCTAGCCCGTGGCGGCTCCAAAAAGCGTCCTTTTTACAACCTCGTAGCGACCGATTCTCGTGATCGCCGTGATGGTCGTTTTATTGAGCGCGTTGGTTTTTATAACCCTGTTGCCAATGCAAACGAAGAGCGTCTGCGTATCGCTCTAGACCGCGTCAGTCACTGGACTGGTGTTGGTGCTCAGTTGTCACCAGCGGTTGCCCGCTTGGTTAAAGACTTCTCTGCAAAAGTCGCGACAGCGGCTTAATTGATGGCTGTTGATGGCGCCGCAATAGCGCCAGATGATCTGATCGAGCTAGGTCGGATCATTTCAGCCTATGGTGTACGCGGCTGGGTAAAAATTCAGCCGCACTCTACTCAAGGTACTGTGCTTCGTGCTGCCCCTGTTTGGTGGTTGGCTGCACCGGTTGCGTCCCAAACTAAGCCTGCAGCCTTGGTTGCCCACAAAGTCAAACAAGCGCGGCCTCAAGGCGCAACGATCGTTGCCGACCTCGAAGGCGTGGGTGAACGCGACTTAGCCGAGTCTCTGCGGGGATATACGGTCTTTGTCTCAAGGCTGCATTTCCCCAAAGCGCAAACCGATGAATTTTATTGGGTCGATCTTGTAGGTTGCCAGGTCTTTGGTGAAGCTGGTTTGCTGGGTGTTGTCAACGAAGTCGTTGATAACGGTGCGCATGCTTTACTTAAAGTGCACAGACTCCAAGAGCAAGCCGCTGGGCTACCGCTTGCTCTGCTTGATGCAAAAGGTAAGCCCCAAGAAATGCTCGTGCCTTTCGTCGCGGCACACGTGCAGCACGTGGATATCGTTGCGCGTCGAATAGATACCGATTGGCCCCTAGATTTTTAGGGACTTCGCAATGCGAATCGATCTCGTCACTTTGTTTCCTGAAATGTTTAGCGCGGTGCGTGATTTAGGCGTCACCGGACGCGCGCACCTCAATGCGCTGTGGGCGTTAAAAACCTGGAACCCCCGCGACTACACACAAGATGTACACCGCACGGTTGACGATCGTCCGTATGGGGGCGGGCCGGGGATGGTGATGATGGCAGAACCCCTCACGCGCGCGGTTGTGGCGATTCGTGAGGATCGCGTCCAGACGCATCGACTATCGGGCGAGCCAGTCCCCGTTGTTCTACTGTCACCAATCGGTCAGCCTTTTAATCAGGCGCAGGCAAGTCGGCTGGCGCAATCCGCGGGAGCAATTTTTATTTGTGGACGCTACGAGGGCATAGATCAACGCTTCATCGATCGTCAGGTCAACGAGCAATGGTCGTTAGGGGATTTTGTGCTGTCAGGCGGAGAGGTCGCAGCGATGGCGATGATTGATGCTGCAGTCAGACTTTTGCCCGGCGCCTTAAATCATGGGCAATCGTCAGCACAAGACTCTTTTCAAGACTCGCTGTCTGGCTTACTGGATAGCCCACATTACACGCGCCCCGAAAGCTTGGCGAACGAGGGGGTACCCCCTGTTTTGCTGTCAGGCAATCACGCTCATATTGCGCGTTGGCGTCGTGAACAATCGTTGGCGCTCACGCTTGAAAAGCGGCCTGAACTCATCGAGCAGGCGCGCGCCCGAGGGTTATTCACACAGGCCGATGAGCGGTACCTGCAGAGCTTGAAGCCTGTTTAGCCGCAAGGCTGGGTCGTTAGCCGAGTTTGTCGCGCTGTGCC
>CAMBZR010000061.1 GCA_945872285.1 Bordetella parapertussis | reverse complement strand
TGAGCAATTTATTGAGATTGTCGATTCGTATATTCATTGGTACAACGAAAAACGAATCAAGATATCCCTTGGATCACTTAGTCCCTTAGAATACAGACAAAGTCTCGGACTTACGGCATAAACCAGTCCAACTTTTTAACCGCACCCCCCCTATGTTGGACAGTATTCTGGGCACTTCAGTACAGCGTCATCATCGACACAGCGGTAAATCCGGTAAGGTCCTGCTTGAGTGTTTAAGTTAGTCTATGGAAATTTTCGCATTCTTAACGACATTTCCCACTCGGATATTTTCAGAGCGTACAAAATCGGTCAGTTGTTTTTGATTCATAAAATTAGGATCAAGGCCGCCTCTCGTTAGCTCTTCACGCACCTTGGGATTTTCAACGACAGCTTTTAACGCCGCAGTCAATTTGTCGGCACGGTCAGCAGGAATATTCGCAGGTCCCAATACGCCCATCCACGAAATCCAGGATTGCACACCCTGCTCAACCATTGTCATGAGCTGTGGTGCGGCAGCGAGTCTATTTTGACTTGAAACACCCAGGATCTTTGCTTTTCCTGCGTTGTGATGAGGCAACGCAACGACCGCAGGCACAAAGACTGAGTCAACCTGCCCTCCCAGAACCGCTGTCATAGCGGGTGCCGCGCCTTGAAAAGGAACATGCAACATCTGACTGCCTGTCTGAGCCAAGAACATTTCAGTCGCTAGGTGGCTTGAGCTGCCGATTCCCCAAGATGAGTAAGTCATCTTTGAGGCAGGATCTTTGCCCTTCTGGATAAACTGTTTTAAATCTCCTGGATTGTTCTGGGGATTCACAACTAGAACTAAAGGGAAAAACCCGACCATACCAATGTTCGTGAAGTCCTTATTCACATCATAGCGAGCTGTCTTGGGAGAAACCAGTGGACTCACAATATAGGAGTCGGCAATGAAAACAATCGTGTAACCATCCGGCGCTGATTTGACCAGCATATCGGTACCGATCAGACCTGTTGCTCCGGCTCGATTTTCAACGACAACGGGCTGTCCCAATACATCTGACATGTGCTTAGCAACAATGCGCCCCAAGACATCTGAGCCACCGCCAGGAGGCCAGGGAATAATCATTCTGATGGGTTTGTCAGGGTAGCTCGCCAAGGCAAGGCTACTCAATCCTGTTGTTAAAACGACCAAAACGGCTTGCAGTAAACGCAACGCCCAAAGCCTGAAAATTTGCAAGATCATCTCCCTTTTTATCATTCGCGGATTTCAATAATCAAACCATCTTTAGTGAGTGCTTTCTGAAGACTAGGCTCTTTTCCGGCCTGTATCAAGGCTTTCGCAAAAGTTGGGGGTGCGGCGTAAACCAGTCCAAGTTTTTAGCCGCACCTTCGCCGAGCGGTTTTTAGTGTCTAAGCGACAAAAGTTTTATCTTCTTAGTGTTTAAACGACCAGTCGAGGCATGAGCTCCGGTTTCTTAGTGACTAACGATGAGTGCGCAATTCATTCAACCTTTGTTACTCTACAAAAGTAATACATTGTTTTACAATTGGGGTATTGTGATGATAAAATCAAAAAATCAATATCGAGTCGGAGTTTTCTGTGGAAATCGTACTAAAAAAGATGGGTAACAGTACGGCGCTTGTTATGCCACCACCCGTACTAAAAGACCTAGGAATTGGTGTCGGTCATCACCTGACACTGAACACCACACCCGATGGCAAGATCGTTCTGACTCCCAAGCGTAAGTATGTACTCGCCGACATGATTGCTCAGTGCGACTTGAAAGCGCCAATGCCTGCAGACCTTGCTCTGTGGGATGTCGCTCCTCCTGTCGGACAAGAGGTGCAGTGGTGAAGATTTTTGAGCGAGGCGATATCGTCAACGTTCCTCTGGATCCAACCGTTGGACATGAGCAGCGTGGGACTAGACCTGCCCTCGTGTTGACAACTAAAGAATTCAACAAGCTAGGTGATGTATTGGTAGCCCCAATTACTCAAGGCGGCGATCACGCGAGATACGCTGGGTTTGCCGTTACGTTAATGGGTACTGGGTGCAAGACTCAGGGCGTTGCGCTCTTGAACAAGATACGCATGCTTGATCTCGCTGCGCGAAAAGCACGCAAGATTGAAAAGGTGCCTCAAGTCGTGGTCGATGACGCGCTAGAGCGCCTGCAAGCCATCGTCGAATAGCACGAATACTATAAAAGTCTTAGCCCCCTTGAAATCCCCAAAACAACCCTTATAATTAGCACTCGACCCCAGTGAGTGCTAACAACTCACGAAGGCGTTTTCCCATAACCTTATTATTTGTAACAGGAGTTCTACATGGCCCTGCGTCCCCTGCACGATCGCGTGATCGTCAAACGCCTGGACAACGAGCGCACCACTGCCTCGGGCATCGTTATCCCTGAAAGCGCGGCTGAAAAGCCCGATCAAGGTGAAGTGCTAGCCGTTGGTCCCGGCAAACAAACTGAAGATGGCAAAGTCCTGAAAATGGACGTCAAAGTCGGCGACAAAGTTTTGTTCGGCAAATATGCCGGCCAAACAGTCAAAGTTGATGGCGAAGAAGTCCTGGTCATCCGCGAAGAAGAAATTCTCGCTGTTGTCCAGTAATCCACAGAATACGAAGGAAACCTAAATGGCTGCCAAGCAAGTTCTATTCGGCGATGACGCACGCGTGCGCATCGTCCGTGGCGTAAATATCCTCGCCAATGCTGTTAAAACCACCCTCGGCCCTAAAGGCCGTAACGTTGTGCTCGAGCGTTCGTTCGGCGCCCCAACCGTCACTAAAGACGGCGTGTCGGTTGCTAAAGAAATCGAACTCAAAGACAAATTTGAAAACATCGGCGCCCAGTTGGTGAAAGAAGTCGCCTCAAAGACTTCTGACAACGCTGGCGACGGCACCACCACTGCAACAGTGTTGGCGCAGTCGATTGTTGTTGAAGGCCTCAAGTATGTGGCTGCCGGCATCAACCCAATGGATTTGAAGCGCGGTATCGACAAAGCGGTCGCCGTTGCTGTTTCAGAACTCAAAAAACTGTCAAAGCCTTGCACGACAACCAAAGAAATCGCCCAAGTTGGCTCAATTTCGGCTAACAGCGATTTCTCGATCGGCAAAATCATTGCAGATGCAATGGATAAAGTCGGTAAAGAAGGCGTGATCACTGTCGAAGACGGCAAGTCGCTCGACAACGAACTTGACGTCGTTGAAGGCATGCAGTTTGACCGCGGCTATTTGTCGCCATACTTCATCAACAACCCTGACAAACAAGTGTCAGCGTTGGAAGATCCGTATGTTCTGATCTATGACAAAAAAGTCAGCAATATTCGTGATCTGCTGCCCGTGCTTGAGCAAGTTGCCAAGTCGAGCCGCCCACTGCTGATCGTGGCTGAAGACGTCGAAGGCGAGGCTTTGGCCACGCTGGTCGTCAACAACATCCGTGGCATCCTCAAAACCACCGCTGTGAAAGCGCCTGGTTTCGGTGATCGTCGCAAAGCCATGCTTGAAGACATCGCCATCCTCACCGGTGGTACCGTCATTTCTGAAGAAACCGGTATGTCGCTTGAAAAAGCCACACTGGCAGAACTCGGTCAGGCTAAGCGTATTGAAGTCGGCAAAGAAAACACCATCATCATCGACGGTCATGGCGATGCCAAGTCAATCGAAGCACGTGTCAAGCAGATTCGTGTTCAGATCGACGAAGCCACCTCTGACTACGATCGTGAAAAATTGCAAGAGCGCGTGGCCAAGTTGGCCGGCGGTGTTGCTGTGATTCGCGTCGGTGCCGCTACCGAAGTCGAAATGAAAGAAAAGAAAGCTCGCGTTGAAGATGCTTTGCATGCCACACGCGCTGCGGTCGAAGAAGGTATTGTTCCTGGCGGTGGCGTTGCGTTGATTCGCACGCGCGCTGTCGTCTCGCAGCTTAAAGGTGACAACGCTGACCAAGACGCAGGCATCAAGCTTGTGTTGCGCGCCATCGAAGAGCCTTTGCGCATCATCGTTGCAAACGCTGGCCACGAGCCAAGCGTTGTGGTCAACGAAGTTGCAAACGGCAAGGGTAACTACGGCTTTAACGCCGCCACCGGTGAGTACGGTGACCTGGTCGAGCAAGGTGTGTTGGATCCAACTAAAGTCACACGCACTGCATTGCAAAATGCAGCATCTGTTGCCAGCTTGTTGCTGACAACTGAAGCAGCTGTCTGCGAATTGGCTGAAGACAAGCCAGCTGGCGGCGGTGGTATGGGTGGTGGTGATATGGGCGGCATGGGTGGAATGGGCGGCATGGGCGGGTTCTAAGCTCAGCTGCACATGGTCTGAGCTTCGGCTCGGGCGCCTATATGTCAGGTAAAAAATCCAGGCTTCGGTCTGGATTTTTTTATGCTGTCTTGGAGCGCTGTAAAGTGCGGCCGGTTAGAAAGCCGCCGTCTACGACGATACATTCACCGTTTACGTAGTCTGCGGCTGGGGATATTAAGAACGATACGACGCTGGCGATATCGGCTGGGGTGCCTGTGCGCCCTGAGGGCACCATCGTTGTGAATTGATCGCGATAGGCTGTCGAGACGTTGGCCTTGCCCACTTCAATGAGGCCAGGGGCCACCGCGTTTACTCGAACTCCATATGCACCAAACTCTTGGGCGAGTGACTTGGTTAGCATCACCACGCCCGCCTTTGAGGCCGCGTAGTGAGCAGCACCAGGTCTGGCAGAAAAGGCAGAGGTTGAGGCAAGATTGACAATAGCCCCTCGAATGTTATTTCTAATCGCAGCTTGGGTAAACGCCTGGCAGCAAAAAAAAGTGCCCTTTAAGTTTGTATCAAATACGTCGTCCCATTGTGTTTCGGTCATTTCGAGTGAAGGATGATTTGGATACAGGCCTGCGTTATTGATCAGCACTGCGAGGGGGCCCATTGCGCGCTCTACCTGCGCGAACACAGACTGGATATCACTTTGCGAGCGGACGTCGAGTTTGAAGGCTTGTGCGTCGGCGCCTGTTTCTGAAAGCTGGTGCGCGAGTTTTTGTGCCTGTTCGAAGTTGATATCGGTAATCGCCAAACGATAGCCTGCTTCGTGTAACTGTTCAGCGATTGACTGACCGATACCTGTCGCAGCACCCGTGACCAGCGCAACAGAGGGGGTCATTTGTTTAAAGGGCATCGCGGGCAAGGATAGTGAGTGCAACGGCTTGTGCTCTGAGTACGAGGGTATCGATGCGACAGTACTCGTCAGCGGTATGCACTTGTCCGCCAACTGGGCCTGTTGCGCAAAGAGTGGGGGCCCCAACTGAAGCGGTGAGTCCGCTGTCTGCTGAGCCGCCGGTGAACTCGCCCTTGACTTGCACGCCAAGCTCTTCGGCAGACATTCGATAGTCGGCCAACAGGTCGCGACTCGCATTCGTCTCGAATAAAGGTAAAAAAGTCCCTTGATGGGTGATGCGTCCACAGGTACAAGGTAGGGCCTCTTCTTCGATAATGTCTTTAATGCGTTGATGCAAACGCTCATGATCCACGTCACCAGGAAACCGAACATCTAATTGCCCCGAAGCGTGGGGAGCCACGGTATTGACGGACATACCCCCTTTAATCGTTCCGACATTGGCGGTGATACCGGCGGCACGGTCAGTGAGTTGATGGAGTGCGGTGATCTTTCGGGCTAAGGCCTCAATTGCGCTGGCGCCTTTGTCGTGATTGACGCCTGAGTGCGCTGCCACGCCATCCACTTCGAAGTCGATAAAGAATGCGCCTTTGCGAGACGTGACAACGTTGCCGCTTGGCCGACCGGGCTCGGCGTTTAAAACGGTGGCGGCGCCTTTAGCCATTTTTAGGATCAGTTCTCGCGAAGCGGGCGAGGCGATTTCTTCGTCGCCGGTGTAGAGCACCTTTATTGGTGACTGATTACCACCACAGGCATGAAAGGCTCGTGCCACAAAGGTGTTCATTACGAGGCCTGCTTTCATATCAGCCACGCCGGCACCATAGGCGACTCCTTTTTCAACGCGATACGGACGTTGCGCAGCCGTTCCATCCGGAAAAACAGTATCCATGTGCCCCATCAGCAGCACGTGCGCTGCCTCAGACCCAGCGCTGCCGGGTACCTCAGCCACGAGGCAGTCCCCATGTTTGGCATTGGAATGTACCTGTGTGGCGATGCCGGACTTCTCGAGATGCGCACGAAAGAGCGCACCGACTTGATCAACACCAGCTTTGTTGTAGCTGCCGCTGTCAATATTGACGACTTGTTCGAGCAGGGCGAACATGTCTTTCTCGTGAGCCCGCAACCAATCGAGAATGGCCTGTTTAACTTCAGTGCGTGGCGCGACGACATCAATGGGTGACATAGCGATTCCTTGTTGATCTGATTGATAGGTTTAAGCGTTAACGTGCCGGCAACACCCTAGTGGCTTCATGGCGCCAACCAAACACGATACGATCTCCGGCTTTTGGTTGTTCTGTGGAGCTTGTTGTTGCAGTATTAGGCTGCAAGGCAATGAACTTTGCACCCTCACCTGCCTCAAGATGAAAATAGGTGAGTGGGCCCGTGTACACCACGTGCGAAACAACGCCAGCTAGGGTGTTGTATCCCTCGCGGGCCTCTTGAAATAGAGTGATGTTCTCAGGACGCACCGAGATCTCAACGCGGTCACCTGCGCGTGCAAAGTCACTCGCAGGGGCGTGTAACGTGATGCCGCTTTTTTCGGCCACAACAGAAATGAACTGGCCCTCTGTCTTTTCGACGGTTGCTTCGATTGAATTAGAGACTCCAATAAATTCAGACACGAAAGGTGTGGCAGGATTTTTGTAAATCTCCGTCGGAGTGCCCAGTTGAATGATCCGTCCTCCATCCATGACCACAATGCGATCGGATAGCGTAAGCGCCTCTTCTTGATCATGCGTGACAAAAATACTGGTGATGCCGACTTCGCGTTGCAGCATACGAATTTCGATCTGCATTTGTTCGCGCAGTTTTTTATCCAAGGCGCCAAGCGGTTCATCGAGCAACAAGACATTGGGTTTGGTCACAATCGCCCGTGCCAAGGCAACCCGTTGCCGCTGGCCGCCCGACAGCTGCGAGGGCAGGCGCAGAGCCATCCCCTCGAGGCGTATCAGCTTCATGACATCTTTTACCTTTTTGTCGATATCGACGCGAAGCTCTTTGCGCATCAATAAACCAAAGGCAATATTTTCGTGCACTGACATATGCGGAAACAGGGCGTAATTTTGAAAAACCATGCCAAGGTTTCGTCGATGCGTGGGCACTTGGTTCATCGTTTGCCCACGGATCATGATTTCGCCAGCGTCAGGCTCTTCTAGCCCAGCAATCATGCGTAAAGTGGTGGTTTTTCCGCAACCACTTGGGCCCAGAAAACTCACCATTTCTCCACGCCTAACGTCCAAATCGATACCTTTGACGGCGGCGACTTCTCCATACCGTTTATGAATATTCACCAATTGAACGTCAGGTATCTGATTGGTCATGACGCTTATCCTCAGCCCTTGAGCGTTCGGTCAATCAGCGCTTTGATTTTTGGCATTTGCTCGCCTACGTCTTTAAAGTCAGGGCGGATCAGTTTGCTAATGGCATCGTCTACGCTAATAAAGCCAGCGCGTTTGAGATCATCCGGCACCTTGACCGCTTTACTGACTGGTGACAGAAAGCCTTGCTTGAGTGCTTCGAGTTGAAACTCATCAGACAGCCAGGTATTCATGTAAGCCTGACTGAGTTTCGAGGCCGCTGGGCTGAACCCTTTGCTGAGTTGCATATGACCACCCCACTGCACCGCACCTTCTTTTGGGACGGTGAAGGCGACTTTTTTACCTTGTGAGCGCGCTAACTCTGCCCAGGCACCCCAGTGCGGTGCTAGCCACACTTCACCGCGATCAACCATATCAGCTTCAACGATCGGTGAGCTGACCCAGGCCCCGATATTTTTCTTGTGAGCACTCCAAGCCTTGATACCCTCAAGAACATTTGGTCCTTTACCTGTCGCGACGGCGGCCATAATGTAGGCGTCAAAGTAGGCATCCCACATCGATACACGCCCAGCGTATTTTGGGTTCCAGAGGTCAAGCCATGAGGTGGGTTTTTCGACCCGATCAGGGTTGTACATGATGCCGTAGGGGGTCATTAGAAAAATGATCCCAAAGCCTCCGGGCGTCATGATCTCTGGAGGAATATTTTTAAGATTCGTCATGATGGCTGGGTCGAATTTGTCCCACATCCCATCGGCGATGCCGCGTTGCGCGAAAAGATCGTTGATCATAGAGCCGCTGATCGAGGGGGTGCTGCGCTGAGCCAGCATGCGTGGATACGATGCCGCATTGTTCGACGAGATGACTTCAATTTCAGTCTTGGGACTCATCTTCTTGATTAAAGGAGTCGAAATTTCGTTGCATAACTTAGGCAGAATGCCAGGCTGCGAGAGAATCACTAGTTTGGCGACCTCGGCATCTGCAGCGCTGGCTAAGACGTTGGCAAACTGCATCACCGAGGCACTACCTACCCCGAGCGCCAGCAACGATTTGAGAATATCTCGGCGCTGCGGTTTGGTCTTGAAATTATCCAACAAGTAGCTGTCTTCATTATCGATAGGCTTCATTTTTATAAACTCCAGTGAGTGAAATACAGGTCAAGAAATCAGGTCAAATCGGTTAGTGTTTAAATTGCTTTTTTAATCCAATCGAACGTTCAATCACAATGACGATTAAGGCGGTCACACCTAGTAGCATAGTAGAGATCGCCGCCACCGTCGGATCCATCTGAAACTCGGTGTAGTGATAAATTTCAAGCGGAAGCGTCATCACCCCGGGGCCAACAAGAAACAACGATACGGTGAATTCGTCAAAGGACATGATGGCCGAGAACACGGCGCCTGCAATCAGGCCTGGCCTTAGCATCGGAATTGTTACGCGAAAAAATGTATGGAAAGTATTTGCCCCAAGCGTGGCGGCGGCCTCTTCATAAGCGATATCAATTTCAGAAAGCGTGGCCCCCACCGTTCGAACGATATAGGGCACGGTGATAATGACATGGGCAAATACAAGACCCCAGAAATTACGCAAAAGTCCTACCGAACCGAGGACCATCGAGAGTGCAACCGCAAGCACAATTGCAGGAAATACCAACGGGGTCATGAAAAGAAATTCGAAAAATTGTTTGCCCCGAAACTGATGACGCACGATTGCAAAGGCCGCAAGTGTGCCGATGACCAGTGAAATTGCCGTTGCGATCGCTGCGACCAGCAAACTGACCTGAAAAGCGTCCCAGAAAGCTTGGGTATTCCAAGCCTTCTCAAACCACTTTAACGAAAAACCTTTCGGTGGAAACCGCAGGCTTGACTCATTGCTGAAGGACGAAGGGATGACGACGGCAATGGGCAAGGCAAGAAATAGAAGGACGAGAGCAACATAAAATTTAAGTATTCTCTCTGAGGTTTTTTTTCTCATCGCCTAGCGTGCCTTTTGATGATAAAACCGTAGATAGTCAGCACAATCAGCGTGACGAAAGTCAAGATCATTGAGGCCGCTGCACCCGCCGGCCAGTCGACCATCACGACCATTTGTTCATGAATGTAGATTGACATGACGTTGACTTGCCCACGGCCAAGCCAGATCGGTGTGATGTACGCACCGATCGACAGACAAAAAACAATCACCGAACCCGCTGCAAGACCTTGCACCGAAAGCGGCAAGACAATTCGCAGAAAATTTTGAAAAGGCGAGGCCCCCATCACTGAAGCTGACTCGATGAGCGACTGGTCAATCTTGCTTAAAACGCTCGAGATGGACAGAACCATAAAGGGCAATAGCACGTGAGTCATACCGAGTACGACGCTCCAGAAGCTCTGCATGAGCCGCAGGGGTTCATCCACGACTCCGATGCTCACGAATAGCGCGTTGACTAGCCCCTCGTTGCCAAGCAAAATCGTCCAGCCTAGTGTGCGTACAACGATGCTGACAAGCAGTGGCGATACGACTCCTAGAAATACCAGGTGTTTGAGGCGGGAGTCACTACGGGCTAGATACCATGCAACAGGATAACCAATGATGGCGGTCAGTAGCGTGACCAAGACGCCGAGCGCGAGCGTGCGTAAGGCAACAAATAACGCGTACGAGTCTTCGAATTGCAACAAGTAATGGTCGAGTGTGAAGCCGGTATTGCCAGGGTATTTGTCATAAAACGAAATCCCGAGCATTGATGCGAACGGCCACAGTAACCCCACGATCAGAAAGATCACGCCGGGCAATAGCAAAGCAGACAGTTTTAACGACTGCCTAATCCGCGTTTTGCGTTCTGCCGCTGACGTGTGACCGCCCGCGCTAAGGTCAGTTGACCCACTGACCGCCGTCGACATCTATGACCTCGCCAGTTATAAAACAGGGGTTAACCGTTGCCAGAAACTCGACGACAACTGCAATGTCATCCGGTGTCCCGATGCGCTTAAGCGGTATTGTTTGTAAGATTTGATCGTGGTTTGCGCTGATCAGCGCTTCAGTCAGGTCCGTGCGAATTGAGCCGGGGCAGATCGCGTTGACTGTCACAGTGGGAGCCAGTTCTTTGGCCAGTCCTCGAGTTAAACCGAGTACTCCTGCCTTAGATGCACAGTATGAAAACTTACTGACCGCTTCAGCGCTGCCGCCAGTGTTAGCGCTAATGGAGGACATATTGATGATTCGGCCGCCACCCTGGACGAGCATCATAGGTGCTACGGCTTTGCACCAGTTGAAGAAGCCCTTGAGGTTGACCATGATGGTTCGGTCCCACTCGGCCTCTGAGATGTCGAGTAAGCCTTTTGGTTGAGAAATGCCAGCATTGTTCACTAATACGTCGATGCGCCCGTAATGACGCAAGACTAAAGCCGCCTGTTGTTGGACCGCGTCATAACGACCGACATCGCCGGGTAGCGTCATGACATCACACCCTTGGGCTTGTAACGTTGCCGCTGACGCCTCGAGTTGCGCCGAGCCTATATCTGCCATGGCAACGCGAAAGCCCTTTGCGGTGAGTCGCTTGACGCAGGCAAGGCCGATTCCACGGGCTGCACCTGTCACCACGGCAACTTTGCGGTCGCTTGCATCGGTTTGCATGAACTACCTTCTAATTGGGTATTCTGTTCCCGCGATTTAGCATTTAGACTCAATCACGCGCTTGGTTCATGCTGCATCAAATCATAAGTCGGCTATTTTTGCAATTAAACTCAAGCGGCAACGTGCGGTTGCAGTAAAACCTATATGTGTTTCAGTGACTTGCTCGAATGTAGGCTATCTGCTTGTGCGCCTGCGCGTTCGCGTGCCTCTGTCTGGGTTGGCGTCATTTTGCCGTTAGCCAGAGAGCGTTTAGTATGTCAGCACTTGCTCACTCGCCTGTGCCGCCCTCGTTTGAACAAAGCGCAGAAAACGTGTGACGTTCGCGAATATTGCCAAAAATAGAATAATAGGATTTCTCAGCAACATGAATCAAAAGCAGGCTTTTCAATCACACTGGTCTGAAGAAGAACTCACAGACTTAGCAACTCGTGCATTTCAGGGGCTTGGACTCACTGAAGAGGATGCGGCTGATGTTGCTAAGGTTCTGGTGTTAGCGGATCTTTTTGGTTTAAGTACTCACGGCCTGTCGCGAATTGAGTCGTATGGTGAGCGCTTGTTGGTTAAGGGGATTACTGCTCGGCCCAAGATCACAGTACAAGCACCTGCGCCGGCCTTGCGGCTACTAGATGGCGACAACGGGGTGGGGCCTTTGGTCGGTATGTGCGCGCTGCGTGCGGCGATGGAGGCGGCGCGTCAGTGTGGCATTGGGATGGCATTTGCGCGGGGCAGCAACCATTTTGGGCCGATCTCGCCCTACTCACTGATTGCAGCCCAAGATGGTTTTGCGAGCGTGATCGGCAGTAACGCCACGACGACGATTGCGCCCTGGGGAGGCAGTGATGCCAGGCTGGGCAATAGCCCGCTTGGTTTTGGCGTTCCGAACCCAAGTGGTTCGCCTTTTTTACTGGATATGGCGATGAGTGTGGTTGCGCGCGCCAAGGTGCGCAATGCGTTTAAGCGTGGTGAGTCGATTCCGGATACTTGGGCGACTGATGATAAAGGGCGACCCACCACGGATCCGAAGACAGCACTTGATGGTTTCTTGTTGCCAGTGGGCGGGCATAAGGGTTATGGCTTGGCCTTGCTGGTGGATATGTTTGCCGGACTTTTGTCTAACGCGGCTTATCTAACGCATGTGAAGTCTTGGGTTGACGCACCTGATGAGCCGCAAAACCTGGGCCACTTTTTTATTCTGATTGATACGCGCCTGTTGGGCTCGGCGCAGTGGTTGTCAGAGCGGATGCTTGATTTTGCTGCGATTTTGCACGAGAGCCCGGCCGTAGACGCCACTCGACCGGTGATCGTGCCAGGTGAAATCGAACTGAAAAAAATGGCGTATCAACGCGCGAATGGCATCGTGCTTGATGAGACAACAGTTTCGTTGTTGCTGCGGCATGCAAGCGCTTAACCGGAGAAGACTGTGCACGATTGGACTTGGTTATGGATTCCCGCTTCAATTTTTGCCGCTGCTGCTCAAGCGGGACGCAACGCCATCCAGCGTAGCCTGACTGAAAAACTTGGCACTCTGGGCGCAACACAAGTCAGATTTCTGTACGGCTTTCCGTTTGCTGCGCTGTTCGCTGCAATTGCGTTCGTTGCGACGGGGTCTGTGTTTCCCTCGATGGATCTGACGTTTGGCTTGTTTGTGGCCGCGGGTGCTGTATCTCAAATTGCCGCGACCGCCTTGATGCTCGCTGCGATGCGCCAGCGAGCGTTTGTGGTGGTCACGGCTTGGACTAAAACCGAACCCGTACAGGTGGCTGTATTTGGTTTGGTTGTACTGGGCGATACGATTTCCTGGCTAGCCATGGCTGCGATTATTGTGGCAACGACAGGCGTCACCATCATGGCTAAAAAGCCAACTAGTGGCTCTGAGGGCGGCTCTGCGTGGCAGCCTGCGGCGTTGGGGTTGCTGGCTGGCGCGTGTTTCGCGATTGCCGCGGTGACCTTCAGAGGTGGGATTTTAGCGCTAGGTGATGGCCACTTCTTAATGCGGGCGTCGTTGACACTCGCTTGTGGCTTGGGTGCGCAAACACTGCTGCTGGCCGGGTGGATGATGATATTTCATTACGAGGCCTGGGTGCGTTGCTTACAGGCCTGGCGCATTTCAATCTGGGGAGGCCTGCTAGGCGCGTCGGCTTCAGGGGGTTGGTTTTTGGGTTTTGCGTTGACCGCCGCAGCTAACGTGCGAACGCTGGGGCTCGTTGAGGTTTTATTCGCGCAATTGCTTTCGTGGCGTGTCTTTGCGAGCAAAAGTACCCGCCAAGAAGCGATCGGCACAGCATTGATTGTGTTGGGCGTGGCCTGCCTGCTGCTGACCGCGGCATAAGGTCGCACAAGGTCGCTTAAGCTGACGCCTAGGCGCCAGCTGAATGCAAGACTTCGACCTCTTAACTTGAGTCGACCAGGCTTCACTGTGCCTTACAGCAGAGGAATTCGCTTGGCGGCAGTGTCGGCAGCCGGGGTACCTTTGTACTCTTGCACGATACGCTGCAATGTGGCTTTCGCAGCGGGGCGATTGTTCAGCTCAATCTGAGATCCTGCAATTAAAAGCAAAGCATCAGGCGCCCGCGTTTCTCGGGGATATCTTTTGACCATGACCTCAAGCGTAGTAATTGCGCCTTTGAAATCTTTTGAGGCAAACCGGCTGCTACCCAAGTAAAACTGCGCAGTTGGCGTGAGCTTACTGTCGGGGTAAAGCGTTAAAAAGGCAGTCAGATTTTCGGTGGCCTCTTTGTACTGACCTTTGCGAAAACTTTCAATCGACTGGTCAAAGGCCGATTGCTCGCGTGGATCGGCGGATTTTGCGTCGGGCGCGCGCGCGCCAGAGGTGCCTCTTGGAGAGCCAGGCCCCGAACTTGGACGCCCGAGTTGTTCCATGTCACCGCGCAGGCGCACGACCTCTTGCTCGAGCGCTTCGATTTGATCTGCCAGTTGAATGCGCGCCCGTTGATTCGCTTCAGTCAGTATTTTGATTTGTTGCCGTAATTCGACAATCGCTTTGCGAGCATCATCGTCGGCAAAGGCAAAAGCGGACTGATTGATTGCAAGACCACCCAAAGTCAATAACGCTATGGCGGCGGTGCGTGTGTAAGTCATTTTCAAAAACATAAAAGATCTCCTCTAAAAGCAACAAGACGGCTAGAGAGCCGCCTTGGTTTGTTTAGCTCACAGCAGTAAGCTTAACGCTTGTAGTTGAAATCCGCACGACGATTTTCAGCGTAATCGGCATCAGTGTTGCCCAAGGCTTTGGGCTTTTCTTTGCCCAGGCTAATGGTTTCGACTTGAGTGTCCGAGACACCCAGCAAAGTCAGCATGCGGCGCACTGCCTCGGCACGACGTTGCCCAAGTGCCAGATTGTATTCAGAGCCGCCACGAGCATCGGTATTACCCTCAATCACCACGCGCTGCTGAGGAGTGCTCGCTAAGTATTTGCCATGCGTTTCAACTAAGCCACGGTATTGCTCGCTCACCGTGAAGCTATTGAAATCAAAATACACCGAGCGCTGTTTGGCCAAGATGCTTTGTGGGTTGAACGGATCAAGGATGCCCGAGCCGTCTGCACCGCCAGCCCCAGCTTTGTCGTCAAGGGAAACTGAGCTACAAGCGGTTAAGCTTACAGCTAAGGCGGCGATGGAGAGAGCTTTTGCGATGCGCGACATGATGTGTCCTTTTAGAGAAAATTCAACTGTTATTGAGAAAAAGGGCCCCAAGTGGGTTCGCGTATTTCACCATTCAGAACCGAAAGTGTAGAGCGAACGCGCCCATCACTGGACACACCTGCCAACACACTTCGACCGCCCTGAATAGCGGCATACAGCACTTGCATTCCGTTGGGCGCAAAACTTGGTGACTGATCATCACGCCCCTCAGTTAAAAGCGTTTCAGCTCCAGTCGCGAGGTTAAGCGATGCGATTCTGTAAGTGCCGTCTCGACGTGTCACAGTCAGCAAGGTTTTGCCATCCGGAGAAATTCTTGGTGAGATATTGTAACCGCCACTGAACGAGATGCGGCGAGGTTCTCCGCCGTCTAGACCGGTTTGATAAATTTGTGGGCTGCCGCTGCGATCGCTGGTGAAATAAATTGAGCGGCCATCAGGTGCAAACGCGGGCTCGGTGTCAATCAAAGGCGAGCGCGTGACGCGACGCAAATTCGAGCCATCATTAGCACCTAAAGTATAGATTTGCGACAAACCGTCACGGGTCAAGACGACCGCCAACGTGTTGCCATCGGGCGACCAGGCGGGCGCCGAGTTGTTACCCTTGTAATTTGCCACGGGCGCGCGTTTACTGGTCGTAAGGTGATGTACGTACACCACGGGCTTGCCAGATTCAAAGCTGACATAGGCCAGGCGAGATCCGTCGGGTGACCAAGCGGGCGAGATAATCGGCTCGCGTGAGCGCAAGGCCACTTGGGGATTTTGCCCATCGGCGTCGGCAATTTGCAATTCGTAGGTTTTGCCTTGCTTTAAGACATAAGCAATACGGGTTGCAAACACGCCTTTGATACCAGTAATTTTTTCGTAAATTCGGTCGGCGATTTGATGAGAAAAACGACGGAGCTCTTTTTCGGTACCCGCAACGATCCAGCCGTCAAGCGGGCCTCGCTTGACGGTATCGCCCAACCGGTACTTGATTTCAAACCGCCCGTCTGGCAGGCGGAGCACCGAGCCGTAAGCGATAAAGTCGGCGCCACGGGTACGCCATTCATCATGCGCGATAGTCGTATCAACAGTCAGCGCTGCGCCGCTTGTACCAATCAGCCTGAATTGCCCCGAGCGCGTCAGATCGGTGCGAATGATTTCTGCAATTTGGGCCCCCGCCGGATCGCCACTGAAGTCTGCAATGGCGATGGGGTACTGTTGCGCGCCTGTGCCAGAAATATCCACGCGCAACTGCGCCTGAGCAGTGTGTCCGCTCAACAACGCGATTGTCACGAGCAGACATGCCTTGAACCAACCTGTCAGCGCGCAGGTGAGCCGCTTTGAGGCGGCAGTAAAGAGGTAGGGTGGGTTAAACGTCATACAGTGCGGGCTCCTGTCAATCATACATATTGTAATTGACGTCGATGTAACCGGGGTAATTGCCTGCGGACGGCTTGGGGAAGGGCGTGCAGCGCCGGATACCTGTTTCTACGGCACGGTCAAAATTGCTGTTGCCCGAGGATTTTGTCAGTCTCACATCGGCAATTTGGCCATCGGGCTTTAAGCTCACGCGGTATTGTGCAGCAGGGTTGCCCCCGCCGCCTCGGGAAGGGGTTGGAAACGACACTCCAGGTTGCACGCACGCGCGTACCTTGGCACCATAGCCATCGTCGCGACCACCACCGGCCTGATTGCGCTCTGCGGTGCCGCCGGGAAGTCCAGCGGCCCCCAAGGCGTCCGCGCGCATCATATCTTTCAGGGCCTGATCTTTGGCGGCGCGTTGCGTGGCCTCGTCTTTGGCTTTTTTCTCGGCAGCGGCCACTTTGGCAGCGTCTTCTTTAGCCTTTTTCGCAGCCTCTTCTTTTACCTTTCTCTCAGCGTCTTCTTTTTCTTTCTTTTCAGCCGCTAGTTTTTCAGCCACCAGCTTTTTAGCAGCGTCTTCTTTAACTTTTTTATCCGCCTCGGCGCGCTCGGCCTCGCGTCGTCGCTGCTCAAGTCGTTCTGCTTCTTTGATTTTGGCAAGGTCGAGCTCTTTTTTGATGCGCTCTTTTTCTTTGATGGCGTCTTCGGCCGCGCGCTTGTCGGCGGCTTCCTTCGCCGCAGTCTCGCGCTCTAGCCGCTCTTGTTCGCGGCGACGTTTGGCCTCTTGTTCGAGCGCGATCTCTGGGTCGATCTGCGGCGCAGGTGCCGCGGTCGGTGCCACCTGCGGTGGTGGTGGCGGCGGTGGTGGTGGCATGGGCTCTGGTGGAGGCTCTGGCGGTGGCTCTGGCTTTGGCTCTGGCTTTGGCTCTGGCTTTGGCTCAGGCTTTGGCGTGGGAGTAGGCTCGGGGGGCTTGGCCTGTGGCGGTGGGTTGACGGGGCTATTGCCCTCGGCAATCAGCATGACCTGTAGCGGGCCATTGGACTCGGTCTTCCAGGCAAGGCCCAGCACCAGCACCATGACTAAAGCCAGATGGGCCAGCAAGGCCAAGGCGAGCGCGCGCAGGTTCGTCGCCTGCCGAGGTGGCAGAATAGGGCCGCGGACTTGTAAAGAGTTACGCGACTTCATAAAGGTGAGGGCGTTTGAACGAAATCAGCATCGACTCGCTTAACGTTTAACAGGCTTGGCGTTAGGAGCGGCTGCAGTATTGCCCTTTTGATCCACCAGTAAACCAAGTTTTGTCACTCCGTTTTTGCGCAAATCTTCCATGACTTTCATCACGACGTCATAGGGCACTTTTCCGTCCGCGCCAATGACGACTGGCTGGTCTGGCTTGAGCTCAGACAAAATCGTTTGCGCTAATGCGTTGCGTTCGACCGGTTTGAAGGTTTGACCGGATTCGCGTTTGCGCCATTCGATCTTGCCGCCTTCATTGATTTGGATCTCGAGCGGGGTGAGCGGCACATTAGCGGCTTGTCCCACAGAGGGAAGTTCGATGACCCCGGGCGTAATTAACGGCGCAGTTACCATAAAAATCACCAACAATACAAGCATCACGTCGATGTACGGCACAACGTTGATCTCGTTTTTGAGGCGCCGTCCAGGTCGCCCAGAGCTTGAGCGTACGGAGGACATTAACGCACCTGCCGCTGCAGAATATTCAAGAATTCATCGACGAAGGTTTCAAAGCGAATCGACAGGCGATCAATATCGTGGGTGTAGCGGTTATAGGCCACGACAGCCGGAATCGCGGCAAACAGGCCAATGGCTGTTGCAATGAGGGCTTCGGCAATGCCGGGCGCGACTGAGGCCAGAGTCGCTTGCTGGACGTTTGCCAGGCCGACAAAGGCGTGCATGATGCCCCAGACAGTGCCGAGCAGGCCAATGTAGGGGCTGACAGAGCCCGCCGAGGCTAAAAAGTTAAGATGTGATTCGAGTTCATCCATTTCGCGTTGAAACGCCGCACGCATCGCGCGTCTGGCGCCGTCAAGCGTGGGTGCTGTGCCGGGCGTGGCACCCGAACGACGCGCTTTCGTGAACTCTTCCATGCCCGCATGAAAGATACGAGCTAAGGCACCGCTTTCGTTTAGACGGCCCGCGACAGATTGATCAAGACTGTTTAGATCGCCACCCGACCAAAAGTCATCTTCAAATCGACGCGTTTGCGCCAACGATTTTTTTATAGTCGCGCGTTTTGAAAAAATGAAGGTCCAGGACACGATCGAGACTACGATCAGCAGCAGCATAATCAGTTGCACGGGGATACTGGCATTTAAAACCAGTGTGAGCATTGACATGTCAGAGGTAGTTGGCATCACTTATTCCTGGATTGTTACAGCAAATTTTGAGCGCACAGCATCTGGGATCGCCACGACCCGCATGTTAACGGTTTCTACGCAACAAACCCGGATATTGCTTTGAGTCAACAGTTCGCCTTGACGGCGAATAGTTTGGTAGAAGTGTAACGAAGCTCGACCCATTCGTGTGACTTGACTTTCGATTTGTAACAAATCATCGAGTCGTGCGGGCTTAACATAACGAATATCGAGCTGAGTCACCATGAAGGCCCGTTGCGTTTGCGCGGCAAGCTCGGCTTGCTCGACGCCGAGCGCGCGCAGCCACTCAGTGCGACCGCGTTCCATAAATTTAAGATAATTTGCGTAAAAAACGACACCGCCCATGTCGGTGTCTTCGTAATAGACCCTGAGCTCAAAAAAATGTTTGAATGGTGGCAATTGAGTCGACATCAGCGGCTAGGCTAAGGCTAGGCGCGCGAGTGTTTGCGCGACCGCGTCTGCAAGTGGGACCCGTGCAGCGTCAGCGTCAGTGCGGCCAAGCAGCTCGACGATCCCGTCTTTCAGGCCACGGTCACCCACTGTGATTTTAAGTGGGGGGCCAATGAGTTCCCACTCTGCAAACATAATGCCAGGTCGCAGATCACGGTCGTCTAAAATCACGTCGACCCCTTGCGCGTTGAGTGCGGCATATAAAGACTCGCAGGCTTCACGCACCTCTTGACTTTTGCCCCAGCCGATTGCGCAAATCACCACTTCAAAAGGCGCTAAGGCCCTTGGCCAGACAATTCCTTTTGCATCATGGTTCTGTTCGATTGCCGCCCCAACTAAGCGGGTGACGCCGATTCCGTAGCAGCCCATTTCCATAAGTGCGGGTTTGCCGGTCTCGTCAAGAAAGGTCGCCTTCATCGCCTCGGAGTACTTGGTGCCCAGATAAAACACATGGCCGACTTCAATGCCGCGCTGAATAGCTAATTGACCGGTGCCTGAGGGTGCGCGGTCACCCGAAACAACGTTGCGTAAATCAGCCACCACAGCCGGTTCGGGCAGGTCGCGGCCCCAGTTGACTCCGCTGAGGTGGGCGTTTTCTTGATTAGCGCCACAAATAAAATCATGCATCTTGGCAACGGTATGGTCGGCGATCACTGTTAAGGGCTGCTTCGTCTTGACCGGGCCCAGATAACCGGGCTTGCAGCCAAAGTGCTCAACGATCTCTGCCTCAGTGGCAAACCTAAAGCCCTGGGTCAGACCGGGAATCTTGCCCACCTTGATTTCATTGAGCTCGTGATCGCCTCGTAGCAACAGCAGCCAAACCTGGGCGGGCTGATCTTTACGCTCGGTGGCGAGCACGATCGACTTTACAGTTTGAGTCAGTGGCACGCCCAGCAATTGGGCAACGGCCTCGCACTTTGCGGCCTCGGGCGTTGCCTCAAGCTTCATATTCGCGCTTGCGGCAGCGCGCGTGTCAAGCAGGCAGGGTGCAACCGCTAGTTCGATATTGGCCGCATAGTCTGACGCGGGGTCATAGACGATCAGGTCTTCACCAATATCTGCAATGACCTGAAACTCATGGCTCTGTGAGCCGCCAATCGAGCCGGTATCTGCCGAAACGGCTCTGAAGGTCAGACCCATACGTTCAAAAATCTTCATGTACGCATCAAACATGAGTTGATAGCTTTTTTGCGCACCGGCCACATCGCGATCAAACGAGTAGGCGTCTTTCATCGTGAATTCGCGCCCGCGCATGACCCCAAAGCGGGGGCGACGTTCGTCGCGAAACTTGGTTTGAATATGATAAAAATTAACCGGTAACTGCCGCCAACTTTGAATCTCGTTGCGTGCGATGTCGGTGATGACTTCTTCGGAAGTTGGTTGTAAGACAAAATCGCGGCCGTGGCGGTCTTTTATCCGTAAAAGTTCTGGGCCGTATTGCTCCCAGCGACCCGATTCAACCCAAAGCTCTGCGGGTTGCACGACGGGCATCAGCAGCTCTAGCGCGCCAGCAGCGTTCATTTCTTCGCGGATAATGTTTTCGATTTTTCGTATGACGCGCAAGCCAAGAGGCATATAGCTATAAATACCGCCGGCGAGTTTGCGAATCAGCCCCGCGCGCATCATCAACTGATGGCTGGTGATTTCGGCGTCGTTAGGGGCTTCTTTGAGGGTACTGATATGAAAGGCGGATGCGCGCATGAGTGAATACTAAATTTTATTAGGGCAATTTGCCCGACAGGTACGTATAATTACTTGCAATTGTATTGAATTCGCAGGGAGTGGCCATGCTTGATCGCGAAGGCTACCGTCCAAATGTAGGGATTATCCTCGTTAATCAAAAAAACGAGGTCTTTTGGGGTAAGCGCATACGGGAACATGCTTGGCAGTTTCCGCAAGGCGGCATCAATCAGGGCGAGAGCCCTTCGCAGGCGATGCTGCGCGAGCTTCACGAAGAGGTCGGGCTGTTGCCTGACCATGTTCGCATCTTAGGACGTACGCGCGAGTGGTTGCGTTATGACGTGCCCGATACTTTTATTCGGCGCGAATCACGCGGGCACTATAAAGGACAAAAGCAGATTTGGTTTCTGCTGCGAATGCTTGGGCGCGACACAGATGTGTGCTTGCGTGCCACGCCACACCCCGAGTTTGATGCCTGGCGCTGGAGCCCCTATTGGGTGTCCCTTGATGATGTCATCGAGTTTAAGCGTGAGGTCTACACCCAAGCGCTTAACGAGCTATCCCCTTTGATTTTTAAGCGTGGGCAAGATCTTGCAGAGCAAACTGCGACACAAG
>CAMBZR010000060.1 GCA_945872285.1 Bordetella parapertussis | reverse complement strand
AACGGCTTACTCGCGAGCAAAAAGCCCGATGGCTACACCTTGTTAGTCACGTCGGTCGGGTCTATCACCATGCGACCGTTGCTACTCAAACTTGCCTATAACGCCCAAAGCTTTCGTCCACTGCTGCAATTCAGCTATTACATTGGCGGACTTGTTGTAAACGCCGATTCTCCTATCAAAACGGTTGACCAATTTGTTGACTACGCAAAGAAAAATCCTGGGCTGACCTATTCGTCAAGTGGGCCACACACCCAACAACAAATCGGCGTCGAAGCGTTCGCGCGCTGTAAGGGCCTTGTGTTCAAGCATATGCCTACCAAGGGTGGCTCGACTGCCAACACGGCCTTAATGGGCAAACACGTGGATTTTGTTGCAGGCTCTGGGTCGCATATTCTCTTGGTCGAACAAGGTCAGTTTCGTGAGTTAGTCACCTTCCACGTTGAGGAGCGCGATCCAAAACGACCAGACATTCCTGTGATGAAAGATATCGGCTGTCCGCCCACCAATCCACCGAGCGGGATGATTGTGGTCGCACCCGCCGGTCTGCCCGACGCTGTGGCAGCGACCTTAGAAGCGGCACTCAAGCAGGTCGCTGAATCACCTGAGTTCAAGCAACTTCTCATCAAATACAACTTGCCTTATGCCTACGAAGATGGTGCGACGGTTGCGAGCAAATTTCCGGCTGAGATTGAATGGTATACAAAGTATTTTAAAGAGACGGGTCTTCTGAAGTAAGTGCACAAGTCAGTGAACAAATAAGCAATCGAACAACTGGATAAAAAGATGAGTCAGAGAAATACCTTGCCCACGCACTGGGATGCAGTCGCAGATGTTGTTGTCGTTGGGTTTGGCGGTGCGGGTGCAGCCACAGCCATCACTGCAGTCGAGGCAGGTGCTTCGGTCATCTTGCTAGATAAAGCCCCTCAGGGCCAAGAGGGTGGCAACACTCGGGTCGCGGCACAAGGCTACCTCAATACCTCATCGGCTGAGGCCGCGATCACCTACTTCAACGCCTTGGCGGGCCCGTACAAAGTGCCGCAAGACATGGTTGAAGTGTGGGCCGACGAAATGTGTAAAAACAATGCGTGGCTCAGCTCGATAGGCGGCGATCCACAAGAGCACCAGTTTCAACCAACAGGGATTGAGTTCCCGGATTTGCCGGGCGCTGAATGCGTACATAAGTACCACCATGGCGACATTCTGGGCTATTCAAAGACTTGGGAGATGCTCGAACAAGCGGTGCGCGCGCGACCCATTGAGATACGTTCTGACTGCCCAGGGCAGCGCTTGTTACAAGACCCGTTGACTCAAAACATTGTTGGTGTGGTCGCCTTGCAAAATGGCAAAGCCATCAATATCAAGGCCAATAAGGCGGTGGTGCTGACTTGCGGTGGTTTCGAAAACAATCAAGACATGATTCGCAACTATCTGAGTGGCTTGCCTTACTGCTACACCTCGGGCAGCCCGTTTAACGAGGGTGACGGGATCCGCATGGCCATGGAAGTCGGTGCGGATTTGTGGCACATGAATAACTTTGCCGGCCCGTCGATGGCACTCAAGGTCCCTGAATATCCAACCACGTTCTCGATGATGGCGCTGCATTTTTCGCACGAACCAGTCGGTGGCGTAGTCGTGGTGGGCCCAGATGGCAAACGCTTTACCGACGAAAAATATAAAACGCGTCACGGTAAAGTTGAACGAAGCGGCAAGTGGCAGGCGCTGCGCACCCCGTGCCCAATGCACATGATTTTTGATCAAACCATGCTCGATAGTGGCCCGATTTATGACGGCAAGCCAACGCACGGCTGGACACAAATTATGAGCGGCTATGCCTGGAGCAAAGACAATCAGGCTGAGCTTGCCAAGGGATGGATTAAGTCGGCTCCAACACTCGCGGCACTTGCCACTTTACTGAAATTGCCCGCAGGCAGTTTGGACCAAACCGTGGCGCGCTGGAACGCGCAGTGTGCTTCAGGCTCAGATAGCGATTTCGGTCGCACTAAGATGCTCGCACCTTTTGGAGCAGGACCCTATTACGCGGTCGAGCTTTCACCCTCGATGCTCAACACGCAGGGTGGGCCGCGTCGAAATAAACACGCGCAGATCGTGCGGCCTGACGGCACACCGATCCCGCGCCTTTACAGCGCGGGTGAGATGGGCTCGATGTACAGTTATCTGTATCAAGGTACCGGCAATATCGGCGAATGCTTTGCGTTTGGGCGAATCGCTGGGCGCAATGCGGTGGCTGAAAAGTCTCTCGCTTAGGCTTTACGCGAGCAAAAAAAATACGCCTCCAGTTGAGGCGGATTTTTACGTTTAACTCCGATTACTTTTTGTACTTGCCGCTCAACTGTGGGGTGTGTGCACCTGGCAACTTCGCATCCGCATGCTCAAGCCGTGTTTGACGACCCCAGGTCCGCTTTAAGTCGTCGCGAATATTGAACTCTAAGCGACCTAATCCTTCGCACTCGAGCTCGATCTTGTCACCGTCTATAAACGCGTTCAGGCCCCGATGATTCGTGCCTGTTGCCACAATGTCGCCGGGCTCAAGGGTGTGAATTGAACTCACCCACTCGATGCACCGTGGAATATTGTGCGCCATGTCATCGGTGTTGAAATTCTGCATCAATTTGCCGTTGTTCCAAAGACGAATTTGCAGTTTTTGCGGATTGGGAATTTCGTCAGCCGTCACAATGTAAGGCCCGATTGGTGCGAACGTATCGCGCGATTTCATTTGAAAAAATACGTTGCCTTCTGGACCCAATCCACGCGCTGAGCCGTCAATAAAATTGACATAACCAAACACATAATTCATCGCATCTTTGGCAGCCACATTAGTTGCGCGCTTGCCAATCACCAAGGCAATTTCAGCCTCGCCTTCAAACACACTTGCCGCAACATCGGGCAGCACCATCGTATCGCCATGGCCAATAATCGCACCGGGCGCTTTTTGAAAGGCGTTGATCGGCGCGGGTGCAGTGCGGGTGCCGTCTTCCATGTAGTTAACGGCCATGCAGTCAATATTGCCCGGCTTAGGCAGTGGCGGACGAATACGCACTGAGCTCACTGGCACACCCGTACCCTTGCGAACGGCCTCTTCGATCTTAGGGCGGTAGACGTCAAAGCGCTCGATCAAACCATTGATCAAATCATGGGGGTCCAGATGTGGAATGTCAGCCACCACAGCAGACACGTCAACCACTTGGTCGCCTTTCAGGATGCCTAGTTTGAAATCATTAAAAAATAGAATCTTCATGGCGCAATGTCTCCGAGTTTAATTTTCGAATTTGATATTAGCTTGTCTGAATCGGGCTGCGCAACAAAGTCGATTACTCGACACTCACCTGAAACGCCTCACGCACAACTCACGTGTCCACATGGCGGATAGAAATGAGGTGCCGAGCCCAGACCTTTATGCTAGGATAAATCCTATACAAATAGTTTTAAAAACAAGTGGTTTGAGACAAAGCTGAAATTGCGGCCCGAAGCGGTTCAACGCCTGGTATGTGCCAAACGATCGATCAGATTCCCGCCGAAGCCTTGCATAGACACAATGTGCACTTGCAGCAATACAGTCAACCTCGGCCACTGAAACACCTTCTTATTGCCTCTAGCCACAACGTTTTGGGGCTCTTGGGCAAAGAACTTATGCGCGCGCACTGACGCGCGCGGCGTATTGGGAGAGCAGTCAGATGGATTTCGGTCACACCAAAGAACAGACACAACTGCGTAACGACGTGCTCGATTTTATTCGTACGCACATGACACCTGAGGTGTTTGCAGAACTTGACGCCACCGAAGAGGCACATGAAGCTGGCAAAGGCGAACGCCTGTCTAACAAGCGCGGCCCGTTAGTGACGGCGCTTTATCAAAAGATCGATGACCGTGGTTGGCTGGGCTATAGCTACCCCAAAGAATATGGCGGCGCCGACGGCGATCGGGTGAGCCAAAATATTATCGAAGAAGAGTTTCAGCGAGCAGGCTTGCCGATCAGCTTGGTTGGCAGCGGCGCACCTGCCATCATGGCAGTGGGTACCGAACAGCAGAAGCAACATTACCTGCCTAAGCTGATTAAGATGGAATATTCTTTCGCCCTTGGCTTTACCGAGCCGCATGCGGGCGCTGACTTAGCAGCGCTGCGTTGCCGGGCGATTCGTGATGGCGATCACTTCGCCATCAACGGTCAGAAAATGTACACAACGTCTGCCCATCATGCGACCCACATGTATCTGATGGCCCGCACGGATCCCGACGCAAGTCGCCATGACGGCATTTCGATTTTTCTATTCCCGATGGATACGCCCGGCCTCACGGTGCGCCCCCTTTGGACGATTCAAAATAATCCTCGCGCACCACGCGGCACGACTTACGGTGATGCGCGCACCAACGAAGTCTTCTTTGAAAACGTTCGCATTCACGAGTCATGTTTGTTGGGACGCGAAAATCAAGGCTGGCGTGTAGGCTCAATGGGCTTGAATCTTGACCGCGTTGGCGCGGCGCGTTACTTGCGCTCGGTGCGACGCGACGAAGATATTGTGAATTGGGTTAAAGCGAATGACTTTGGCGGTTATGCGCCTAAAGATAACCCAGCCATTCGCGACAAGATTGCCGAGCTATGGATTGAAGCGCAGGTGTGCCGGTTGATGACGATGCGCAGCATGTCAATCGTTGAGCGTGGCGGAAACTTTACCTACGAAGGCTCAGCTGAAAAAGTTTGGTCGCCCGAGCACGGCGTCAGAACCACTGAAGCGATTACCCAAATGTTAGGGTCGTATGGCCAACTGCTCAATGGCTCGCCGTACGCGGTTGAAAAAGGCGTATTCGCACACAATACGATGGGCGCCTTTCAATCGGGCATCAATCACGGCAGCGTACAAATCATGCGTGATCAGGTGGCCAAGCGTGGGCTTGAGATGCCCTCGATGCGTCGCGCAAAAGCCGCTGCCAAATAGCGATATGCGAACAGGCGACAGAGCTCAACTCGTCGGTCATTGAAAGACTAATAGGAAACAAGATGGACGTGCTTTTAAACGATGAAGAACAGTTAGTGGCGTCAAGCGCACGCGAGTTTCTTGAAGGAGAATGCTCGACCGCCTTGGTGCGTCAAATGGAAGAAGATCCGATCGGCCATCCACCTGAGCTTTGGGCAAAATGCACCGAGATGGGTTGGACTGGCATGTGTTTGAACGAAGAGTACGGCGGTCAAGCCTTACCGCTCACCTATCTGGGCCTCGTCATGCAAGAGGTTGGCCGCGCCATGGCACCGATTCCGTTGCATAGTACTGCAGTGACTTCGCTCGCGATCCAAAAAACGGGCACCCAGGCGCAATGCCAAAGCGTTTTACCCGGCGTTTCAGCAGGCAAAACAATTCTGACCTGGGCCTTCTCTGAGCAAGATCCACGGTTTTTACCTGAGACAGTCAAGACGACTGCCGTGGTGGATGGCGATCACTTTGTGATCACCGGCAAAAAACTATTCGTTGATAACTTTGCCGCGTCAAACCAGATTTTGGTGGCCTGCCGCACGGCCCCAGCCTCTGCAAGCAATGCGGGTCTCTCCTTGTTTTTGATTGACTCGAACGCCGCCGGAATCTCTCATGCCCGCCTGCGCACCCTGGCAAAAGATCAACAGTGCGAAGTGATGTTTGAGCAAGTGCGTGTACCGAAAGCAAATATGCTGGGTAGCCTGAATCAAGGGTGGCCAATCATGCAAGACCTGCTTGATCTTGCGACCGTCTTGTTATGCACCCAAATTCTAGGCGCCACACGTATCGATGCAGAGATGGCGATTGATCACTCAAAGTTTCGTGAAGCCTTTGGCCAGCCAATCGGCGCCTTTCAGTCGATTCAACATACCTGTGCCGACATGATTATCTCAATCGATGGTGGCGAGCTGCTGGCGTACGAAGCGCTTTGGAAAATGGACAACGGCATGCCTGCACAGGTTGAAGTGTCGCAAGCTAAAGCGTTTTGTAATGACAAGTGTCCCGCGGTCTGTCGCAACTCGCAATCCATTCACGGCGGCATTGGTTTCATGATGGAGTTTGATTTGCACCTTTGGCTGCGTCGTGTGACAGCGTGGTCGATGCGCTTAGGCACCAGTTACGAGCATCGTGAACGCATAGCCCAGGCGCTCTTGGATATGCCCGGACATGTCGTACTTGGACAGCCGGTTCCGGTGCAGGTCTGAAGGCTAGCCGGAGAGGGCTGTTTGTTGTATCGATTTTTTGATTATCAATATTAATTTTTGAGATACGCGTGATGAAATGTCTAGTTTGCGGTAAAGCGATCGACCTCGAAGGAGCCGAATCCAAAACAGGTGAAACCGCCCATGGCGCCAAAGAAATTGATCCGTCTAAAGGGACGCGTCAGTTTCATGATGGCGACTGGTACTACTTCGACACACTGAACTGTCGCAGCAAATTCACGATCAGTCCACAACGCTACTTGACGCCAAAGGCTTAACATATAAAACTCCGAGTACACCTTTTTGTCGTGCTGATCGTGTACGAGGCAAAGTCGTGCGCTGGCAAAAAATTGTGCAAGACGCCGGTGTTAAAGTGAACTAGTCAGTAGTCAGCATCAGTCATTCTTTTTACTATCCTGGGAGATTCAAAATGTCCGCCCTTTCCGACTCACTAAAAAAATATATCGGAATGAAATCCACGACTGAAATGGCGTGTGATTCCGTTGAACGTGGTGCCGTGCGCCGTTACGCACAAGCCATCATGTACGAAGATCCGATCTTTGATAAGCCTTGTGCCAATAATGCCCGCTATGGCGGGCCCGTTGCGCCACCGCTTTACCCGACACACTTAGCGCGGCGTGCGTTTGGCGTCACTGATCCCATTCAAGCAAATGCAAGCAACGCGGATTTTGATGGCATCGTGGCAGCGACGAGTTCAGGCGGCTTGCCCGCGCTTGAGCCCTTGAACGGCTATGCGCTACTCAATGGTGGCTCTGAAATTGAGTTCTTTCGCTACGCACGCCATGGCGAGACCGTCAGCCAGACGTCAAGCTACGCAGACATCAGCGAGAAAGAAACCAGCAAAGGCCCCATCGTGTTGGTTGTCACAGAGACAGAGTTTAGAAATGGTGATGGTGATTTGTTGATCCGCACCCGTCGCACACAAATCCGGAGAAAATAATATGGCACTCGGTACCACTCCTAATTTTGAAGATGTCGCGATTGGCTCTGACATCCCCGGTCTTGAAAAAGGCCCTCTGACCACAGCACACTTAATGCGCTGGTCTGCTGCCATGGAAAACTGGCACAAGATTCATTACGACAAGCCCTTTGCCATGGAGCACGATAAATTGCCGGGGCTGCTGATTAACGGCTCACTTAAGCAACAATTCGTGATGCAGATGCTTGCTGATTGGGCGGGGTCAAACGGTTGGGCCTGGAAAGCCAGCTTTCAGTTTCGCGCAATGAATATTGTTGAAGAGGCGGTACGCGTCTGGGGTCGTGTGACCGCCAAACGCGAAGGCCCAGGGTACGGCTTAATTGATATCGAGCTTGGCATTCTCAACGATGCGGGCAAAGAGTCAACGCCAGGTACTGCAACGGTTGCACTGCCTTATAAAAATGGGAAACCTGTTCCTTATCCTTTTGTTCCACCCGCAGCCTAAGTAGGGTCGGTATGCAACAGGCGTTACAGGGCATCCGCGTTCTAGATCTGAGTCATGGCATTGCTGGGCCCTTTGCGGCCCGGCTACTAGGCGACTACGGTGCAGACGTTATCAAAGTCGAACAACCCGGCAAGGGCGACTTTGCGCGTTATCTCGCACCTCTGAAAACCGATGCCGCAACGACCGAGCAAAGCCTGCTGTTTCAGTATCTCAACTGGAACAAACGTAGCGTTGCACTCGATCTACGCTTAGCATCGAGTCGACCGGTGATGCGTAAGCTGATCGAGCAAAGCGATATCGTGATCGAAAGTTTTAAACCCGGCAGGCTTGAAAGCTGGGGGTATGGCGTGGATCAATTGCTTGAATGGAGTCCAACCCTTGTCGTGACCTCGGTGACTAATTTTGGTCAAACCGGCCCTTATGCACAATACCGCGCCAGCGATCTCACCCTGCAGGCCATGAGCGGGATCATGGCCATTAGCGGGCGGGTCGATCGCGAACCACTCAAACATGGTTTATCGCAATCTTTTTATTGCGCCGGCTTGACCGCCGCCTACGCCTCAACCATGGCGTTTGCCGCTGCACAAGCCGATCAGTTTGGTGAGCACGTTGACGTATCGATTCATGAGTGCCTTGCCTCTGAATTGGTGTTGAATCAGTCGTACTACGGTTTTTTAGGTGCGGTACAAGGTCGCCGAGCCATTGTGCAGGATCCCTTCGCGGGCGAACCCATCGCGGCACGCAAGGGCTTTCTGGCCTTTCAAACTGGCGGCGGTGCGCCGTTCGAAACGCTGGCCGAATTGTTTGGTCGCCCAGAGTTTCGCGACCCTAAGTTCGCAAGCCCGCCACAACGCGAAAAGCGCGTGCCTGAAGTGCGAGCACTACTTGAAGAATGTGTACAAGATCGCGACGCGAAAGAAGTGTTTTTAGCGGGTGCCTCAAAAAGACTCTTAATCGGTATGGTGCAAAGCGCGGACGATCTGCTGAACTGCGAACACCTTAATGAACGCCGGGCGTTCGCTGAAGTCGCACACCCCGCGACCAACACTCACTTACAGTTTCCGGCAGAGCTCACTAAATTATCTGTCACCCCAACAAAGGTGCGTCGTCGCTCGCCCATGCTAGATGAACATCGTCACGAAATTCTTGTCACGCAGCTTGGGCTAAGCACCGCCGAGCTCGCGAGTCTTGATATTGTGACAACGGTGGGGCACTGATCATGGAACAGAAAAAGAAACTTCCTTTAGACGGTGTTCGTGTCCTTGATTTGTCGTACGTCTTTGCCGTGCCCTACATGGCGGGGCTCTTAAGCGACCTAGGTGCCGAGGTCATCAAGATTGAAGCGCCACACAAACTGGATCAGACACGTGGTCGCGCCTTTGGACCCTACCTCGATAATGATCCAGCGCAAGATCCTTGGAATCGTTCGGGTATTTTTTATGTCGTCAATCGTGGTAAGCGGTCTCTGGCGCTTGATTTGGGTCAAGAAAAAGGTCAAGAAATTTTTCGCGATTTAGTGCGCAAAAGTGATATCGTGCTTGAGAACTACACGCCACGTGTGATGCGCAAGTGGGGCTTGAATTACGACGAACTCAAAAAGATTAAACCCTCGCTGATTATGTTGTCTAACACCGGCTATGGCTCAAGCGGGCCTTGGGCAGCGTTTCCAAGCCAAGGCACCACGCTTGAAGCCACCATGGGTGTGACCTTCTACACCGGCTACGAAGGCGATAAGCCCTGGAAAGTTGGCCAATCTTATCCAGACTTTATTGCCTGCTGGGCCGGTATGAACGCGCTGTGGGCGGCGATCGTACACATGCGCAAGACTGGGCAAGGTCAGTGGATCGACTGTGGCATGTATCAACTCGGGCTCTCACTGATCCCTGAGGCTTTGATTCAAAAGCAACTCGATGGCACTGACCGCCCTCGTATCGGCAACGAAGACCCTGAGCATGTGCCGAGCAATTTATATCGCGCCAGTGGTAACGATCAGTGGATTGCCATCACCGTTGACTCAGATGAGCGTTGGTCCAGGCTCGCAGCGCTGATGGGCCAACCGGCTCTGGCGCAAGATGAGCGCTACGCCACTGCGGTCGCGCGTCGCGCGCACCGCATCGAGATCAACACGCTGGTGTCGGCCTGGACTTTGTCTCGTGAAGTCACTGAGTTAACCCGCTTGCTGCAAGCACAAGATATCGCGAGTGGCCCGGTACTGCACAGTAAAGACCTGTTCATCAACGAGCATTTACAACACCGCGGTTTTTATGAACATATCGAGCACCCAGCGCCAATTGGCTCGCGTCCAATTATCGGTCGCCCCTACCGGTTGCGCTTTCGTGATGCGCACATTAAGAAGCCGGGACCACGCTTTGGTGAAGATAACGATGCGATCTTGCGCGATGTATTAGGGATGACACCAGAGCAGATTGCCGAGGTCAAAGCCAACAAAGTCGTCTGTGACCTGCCAACCAATCCAGGCATATCGGGCACAATGGATACCGAGATGATGTTGCGCCTAGGTACGCTTTTAGCTGTAGACAAAAACTATCGCAGCATAATGGGTGTAGATCGTTAAAAGGATTGCCATGCAAGTTTGCAAATGCACAACCTCTTGTTGGATCGCGCGTCTTCGGCTCGTGCTCGCGACTCTGCTTGCACTGCTGCTCACTGGCTTCACGTTCAGTGCCACAGCGCAGTCTTATCCGAATCGTGCCATCACTTTTGTCGTACCTTACGGACCCGCTGGCTCAACCGATCCAATCTCAAGACAATTCGCCACACAACTCGAGAAAGTTCTGGGTGTCGAAGTGAATGTTGAAAACAAACCCGGCGGCTCTGGCACGATTGGGTTTGGCATCATTGCACGGGCTAAACCAGACGGCTATACGATTGGCTTAGGAACAAACAGCATCTTGGCCTATCAGCCCTTAGTGAATCAAAACTTACCATTCAAAACACCAGAGAACTATCAGCCGATCGCTAAGCTTGGCGAGATGCCCGTGATATTGGTGGTGCGAGCAGATTCTTCTTGGAAAACACTTGAAGAATTTTTAACACATGTTAAAAATAATCCTAATAAGGTTCGCGCCTCGGTATCCGGTTTACGTACCGTACCAGACTTGGTCGCACAAGAATTCAACCGAAATAGCGAACTCAAGCTTCGCACGATCCCGTTTACGGGTGGTAGTGGTGAAGCTTTATTGGCGCTTTTAGGTAACCGGGTTGAGGCGACGCTTTTCACCGGTGCGGTGGGGATTCCCGGTCAGGTACAGGCTGGGAAGATTCGTGTGTTGGCCGTATTTAAAAAGGGCACTTATGATCCTGTGCCTGAGGCAACTTCAACGATTGATGCGGGGTATCAAACCACTTTGTCGGCCCAGTTCTATGTCATGGCACCCAAAGGCCTGCCTGCAGATGTTTTGAAAAAATTAGTCAGTGCATCCACACAAGTAATCAGTAGCGCACAGTTTGCAACCTTTGCTAAAGAGGGCTATGCGCTCGATCCCAAAACCCCTGAAGCGCTCAGCGCAGAAATCGTGCGCGATACCCAGACCTTTGCCGAACTATTAAAAATACTCGAACAAAAACCTTAAAAGTACACTATGTCTAATCGCACGATTTCAAAGCGTACCGCCTATCTGTCGACGGGGGGGTTCGGACTCTTATTGTCGGCTGGATATGTTGCGATAGCGATGCAGCTGCCGTTTGGAGAGATGGACGCGCCGGGCGCTGGGTTGTTTCCGGTCTTAGTGGGCGCGATTCTTTGCTTTGCCAGCAGCGCGACTATCGTGGAGGGCTGGAAAACACCACGCGCTGAAGGCATCCAGATACCTGTCGGCCAAGACCGCGCGCGCCTCTTTAAGCTGATCGCCCTGCTGGGACTCTATTTTGGGACGATGCCTTGGTTAGGCTATACGTTGAGCAGCTGGGGCTTTGCCCTGCTCTTAATGCGCTTGTTGTCTCCGCTCTCTTGGCTACGTTGTAGCGCGTACGCCGCGGTAATGACGGGTGCCATCTATTTATGCTTTATCGCGTTGCTAAAAGTTCCAATGCCGTCTTTCGCGCTCTTTTTTTAAAAAAATAATAGGCCACTACCGCCATGGATGCACTAGACGGAATTCTTTACGGACTGAGTGTTGCGTTCACGTTCAACAACTTATTAGCTGCTCTAGTGGGCGCGCTTGCGGGTACGTTGATCGGCGTCTTGCCAGGCCTTGGGCCTACTGCGGGGATCGCCATGATCCTGCCTCTGAGTTATTCACTCGATCCAACGAGTGGCCTGATTATGATGGCCGGTATGTTCTATGGGGCGATGTACGGTGGCTCGACAACAGCAATTCTGGTGAATATGCCGGGTGAATCGGCCTCAGTCATTACCTGCCTTGATGGCTATAAGCTCACAAAAAAAGGTCGCGCAGGCGCAGTCTTGACGGTTGTGGCGGCGGGTTCGTTTGTTGGGGGTGTGATCTCGGTAGTCGGGGTCATGCTCTTTGCCCCGGCTTTGGCCGAGGTAGGTTTACTGTTTGGGCCTGCAGAGTTCTTTGCCCTCACTGCAGGCGGTCTGCTGCTGTTTTCTAGAATTTCCGGCGGTACCTTTGCCGCAGGTATTTTTCCGATGGCGATTGGACTAATGCTCAGTACAGTCGGTCAAGAGGCCGTAACAGGTCAAGATCGTTTTACTTTCGGCTTGGCTGAGCTGACTCTGGGCGTTGAGCTGGTAGCCCTCGTTGTCGGGCTCTATGGCATTGCCGAGATCATGAGTGTGGTTGAGACTCTACAGAAGCAGGTCAAGCCCTTACCGGTCAAGCTACGAGATATGTTTCCGTCGCGCCAAGAGTGGCGTCGTTCCGTTGCACCCTATGGACGCGGTACGGTTTTAGGTTTTATCTTTGGCTTACTACCCGGTCCCTCTGCCACGCTCGCGAGCTTTGCCGCTTATCGCCTTGAGCAAGCCGTTTCGAAATATAAACACGAACTTGGCGAAGGTGCGATCGAAGGCGTGGCCGGCCCCGAGACCGCGAATAACGCGGCGGCCACTTCGTCGATGGTGCCTTTATTAGCGCTAGGAATACCGTTTGGTCCGGTCACCGCACTGATGCTGGCCGCCATGATGGTGCACGGTGTGCAGCCAGGCCCCATGATGATGACGGCGCACCCCCAAGTGTTCTGGGGCGTGATTGCTTCGATGTTGGTCGGCAACGTCATGCTAGTGATTTTAAATGTGCCCTTGATCAGCGTCTGGGTCAGTTTATTACGCGTACCAAACCATATTTTCTTACCAATTATTTTGATGGTCGCCTCGGTTGGTTGCTATAGCGTACGCAACAGTATGTTGGACGTTGGGATGCTGTTCGTCGTGGCCATGATCGGTTACACGCTGCGTAAGCTCGAGTTTCAACTCGCGCCGATGGTGGTCGGCTTAGTGCTAGGGCCCTTAATAGAAAAACACATGCGCGAGGGGCTTTTTATGAGCCTGGGCGAAATCTCAGTCTTCTATACCAGCCCAATTGCCATCGCCATTTGGGTGCTAGTCCTTGTCGTGCTGCTCCTTGAGCCGCTACGTCAACTGTTCGCACGCGCGCTAGGCATCAAAGTCAAAAAAATTATCCCTGAGAGCTCTGAATGACACAAAAAAAAGATCTGTTTGAACCTTTTCGTTTTCGCAATGGTGTTTGGGCGCCAAACCGGTTGACACTCGCCGCGCTCACCAATTCACAAAGCCATGCTGACGGCACGCTGAGTGATGAAGAGTTGCATTGGTTAAACTTAAGGGCTGAAGGTGGCTTCGGAATCGTCACGTCATGCGCGGCACACGTTTCAAAGTTAGGGCAAGGCTGGCCGGGTGCGCTTGGAATTTCTGATGATGCGCAGCTACCAGGTTTGACGCGTTTCGCCCAAGACATGCATCAACGCAAAAGTTTAGCCTTAATGCAAATTTTTCATGGTGGCTTGCGCGCCGATCCAACGGTGTGTGGAGGGCAGCCGATTAGCGCGAGCGATGGCGGGCCGACAGGCGCCAGAGCTGCAACCGAACACGATCTTGAACAAGTCATCGAAGATTTTGCACAGGCAGCTGTGCGTGCCCATGCGGCCAAGATGGACGGCATTGAAATTCATGGCGCGCATGGCTATCTGTTTACGCAGTTTTTAAGTACGACCGAAAATCACCGCACCGATCGATGGGGCGGCTCGTACGAAAATCGTGCACGACTCTTACGAAGAACAATGCAAGCGGTGCGTACCCGAGTGCCTAAGGACTTTATCGTAGGCGTTCGGATCTCACCCGAAGACGGCGGCAACGCGCGCGGCATTGATTTGGACGAAAGTCTGCAACTCGCGAAATGGCTCGCCGATGATGGTATTGATTTTTTACATATGTCTTTGTGGGATGCCTTTAAACCGTCGATCAAACGACCTGCTGAACACCCGCTAGATATTTTTAAGCGCGTGATACCTGCCGATCTGCCAATATTTGCCGCAGGACATATCTGGGATCGTAACGATGCTCAAAAAGTATTAGATCTTGGCGCCGATGTCATTGCCTTAGGACGCTCTGCAATTTTGAATCCTAATTGGCCAAAAGATATCATCGACCCGGCTTGGCAGCCCAAGCGCTTGCCCACCACATCGGCACATTTGCTTAGCGTGGGTTTGCAGCCTGTGTTTATCAATCGTTTAAAACCACGCCCTGGGTTTATTGCTGATTAATGCGGATGGCATCGCAACAAATTTTTTTGTTCTGAGTCATTTCGACGTTGCACGTTGACATAAAGGCTTGCTATGGCACGCATTGCAATCGGTGGTTTTCAGCACGAAACAAATTGTTTTGTCGAACCGAAAACGGATTTCGCATACTTTCAATCGCACCGTGATCGCCCGCCGCTCGTCTTCGGCGATGATGTCATGACTTGGTTAAGCAACAATAGTTTTGCGCTGACTGGCTTTATCAAAGACATGCGTCAAACTCATGTGTTAGTGCCGTTACTTTGGACTAGCGGTGGTGCGGGTGGTTTGGTTACGCGTGACGCGTTTGAGCGAATCACCGGTAGTTTAATTGGTGCACTCTCGGCTGCGATGCCTGTCGATGCCATTTATCTTGATCTGCACGGCGCAATGGTGACCGAAGATTTTGAAGATGGCGAAGGCGAAGTCCTTAGACGGGTACGTGCCGCAGTTGGGCCAAACATACCCGTCGTCATTAGCCTTGATTACCACGCTAACGTCACCCCGCAAATGGTTGAGCTAACAGATGCAATTGCAGCCTATCGTACCTATCCACATATTGATCGTGCTGAAACCGGTCAGTACGCGGCGCAAGCGCTCAATGCCATTTTAAAACGTGGCCAACCAACCGGTCGTGCTTTTCGTAAAGCACCTTTTTTGATTCCGTTAAATGGTCAATGCACAATGGTCGAGCCCTCTAAAGGGGTCACGGCGCGCTCTAAGGTGGTTGACGGAGACCTGATTAATCTCTCTTACTTAGCAGGTTTCCCTCCCTCAGATCTTTACTGGTGCGGCCCTTCCGTGATCGCCCATGCCTGGAACCAAGAGGCTGCAGATCAAGCTGCCGACGAAATGATGGCTGAGATTCTGGCCCAAGAAAAAAACTTTGCCGAGAAAATGGTGAGCCCCGAAGACGGTGTCGAACAAGCGATGCGCCTAGCCAGCAATGCCTCACGAGCGATCGTCATCGCAGATACGCAAGACAACCCTGGTTGTGGTGGCTCAGCTGACTCGACAGGTGTGCTCAAGGCGTTGGTGGCGGCTCAGGCACAAGAGGTGGTTCTAGGTTTTATGTGTGACGCGCAGGCAGCTGCGGCGGCCCATGCTGCAGGAGAAGGCTCCAAGGTGACGTTGAAGCTTGGCGGGCGCTCAGGGCCGGTTGGCGTGACGCCATTTGAAGCGACCTTTAGCGTTGATAAGTTAGGCAATGGAAAAATGAAAACCGATGGTGCCGTGTCGGGCGGTCGGGAGATTGATGTCGGTCCGATGGCGCTACTGCGTGTGGACGGCATTCGTATCGTCGTCACGAGCAAACGCTTTCAGGCACTTGACCAAGCTCCCTTCCGGCATCTTGGTATTGAGCCAGCGGAACAAAAAATCCTGGTGCTCAAGAGCACATGCCACTATCGCGCTGAGTTCGAGCCGTTGGCTGAGCACATCATTGTGGTGCTGGCTCCGGGCTACTATTTGGCGGATCCAACCGACTATCCGTTTAAGAAACTGCGCGAAGGGGTACGCCTCAAACCACTCGGAGAGGTGTTTTCTGCCCAGCATGCCACCAACGGTTAATTAGGCTTGCGTGGAAACGCCTTCTCTAGCCTAGGCCCTACATTGCCCTCAAAATTCTTGATGCTGACTTTGAGAACCTCTGGACTCGTAAAAATCGGTTGATATGTCAAACGTTTGGCAACTTCGATATATTCAGGGTCTTTGATTGCCTCTTCAATCGCTTTTGATATTTTCTGCGCCAACGCCGCAGGCATCTGACCTGGCCCCCAAAAATCAAAACCAAAAACAGGCACATTCTCTTTAATACCTAACTCTTTTAGGGTCGGTACGTCAGGCATCTCAGGCAATCGAGTCGGAAACGCGACAGCAAGGCCTCTGGTTAAACCTGCTTTCACGTTCGGGTATACCTCAGGGGGTTGCGCGACTCGATATTGCACGTGGCCGCCAAGCAGCGCTGCACCACTCGGGCCCCCACCAGCATAAGGAATGTAAGTGATATCGATGCCTGCACTCGCGGCACTTTCAAGGATAATCAAATTCATCATCCCACCTAACGCTGGCCCACCTGCACTGAGTTTGCCTGGGTTCTTCTTGGCAAACGCGATCAATTCTTGCCAAGTTTGAAATGGTGCATCCGCACGGGCTTCGAGCATTCCCCACGCCATCTGTCCAGTCTGCCCCAGAACGGTCATTTCATCCCAAACCTTTGAATCATAGGTTCCAGAATAGTAGTAGCTCATCAACGCAACGTGACCGAGTAAAAGCAAAGTATGACCATCAGGCTCGGCGCGCAGCAGGGCTTGGGTCCCAATTTTCGTGGATCCACCAGCACGATTCTCAACCACCACAGTCCCGCCAAGCGCTTTTCCTAATGGCCGTTGTAAAGCACGTGCAATCAAATCGTTCGCACCGCCCGCAGCAAAGGGAACGATGACACGAATTGGTTTATTAGGAAAATCGTTAGCGCTTGCCTGGCCCCAATTCAGCAGCAGCGCCACTAGACTCAGGGTGCACCACGTGGCACGAAGGCGATTTGACATCATTGCAACTCCTTGACTGAATAAGTCTGTTTATTTCACAGCGCGCAGCACATCTTGAATGAGTCGAGCCGCGTCGCTCAACGTGTCAACAATGCTATTGCGATTTCTTAATAACTGCGTTTCAAGCATCCAGCGCTCTGCCGCTTCAGGCAACTTAGCGAGTTTCGGTACGTCGTACAACGACGGTAAGACCGTTGTTTGAGCGGTATAAGAGTAAGGATCATGGCCATAGCGACCCTTAACAGTACCGACCATCGGTAACAACAAACGACTCAACCGCTTAATTGTCGTGTTGACTAACTCTGCGTGAGCCTCAGCTTGCGCGTCTTTTGCCACACACTTGCGATTGAGTTCGGTCGCGTGCGCATCAAAGAGCAAGGTCTGCTGGCGCAGCTTTTTCGCGCAATCTAGTGCAGACTCCAGCCCGATACTCGCACCCGCAGGCAACAACTCAGTTAGGCGATGAATGACTTCATCTGCAACGGGTGTGAACGTACACGGAATAATAGGGGCAGTACATAGCTCCCAGACATACGACGCATACATTTTTAAATGTAGGCCCATCGTATCCCAATCAAGCTTGTCGACGGTATTTTCAAGGCTGTGGTGCCACCAACCTAAATTTGCATTACCACTGGCCTTGAGCTCTTCGGCTGTAAAGACGCCCAATCCAGAAAACATCGGTACGCCAACCCCGAAAAAGGAGGCGTCGCCAATTTTAACGGTGCGGCGCCAAGCTCGAGGACGATCTCCTAATAGTTTGGCATCGATGGTTTCTTGAAATTGTTTAAGTTCCGCATTAGAAACGCTGCCCCAGCGGGTTGTACCAAAACAGGCGGGCTGATCAATTTGCAAATAAGCAATGCCATGTTCTCGCAGACGATCCCAGTTCTTATCCACATACCAAGCCGAACCAATCATCGTACCTGTCTCGTGGGCTGTCCATAAGCCGAACGAAATCCCTCGACGCAAATGCTTGCGATACTTAGTGAAGAAACGCGCTAACTCAATCATACAGGCTGAACCTGCGGCATTATCAGTCGCTTGCTCGCCCTCCCAAGAGTCTTGATGTCCGCCGACCACAACAAAATCATCAGAGCCATCGGCTGCCACTTCGCCGGTCGTCATTTGTATGGGGCGCCAGACATTATCGACATCTGCATGCAACTGAACGGTCACCGAGCCTGCCGTTAACAGCTCGCGCAAATGCAGGCCATCTGCGCGCGAAATACCGATGCAGGGTAACTGCGTCATCTCGTTGCGAAAGGTATCAGGGGTCGGATTGCCCCACGCCGGCTTAACTGAACCATAGGGCAACAACGTGCTCTCAGCGAAGCCCCAGTTCATCATGACACAGGCTAGCGCCCCGTATTCTGCAGCGATACGCTGTTTCTCGTGGCGGCCTGGGTGATAAGACAGTTCCACCAAAACAATTTTTCCGGCAACATCTTTACCAACATAGTCTGCGTAGCCACCTGGCCCTACGTTCACCAACTCAGCAGTCACGCCCTGCGCCGGAGTCGATACGCTATGGCCAAGGGTATTGGCAACAAGAGTTTTGCCAGCGGGCTTCAATACATCCAGCTTGCCGGCACGCGGAAAGCTGACTAAACCTGGGATCTCATGAAGCTGAGCCTGAGCCCCTGCCGCGGCAAGGCCGGCACAGCTAAATTCTGCCATGCGTTTACCGTTTTCTGACCCAGCTAAGCGAGACGGTATCTGTCGACAAATATGCTCGACATCTGCACGTACACGTTCAACCGAAAGATCACTGCTGTCGATCATGAGATTCACTGGTGACTCCGTGTTTAGCTTGCCGAGCCCACTTTGGGCACCTTTACCCAACCTGGGTCTAGCCCGATCGTACCTTGCGCTGCAAGTGCCTTGATCTGTTCGTCGGCAAAGCCAGCCGCCGCCATCACCTCAGCCGTATGCTGGCCCAAACGCGGTGGTGGCAAGCGAATTTCACCTGGCGAATCACTGAACTTAATGGGCAAACCCGCCATTGCGATTTTGCCAAGGCCGTCAAGATCCATTTCGTGCACCATGTCGCGCGCCAGCACTTGAGGTTGCACGACAACCTTATCAATCGTATTAACTGGCGAACACGGAACATCTTGTTCGATCAAACGCGCCTGCCAATGCGCCAGAGGTTGCGTAATGATGATGTCACCAATCATTTGAATTAAGAGTGACCGATTCAACGAACGCATTTCAGGATTTAAGAATCTTGGATCGTCGACCCACTCAAGCCTCTCAAGCACGGCGCACAGGCCTTTCCACATCCGCTGATTAAATGATGAAATGACCAGCCACTGATCACTGGCCTGATACGCACGATAGGTTGGGCTACCTAGTGAGCTACTGCCGCTCGGGCCCGGCACTTCACCGCTTGAAAAATAGCGTGTGAAGAACTGCGCCAGCATTGACATATGGCCTTCAAGCAAAGACGTATCAACGCGTTGGCCACGACCTGTGCGATGCCGGGTTTCAAGCGCCATCATGACGCCAATCGCGCCAAACATCCCTGCCCCAACGTCTGCAACGGACATGCCCATTTTTGCAGGACTGCCCTCAGGGTCGCCGGTGATACTCATTGAGCCTGCGTAGGCCTGCATAAACAAATCGTTTGCGGGTTCTTTGCTTAAGGGCCCGCTTGCCCCAAAGCCACTGATGGCGCAATAGACTAGTCTCGGATTGACTGCAGACAAACTCTCGTAATCTAACCCTAAGCGATCAAGTGCACCGAGGCGATAGTTGTGCACAAAGACATCGGCTTCTTCGATCAGCTTACGCGCGATCGCTACGCCTTCGGGCGTTTTCAAATCAATCGCCATCCCGCGCTTATTACGGTTGGCCGCGGCGTAGTAATAGCTCAGTGAATCATGAAAATAAGGGGCCCAGACGCGACTGTCGTCACCGGTGACGGTGCGTTCAATTTTGACTACGTCTGCGCCATAGTCCCCCAACAGCATGCCGCAAAAGGGGCCCGCCATCGCGACACTGATTTCTACAACCTTGATACCCTCTAGTGGTGCTGTCATGTCATTCTCGTGAGTCTTTGATTGGGGCGACTTCGTTCAAGACCAGCACTCAAACTTGCGGGGTATCGATGCCTTTGAGCCAGGTGGAGGTGCGGTCTTTAAAACCAATATCCGCGCGTTTCTCAAGCCAATAGGCATAGCTGTCTGGCACGGTCGAAAACGGATTGTCTTGACCAAGCTTGCTTGCCGCATCAAGCGCCCAATTGGGATTGTGCAACATCTCGCGGCCGATCGCCACAATATCGGCCTGACCTTTTTGTAAGATATGTTCGGCCTGATCCGCATGAATAATTAAACCAACAGCCATCGTCATAATGTCAGCGCCGTGGCGGATCTGTTCTGAGTAAGGTACTTGGTACCCGTACGAGGGCTTAACCGGTGACAGTACCGCCGATTTTTCTGACATACCGCCGCTACTGCAATCGAACACATCGACGCCTTTGCTTTTAAGCACCTTGGCAAGAGTAATACTGTCTTCGATTGTCCAGCCGACTTCATCAACGGCCGAGGTTCTATAAAACAAGGGCTTGTTATGCGGCCATGATTGGCGCACGCGCTCGACGACTTCGATCGCGAAGCGCATGCGCTTTTCGGGCGTGCCACCATAAGCATCGGTGCGCAAGTTGGTGGTGGCCGATAAAAACTGATGCGTCAGATAACCGTGCGCGCCATGGAGCTCTAACACGTCAAAGCCCGCGCGGTTTGCGCGCTCAGCCGCCTGACCCCAGCGTTCGATCTGCTCTTGAATATCTTTCAGCGTCATCGCGCGAGGCATTGCGGCTTTTGAACTTAAGCTAAATGCACTTGGGCCGATCAACTCCCACTCTTCACCATGATCCACGCCCTTTTGACTGGCGTCGAGTGGCGCGCGCCCTTTCCAGGGAACCGAATTGCGCGCCTTGATTCCAGAGTGACCCAATTGAAGCCCCACCGTGGCGCCATAGGATTTTACAAACGACGTAATGCGCTGCAACTGAGGGATAAACTCATCTTTCCACAAGCCTAAGTCTGAAGGTGTTGTGCAGCCACGCGGGTCAACCTTAGTCGACTCAACCATTACCAAACCCACGCCCCCGACTGCATACTTGGCATAGTGGGCAAAATGCCAGTCACTGGCGTGCCCATTCACCGCAGAATACGTCAGCATCGGCGACAGCGCGATGCGATTACGAATCACCACATCACGAATTTGTATCGGTGAAAATAATTTGCTTTGCATAGTTGTCTCTGTATTGAATTAGTCTGCTTTGATATTGCCAGCTGCAAGAACTTGCGCCCATTTTGCTGAATCTGATTGAATCAAGTCGGCAAATTGTTGGGTGGATTGAATCATCGGTTGGGCACCAAACTTAGCGAGTTTTGCAAGAACCTCAGGATCCGCCAAAGCTGTACGCACTGCTGCATTCAATTCTTCAATAATGGGTGTGGGGATCACTAACCGAATGGGTTTGTTCGGATAATCCTGAGAAAAACAGTTCGCCGATGAAGCCAACACCACCGTCAGCATCAGTATGCGTAAACGGTTGTTTAGGATCTTGAGCATCGTTGCCCTCCTCGGCGTGGATGATTAGTTTCAGCTTTCCGCTCTTGGGCGGCTTGAGTCTGTTTGAGTTTCAAAAACTATACCCTACATAAGAACCTACGGATAGCCGTGACGATGCTTGTTATAGCTCGGCACGATACCGGGCCATCATTTCTTCTTGCGTTTCTGACGGTGTCGTCATTTTTGCCTGTTCGTTAATCATGTCACCCATACTGGGCATCAACGAGCGCTCAATATGACTTTGCATATCCCACAACTTTGAACGCATAAAGGCTTTCGCGCAGTGCAGATACGCTTGTGCCACATTGACTTTAATCACCAACTTTGGCGTGCGTACTTCGGTCGTACACAATGCAAGATCTGCAGCATCGTCTGACAAACAGGCTGTGCCATTCACTCGCAGGGTCTCGTCCATACCTGGAATCAAAAACAGCATCCCAAGCTTGCCAGTATGAATAATATTTTCAAGAGTGTCTAAACGATTATTACCGGGCGAATCGGGTATCAGCAACGTGTGAGCATCCACGACTTTGACAAAGCCAGGTGCCCCACCGCGTGGCGAGGCATCGAGCATTTGATCCAGACCGAAGCTCGAGATCAC
>CAMBZR010000059.1 GCA_945872285.1 Bordetella parapertussis | reverse complement strand
GCCACCACACCAATCACAGGCAGGCGGTGGTCGGCAAAGGCCTTAAGCAACGGTACCCAGTCAATCACTGCGTCGACTGCGCCCGCATCAATCACAACCGGTTCGTTTTCAAAAAAAGCACCGGCGTCAGTCATGCGTTTTTTTAGCGCTTTTACCAGCGCTTGGGTGTCGGCGTGCTGCAGCACGACACGAATCGCGTAGAGGGTGGCGCTTTTAAAATCGAGGGCTGAAATATCGGTCGTCATGGCACAGCATAATAACTCAGACGCCAGCGGCCCATGTGTCTTTTAGTGTTGTGACACGATTAAAAACGGGCCGCTCGGGGGTCGAGTCAACCGAGTCGACAGCAAAGTACCCGAGGCGCTCAAACTGAGAGAGTACGCCATGGATGGCAACCGTACCCGGCTCAAGCCACGCCATCACGCTTTGCACCGAATTGGGATTTAAGCAGGTCAAAAAATCGTTGTCGCTCGCATCCGGAAAGGGCTCTGAAAACAGACGGTCGTATAGCCGAATCTCAGCGGGGATCGCCTGCGCCGCACTGATCCAAGTGACAGTGCCTTTTACCTTGACTGCATTTGAGCCGGCCGTGCCACTTTTTGTGTCTGGGTTGTATTCAGCATGCACTTCAGTCACTTTGCCTGAGACATCTTTAACAAAGCCGGTGCAGGTCACCACGTAACCGTACTTCAAGCGTACCGAGTTGCCGACAAACAATCTAAAGTACTTAGGAGGTGGTACCTCAGCGAAGTCTTCTTGCTCAATCCAAAGTTCGCGGGTAAAGCCAAACTGGCGCTGACCCGCTTGAGGGGCGTGCGGGTTGCGCGGTGCCTGACAAGGCTCGACCTGACCCGCTGGAAAATTGGTAATGACAAGTTTTAAGGGTTCAAGGATGGCAACCGAGCGAGGGGCAACCGGGTCTTGCACTTCGCGCAACGCCTGATCCAATAAGCTGTAGTCAATGCGAGCGTTATTTTTAGACACTCCGGTACGGTCACAAAACAGACGCAACGCTTCGGGCGTGTAGCCGCGACGACGCAAGCCCACAATGGTTGGCATGCGTGGGTCATCCCAACCCGTGACGTGACCCTCTTTGACCAGTTGCAGGAGTTTGCGTTTGCTAGTGACGATGTAGCTCATGTTGAGCCGCGCAAATTCGTACTGATGAGGCAGGGGGGCTGCCAACTTGGCAAGCTCGTTCAGACGGTTCAGCGTCCAGTCGTAAAACGGACGTTGGTCTTCAAACTCGAGCGTGCAGATGCTGTGAGTGATGCCTTCGAGCGCGTCTTCGATCGGATGGGCAAAGGCGTACATCGGGTAAACGCACCACTGGTCGCCTGTGCGGTGGTGGGTGGCATGCCGGATCCGGTACAAGACGGGGTCGCGCAGATTGATATTGGGTGACGCCATCTCAATTTTTGCGCGTAACGCCATACTGCCGTCAGCGTGCTTGCCGTCGCGCATTTCGTTCAGTAAACGGGTCGAGTCGGCAGCAGGGCGTTCGCGCCAGGGCGAATTTTGACCCGCTTCAGTAAGTGTGCCGCGCATTGCGCGCATTTGCTCGGGGCTTTGCTCGTCGACGTAAGCGTGACCAGCTTGGATCAGAGCCAGCGCGCAGTCGTACATCACACCAAAATAATCGCTGGCAAAAAACAGGTGCTCAGTGCCGTTTGCCTGCCAGTTAAAACCCAGCCACTTGACCGCATCAATGATGCCATCGACATACTCTTGCTCTTCTTTTTCGGGGTTGGTGTCGTCAAAACGCAGGTGACACACGCCACCATAGTCGCGCGCTAAGCCAAAGTTCAGGCAGATGCTCTTGGCATGACCAATATGCAGATAGCCGTTGGGCTCGGGCGGAAACCGCGTGCGGATCTTGGCGGGATCGGGCGAGCCGTTTGCCTGAACAGACGCGGGCCCGGGATGGCCGGCCCACCGCTTGCCCTCAAAGCGCTGGGAGGCCAGATCAGCTTCAATAATATTACGTAAAAAATTAGTGGTTACCGGTGAAACAGAGTCAGTGGACATACAGGATTTTGAGTATTGAAGCCGTATTAAAAGGATCATTTTGCCACGACCGGTCTACACTAGCCCGAATCATGGAAATTTCAACACTTTTTCTCGCACGGATTCAGTTCGCCCTCAGTCTGAATGCGCACGTTTTGTTCGCGGCGCTTGCGATGGCATTGGGGTGGATTCTTTGTGTGTTTCGCTATCAGGCCTGGCAAGCCCCCGAGTCGGGGTGGACAGCCGCCTACCGTTTTTGGGTCAGAACGTTCGCGCTGTCGTTTTTTTTGGCGTTGGCGACGGCTTTGCCCGTGTTGATTGAGTTTGGTACGCTCTGGCCCGCGCTGATTGAACGCACGGGTAACGTCGCAGGTCCGCTGTTGGCGTTTGGGCTAGCCACGTTTTTTATCACTAAAGCGTTATTTATGGGCGTCGTGCTGTTTGGTCAGCGCCGTGTGTCTGCGAAAGTTCATTTTTTTGCGGTGCTGATGGTGGCACTTGGCTTGACGCTGACCTTGTTTTGGGTGGTCGTGCTGCACACGTGGGCGCAGGCGCCGGTCGGGGCCGCGCCGATCGACGGTCGCTATCAGGTGTATGAATGGAGCGAGGTGATTTTGACGCCGTTTGTCTTGTGGCGCTCGTTGGGCTTCGTGGCGGGGGCATTTTTGTTTGCGGGTTTCTTGTTATTGAGCGTGACGGCCTGGCAGGCCCTGCGCCGTCCGCTTGATGCGGGTGAGCACTTATCGTTTCGTGCAGGGGTGCTGGTGTCCTTGTGCGCCTTGCTGCTTTATTGGGCTGCACTTGATGGCAATGCGCGAATGGTGGCGCGCTATCAACCGGCGGTCGCCGCCGCGCAGGTGGGCTATTGGTATAGCTCGGCCTCACCTGAGTGGGTCTGGCTGGGTTCGCCCAACGTTAAAACCCGCTCGACTGCGGTTTTTTTGGCCTCTGACTTAAGTGCGCAGAGATGGCTAGGCAGGCAGGTCAACGAAAGCCTTCTGGGGTTAGACCTGACCGGCGAGGTGCTTCCCCCCGTGGTGCTCTTGTTTTGGCTCTTGCGCGCGGCGTTACTCGCTGGGACCCTGTCAAGCGCGCTCATGTTGTTCACCCTGGTTATCGTGCTGCGAAAAGGCTTGGAGCCCGCGCGTTATCCAAAGTGGCTGTTGCGTACTCTGGTGTGGTCGGGCGGCTTGGGTGCCTTGACTTGGCTCTTGAACTGGAACCTTTCTGATCTGGGGCGTGCACCTTACTTGGTGTGGGGCAGTCTGCTTCAGCAAGACGCGGTCGTCCAGGCCCCGCCCGCGACACTTGCGTGGGTGCTGGCCGCAGCCCTTGCTTGTTATGCATTGATGGTGACGGGCTTTATTCAGCTTTTGTGGCATGCCGCGCGCTTTGGCGTGGTGCCCGTGCGCAAACCCGGGATGCGACCATGATCGACGCACTGGCAGCTTCGTTGGGCTTAAGCGCGAGTGCGCCGTCTTTCTGGATGCCTTTGCTCATGATGGCGTTACTTTTTGTACTGATTCTAGGCGGCGCGTTGTTCGACGGGTTTGATATTGGCGTTGGTGTGCTGGTGCTGTTGGCACCCAGACACGCGCGTTCGCAATTGATGGTCGCTTTGAGTCCTTGGCGCGATGCCAATGGGTTTTGGTGGCTGCTGGCTGTGGGCTTATTTTTGGCCGCGTTTCCTTTAGCGTGGGGAGCAGTCTTGGGAGCGCTTTATGTGCCCATGTCACTGACGGTGCTGGGGGTGATGCTGCGCAGCGTCGCGTTTGAGTTTAGGATTCGCGCCGCCACCGAAAAGCGAGACCGCTGGATCGCCTTGTTCTGGCTCGGCTCGCTGCTGACGGCCTTGGGGCATGGGGGCGTGTTAGCCCAGTTGGTGTTGGGTCTCAAACAAGATACCCCTGAAGGTTGGTTCACTGTTTTTATTGCCCTTTGCACCGTGGCGGCCTATGCCCTGTTGGGCGCATGCTGGCTTGTGATGCGACTACAGGGTGAACTACAGCTTTTTGCAGCCCGTTGGGCTCGGCACGCGATTCGTTGGGCAGCTGCCGGCATGGTGGCACTCTCGATCGCTTTGGGTCTTGCGAACCCCGCTATTTTTTATAAATGGAGTAGTGCGACCAACCTTGTGCTGGCCGCTCCGGTTTGGCTGCTGATGCTTGGGTGTTTTGTCGGGATTGATATGAGCCTGACCCGCGTGACACAGTCTCGTTATCGCTCGTTAGTTTGGCTACCGTTTACGCTCTGTTGGTTTTTGTTTGTCGCGCTGCTAGGCGGGTTGACCTACAGCATGTTTCCGTTTGTCGTTCTGGATACTCTCACCTTATGGGATGCCGCGTCAGCACAGGGCTCGTTACAACTCGTGCTGGCGGCCACGATCGTGGTCTTGCCCATCATGGTAATTTTTAATTTGATGACCTATCGGGGCCTGTTTGATCGGGCACCTTAATGGTTAGGGCTGAGCCTGGGCTCTGGGTAGACGAATCTCGACGCTCAGGCCACCATGCTCTGCCCGATCGAGGGTGAGTGTGCCGCCGTGAGCCTGAGCGATTGCCTCTGTTAGCGCGAGGCCTAAGCCGACGTTGCCGGTTCGCGTGCGGGCCTGGTCGAGTCGCACAAAAGGCTTGAGCGCCTCGGCGCGCTGTTCTGGAGCGATTCCTGCGCCGTGATCGCTCACAGTCATGACCGCCCAGTGGTCCAGTGTGGTCAGTGTGATCTCGACCGGAGGCGCGCCGTGATGCAAGGCGTTGCTGATTAAATTGTCTAGCAGGCGCGAAAGTGCCACACTATCCGCGTTGACCCGAACCGCCTCAGGCACGCCGACCAGCACCACTGCGCTGCGAGCGCCATGCCAGTTTGCGACTCGTTCAAGCACCCACTCGTTGAGTGCAAACGTCGTAAAGTGATACGTGGCGGAATCTGAACCTCTGACATATTGAATAAACTGATCGACCATGTGTTGCATATCTTTCAGGTCTTTACGCATGCCATCTTTCAAAGATACGTCATCGGTCATCTCAATGCGTAGCCACATTCGCGATAACGGCGCTTTGAGATCGTGCGGCAGCCCTGCCAATAAGGTGCGTCGCGTCGCCTCTGACTGGCTGAGCGCCTCAAGCATGGCGTTAAAGCGTTCGCCCAGACGTTTGATTTCGGCGGGGCCCGCGGGCTCAACACGTGCGGGCTTGCCTGCGGCGAGGCGGTCTGTCGCATCGACCAGTCGGGTGATCGGGCGTGTGATGTGCCAAGAGAACCAGGCGGCAATCAGCAACACCAGAGCAAGTCCGCTGAGCCACCAAATAATCAGCGACGTCGCCACAGGGGGGTCGATGCGATCAAGTGGAATCACCAGCCATTCGCGTTGACGAGGCGTTTGTTCTTCAGTGCTGCGGGTAAGTGAAATAAAAATTTCTGGGGTAGGCCCACGTGAGAGTGCCACGCGACTGTCGCCGCTTAAGCGATTGTTCAGGCGGCCAATCAGTCTGGCCAGACCGCGCCTGACGTCGTCGCTGGCGACTGTTTCGCGTGACAATGGTTTGGCAGGCGCCAAGCCCGAGGGCGCTTCAAACGGTAAAGCTCGGTTTGGATTCGCCGTGGACGCGGGAGGCGGGGGGCGTGGTGTTTGACCGTCTTTAGGCTGGGGCATCCGGGTCGCGGCCTGGTCGGGGCGTATGGCCCGGCGCTGCAATCTGGCCTCGTTGGGCAAAGGCTTGGCCCACAGGCGCCATTGGCCTTGTGACGCCTGGCGAACAAACTCGGCCCGTTCGGGTGGCGGCACGTGTTCCATCGAATATTGCAACGTGCGTATGGTTGTTGCTAATAAATCCAAAGCAACCGTTTGGGCATGATCGCGTTGATACACCGAGACAAGGTAAAGGGTGGCCGCCTGCCCCGCCAGCACGGTCGCCAGCACCAATAACACCAACCGTGAGCGAAACGATTGCGGCAGAAAAAACGTAAGCATGTTCACGGCGAAAAACGATAGCCGGTGCCCCAGACGGTTTGAATCCAGCGTGGCTGTTTAGGGTCGTCTTCAAGCGCGCGACGCAGGCGCAAAATCGCGATATCAATGGCGCGGTCGTTACGCTCGCCCGACTCGTCATCGCGCGCAAGGGTGAGCAGTTTTTCTCGCGATAAGGGCTTGCCGGGATTGCGAATCAAGGCTTCGAGCAAATTGATTTCGCCACCGGTCAGTTTGACCACCTCAGCGTCGCGCGTGAGTTGACGCATAACGGGATCAAACGTGAACGCACCAAATTGCACAGGTGCATTTTTGGTTAAGGTCGACGCGCCACGCTTGCGGCGCAGTACAGCTTGAATACGGGCGAGCAATTCGCGCGGATCAAAAGGTTTGCCAACATAATCGTCGGCACCTGCTTCGAGGCCGATGATACGGTCAACGGCCTCATCGCGCGCGGTGAGAAGAATGACCGGGATATCTTCGCCCTGCGCGCGCAAGGCTCGACACGCTTCGGCGCCATCGATGCCTGGCATCATGCGATCAAGCACAAGGAGTTCGGGGGCAAAACGCAAAATACGGGCAGGCAAATCGGTCGCGTCGGGCGCAACCAGCGTATCAAACCCGTGCTTGTTCAGATAGTCTGCCAGCAACTGACGCAGTGCGGGATCGTCGTCGACCACTAAAATTTTTACGCGCGCTTCAAGGCTAGTTCGTGAGTCCATCCTCAGAGTGTGCAACGTGGCGCGGGTTTGGGCAAGCGTCTTGAAATCAATTGAAACGATCTTGTGCGCTTGCCTGTAGACACTTCGCAATCCCCTACAATACCGGCATGACAATGCTGACTGATTCAAAAGCCAAAAGTGGTGCCGCCAGGGTGTTGGCTCGCGTGTTTGGCTATGAAGCCTTTCGGGGCGATCAGCAGGCAATTATTGAGCACGTGATTGGTGGGGGCGATGCCCTCGTTCTGATGCCCACGGGCGGTGGAAAATCCCTTTGTTATCAAGTCCCTGCGCTTGTTCGTGCAGGTGTCGGCATTGTCGTGTCGCCTTTGATTGCTTTGATGCAAGATCAAGTCGACGCGTTGACCGAACTGGGCGTGCGGGCCGCTTTTTTAAACTCAACCCAAGACTGGCAGGATTCGCGCGAGGTCGAGCAGGCTTTTTTAGCCGGTGAACTCGACTTACTTTACGTGGCGCCCGAGCGGTTGTTGACCGAGCGTTGCCTGCAACTGCTTTCGCGTGGCAAGCTGGCGTTGTTCGCGATCGACGAGGCCCATTGCGTGTCACAGTGGGGGCACGACTTTAGACCCGAATACCTGGGCTTGTCGATGTTGCACGAACGCTGGCCCGAAGTGCCGCGCCTAGCACTCACGGCCACTGCCACCGATGTGACCCGCAGCGAGATCGCCGAACGCTTGGCTTTACACGATGCGCAGCACTTTGTCGCAAGTTTTGATCGGCCCAATATTCGCTATCACATTGTCGAAAAACAAGAGGTGCGCAAGCAACTCTTACAACTGTTGCGCCAAGAGCATGCCGGCGATGCGGGGATTGTCTATTGTTTGTCGCGCAACAAAGTTGACGAGACCGCCGCCTTTTTGTGCGAACAAGGCATCGAGGCCTTGCCCTATCACGCCGGGTTGGGCGCGGCGCTTCGGGCCAAAAACCAGTCTCGGTTTCTGCGTGAAGACGGCATTGTGATGGTGGCGACGATCGCGTTTGGCATGGGAATCGATAAGCCTGATGTACGCTTTGTGGCCCACATCGATCTGCCCAAGTCGGTCGAAGGCTATTACCAAGAAACCGGGCGGGCCGGGCGTGATGGTTTACCCGCGACTGCCTGGCTGGCTTACGGCTTGCAAGACGTCGTGCAACAACGCCGCATGATCGACGAGTCGAGCGGTGATGACGCCTTCAGGCGTCGACTGGGTTCACAACTCGATGCCATGTTGGGCTTATGCGAAACCATTACGTGTCGGCGCGAGCGTCTGCTGCAATACTTTGGTCAGTCAATGTCGGCTTGCGGCAATTGCGATAATTGCCTGACGCCGCCTCAGGCGTGGGACGGCACGGTCGCCGCTCAAAAAATGCTGTCGACGATTTACCGACTCTGGAAAGAGCGCGGGCAGCGCTATGGCGCTGGTCACTTAATTGATATTTTGCGAGGCAAGCAAACGCCTCGCGTCCTAGAGCACGGGCACAGTGCGTTGACGGTCTTTGGAATCGGCCAAGACTTGTCTGAGCAAGCCTGGCGCAGTGTGTTGCGACAACTGCTCGCGCATAGCTTGCTGATGGTCGATCAAGAGGGCTATGGCACGCTCGCCCTGACCGATCAAAGTCGCGCAGTCTTGAAGGGCGAACGCACGCTGCTGCTGCGACGCGAGGCCGCACGTCTAACTGAACGTGCAGGGCGAAGCCCGGCCGCGCCGCGTGCCAAGTCGCTGCCGCCCGACCTGCCGCTGGCAGCCCTGCCTGTCTTTGAAGCCTTGCGCAGTTGGCGTGCCGAGATCGCCCGTAGCCATGGCGTGCCCGCCTACGTCATTTTTCAAAATGCGACTTTAGGCGAAATTGCCCGCGCCAGGCCTGCTAGCCTTGAAGCCTTGTCGCACGTGAACGGTGTAGGCATCAAAAAACTCGAGTCGTATGGCGACTCGATTTTGGCTTGCATTGCAGAGTTTGAACAAATGTGAGTTAAGCCACTCAGTTTGTGCAAGCGTGAGCCCTCTGGGCTCAGTCGAATAATTGTTCGTCGCTGGTTGCGGTGCTTGGCGGTTTTAAGCCCAGATGACGCCAGGTGGTTTGCGTGGCCATGCGTCCGCGTGAGGTGCGCTGCAGGTAACCGTGCTGAATTAAATAAGGTTCGATTACGTCTTCGATCGTGTCGCGCTCTTCGCCAATGGCGGCGGCCAAACTGTCGACCCCCACTGGCCCACCATCAAATTTATGGATGATGGCCTCTAGAAGTTTACGATCCATTAGATCAAGCCCTTGCGGATCGACCTCAAGCATCGAGAGCGCGGCCTTGGCCACTGTGGCATCAATGGTGCCGTCAGCCTTGACCTGCGCATAGTCACGCACGCGGCGCAGCAAACGATTGGCGATACGCGGGGTGCCGCGCGCACGCCGGGCGACTTCCGAGGCCCCTTCAGGGGTAATGGGGACTTGTAATAAGCCAGCGCTGCGTGTGGCGATCCGGGTGAGCTCTTCGGGGGTGTAAAACTCGAGCCTTGAGACAATGCCAAACCGGTCGCGCAAAGGGTTCGTGAGCATCCCCGCGCGCGTGGTGGCGCCCACCAACGTAAAGGGTTGCAAGTCAAGCTTGACGCTTCGTGCTGCCGGCCCTTCGCCGATGAGAATATCAATCTGAAAATCTTCTAGCGCTGGGTAGAGGATTTCTTCGACGACGGGGGATAAGCGATGGATTTCATCGATGAATAATACGTCGTTGCGCTCAAGATTGGTCAGTAACGCTGCCAGATCGCCCGGACGTTCAAGCACCGGTCCAGAGGTTTGACGCAGATTCACGCCCATTTCGTGGGCGATGATGTGTGCAAGCGTGGTTTTTCCTAGACCTGGTGGCCCAAAGAGCAGTACATGGTCGAGCGATTCTTGCCGGTTGCGTGCGGCGGCAATAAAGATTTGCAGTTGCTCGCGTACCCGTTGCTGGCCGACATATTCTTCAAGTGCACGGGGGCGCAGGGCGCGCTCGACTGACTCCTCGTTGGGTGAAGTGGCTTGCGGGGCCACCAAACGCGTGGGTTCGGGGCGGGAGCTTAAAGAATCGGACTGTATCGCCATGAAATCGAGGTCTTTACTCTTCGTGATGCTGTGTAAGGGGTGTGGGCCACGCAAAAGCGTTCAGACAATCGTACACTATCCCTTATTCAAAGACCCGATTTCGAGAAAATTCATGTCAATTGTTTTGCCAACTTACGCTGACGTTGTTCATGCCGCGGCCACGCTCAAGGGTGTCGCGCACCGCACCCCTGTCCTGACCTCAGAGACCGCCGATCGCGCGACCGGCGCCAAGCTATTTTTTAAGTGCGAAAACCTGCAGCGCATGGGGGCTTTTAAGTTCAGGGGTGGCTACAACGCCATTGCGAATTTGTCGCCAGAGCAGCGTCGCGCCGGCGTTCTAACCTATTCGTCTGGTAACCATGCGCAGGCGATCGCTCTGTCGGGCAAACTATTGGGCGTGGCCACCACAATCATCATGCCGCACGACGCACCCGTTGCTAAAAAAGCCGCGACTGAGGGCTACGGTGCCACCGTGGTCTCCTACGATCGTTACAAAGAAGACCGCGAAGATGTGGCACGCGCGCTGCAGCAAAAAACCGGCATGGTAATTATTCCTCCGTATGACCATTTTCATGTAATCGCGGGTCAAGGTACCGCAGCAAAAGAGTTGTTCGAAGACGTGGGCGAGTTAGATTATTTATTGGTGTGCTTGGGCGGTGGCGGTTTGCTGGCTGGCAGCGCCTTGTCGGCGCAAGCACTGAGCCCAACCTGCCGGTTGTATGGCGTCGAGCCCGAGGCCGGTAACGATGGCCAACAGTCTTTACGTAAAGGCGAGGTTGTACGCATTGAGCCTCCTAGGTCGATTGCCGATGGCGCTCTGACGCTGTATCTGGGCCAATTGACCTTTGGTGTCATCAAACAAACGGTGACCGACATTTTGACTGTTAGCGATTCGCAACTCGTTGCCACCATGAAATTCTTTGGTGAGCGCATGAAGATCGTTGTCGAGCCAACCGGCTGCCTGGGGGCCGCTGCAGTCATGCACGGAGCCTTGTCGGTGCCTGCTGGCGCGCGCGTGGGCGTGATCTTGAGCGGTGGTAATGTAGACTTAAAATCTTATGCGAGTTTCATCACGCAGGCTTAAGTTTTTTAGGGGGCGGTATGCGTATTCTGGCAATTGGCGGGGCAGGGTTTATCGGTCGCCAGGTGATTGGTCGTCTGGTGGCACAGGGGCATGTCGTGCACGTGCCAACGCGCCAGTTTAAGCATGGCCGCGAGCTCTTGGTGCATCCTACGGTGACTGTGATGCAAGCCGATATCCACGACGACGCAACGCTTGAACCCTTGGTGGCGGGTTGTGACATCGTCCTGAATTTTGTTGGTATTTTGCATAGCCGCGAAGGGCAGCCTTACGGGGCCGATTTTGAGCGCGCCCATGTGCAGTTACCACGTCGCATCGCCCAGGCTTGCCGCGCGCACCAAGTGAAGCGGTTTATCCACATCAGTGCCTTGGGTGCTGACCTGCAAGGGCCAAGCGGCTATTTGCGCTCTAAGGCGGCGGGCGAGCAGGCGATTCGCGACAGTTACGCGGCACCCGGCTCTGGCGACTTCACGATTTTTAGGCCTTCGGTGGTGTTTGGTTCTGAAGATAAGTTTATGAATATGTTCGCCAAGCTGGCGCGCTTTTTGTTTGTATTGCCCATTGCGGGTGCGCACGCAAAAATGCAACCAGTCTTTGTCGGGGATGTGGCCACAGCCGTGATGACGGCGCTGACGCTGCCGGCGGCTGCCAACAAAACTTATGCCTTGGCGGGCCCGCGCGTCTACACACTAGGTGAACTCGTTAAGCTTGCAGCGCTCTGGAGTGGTCACCCTCGGGTAGTGGTCGATTTGCCGCTCTCGCTCGGTCGTTTGCAAGCACGTATCTTTGAATGCCTGCCAGGCGAGCCCTTGCTCTCGCGCGATAATCTGGCGTCCTTGTCGGTTGATAATGTGACGAACGAACCCATTAACGCCGAGTTAAATCTGGTGGTGACGCCGCTCGAATCTGTTGCGCCGATTTATTTAAAAGGCGGTGCCTAAAAAAGGCGACTCGGCCGAGTATACGCAAGCGTTCACGCGCATCTGGACTGCTAACGTATCAGGCCGTCACCTGAGTTTGAGCGCAAAAATCTACCCAACACAAAACGAGACAAGTCAATCATGGCAAACGTTAAACAAGGTAAGGCTCTTAATATTCAAGACTCGCGCATTTTAATTGCAGGCGCAGCGAGCCTGGTGGGCTCGCACACGGCAGATTTATTATTAAAAGAAGGTGCGCGTGAAGTCTTGCTGCTCGATAACTTTTCGTTCGGCTCGATGGAGGCGATCGCGCATTTGCAAAGCGATCCACGCGTCAAGATCGTACGCGCAGACTTAATGCGATTGCCAGAACTGTTAGACGCCACGAAAGGCGTTGATGGCGTCGTGCACCTGGCCGCATATATGACTTTGGGATTTTCGCAAACGCCGTGGCAAGCGGTCGATGTGAATATTCGTGGCGCGCAAAACATGCTCGAAGCTTGCCGTGTCAATCAAGTTAAAAAATTTATCTTCGCCTCGTCGAATGCGGTCTACGGTTACGGCACTGGCATCAAAGGCGCTTTGCACGAAGAAACACCTTTTTATTCAGTGGGCGCGCCACCCGCCGCGATTTTGTATGGTGCGTCAAAGATCATGGGCGAGCAGTTATGCCGCCATTATCATCAAAGCGCCGGTCAGGATTATGTGGTCTTGCGGTATTCAACGGTATACGGAGAGCGTCAGCATTATCGGGCCGCGAACTCGCTTTACATCATGGAAACCTACGATCTGGTTCGAAAAGGGCTGGCGCCTGTTTTGCCGGGCGATGGCACCGATACGAAACATTTTGTGCACGTCTCGGATGTGGCACGCGCGAACGTGGCCGCTTTAAAAAGTGCCGCGACCGATGTGGCCGTCAATGTCTCAGGCCCGGCCCCCATCACGACCGGCGAACTCGTTCAGTTGGTCCTTGAGTATTGCAAAAGCTCACTCAAACCAGAGATTCGTCCCGACCCACCTGGCAAAGTTCGCCTGACCTCGGGCGGTGCGTTTCACATCCCCCATGACAAGGCGGGCGAGGTGATTGGCTGGAAACCAATCGTCCCCATGAAAGAAGGTGTCGCCCGCTTACTCGCCTGGCTAGAAGAGCAGCACAAAAAAATAAAATGACGTGTTTAACGTTCAATTAACGGAGACGACTGATGCAACACTATCTAAAATATTGCAGGGCACTAGTACTGGGTTGTTAAGGGCTGTTCGCGAGCGGTCTCTGGCAAGCCCGATTAAAGAAGGCGGACGCAGAGTTTCGTGCGCTTTGGCAAACGCAACACTGGGCTGAATAATTTATCGATAGGTAACAGGATGATCACATGAAAATGAATCGTTGGTTCGCTCAAACAATCAATCGCCTGCGTTTGGTGTCTTTGACCGTTCTGGCGGCGCTCGCACTTTGCGCGAGTGTGCTTGCGACCCAAGCGCTGGCAGCTGAGTTTCCTCAAAAAGCAGTGACTTTGGTGGTGCCCTACCCGGCGGGTGGGGCGACGGATGTGATTGCGCGACTGCTTGCTGAGAAACTTCCTGCGGTCTGGGGGCAACAGGTGGTTGTGAGTAATCGTCCCGGCGCGGGCACCACGGTTGCCGCAGAGGCGATTGCACGCGCACCCGGCGACGGTTATCTGCTGTATATGACCACCGCGGCGCACACGATTAGCGCAAGTCTTTATGCCAAGCTGAACTACGATCCCCTTAAAGATTTTGCCCCGATTGCTTTGATCTCGACGATCCCTCTGGTGTTGGTCACGACTGCGACCTTGCCGGTTGATACGGTGTCTGATTTGGTTGCGTACGCGAAGGCGCAAAAAAATGGTTTGTCCATGGCGTCCACCGGAAACGGCACGCCCCAGCATTTGACGGGCGAACTGTTTAAGGCCAAAACTGGCGTGCCCTTCGTGCACGTACCATACAAGGGCGATGCGCCGATGTTGACGGATTTAATCGGTGGTCAAGTGCAGGTGGCGTTTGTGACGCTCTCTGCGGCGTTGCCTTATATTAAATCCGGAAAACTACGGGGGCTTGCACTGGCGCACCCCACCCGCGCCCTAGCGCTTGACAAGGTTCCCACCATGACCGAGGCCGGAGTCGCGGGCTTTAACGCTGCGACCTGGTTTGGCTTATTTGGCCCGGGGTCAATGCCGCAGGCCTTACGTCAAAAAATTTACCAAGATGTGCAGCGGATTGTGGCCGACCCGGGGATGCAGCAACGCTTGCTTGAAATGGGGGGTGAGATTAATAACAGCTCGCCCGAGGCCTTTCAAAAAGTGATCGACACTGAGGTTAAAAATTGGGCGCAGGCCGTAAAGTTATCAGGCGCACGCGTGGACTAAAACGCGTGGCGCAGCGAACTTAGCGCGACAAACTTTTGAGTGCGAGCCGAATACCATCCGAAACACTTACGCCCTCGGGTAAGGTTTTGAGCGCGGTCAGCGACTCGCGCTCTGAATAGCCCAAGGCGGTGAGGGCGTGCAGAACATCGGTTTGGTGACCGGCAGACACGCTGGGGCTTGCTCCTAAGTCTGCGCCAAGTTTGCCCTTCATCTCGAGCAACAGGCGTTGCGCGGTTTTAGTGCCAATGCCAGGGATGCGAGTCAGGCGCGCCGGCTCTTGTAGCGTGATTGCCTGCGCAAGGTCCGCCACCGACATACCTGATAACACTGCAAGCGCTGTCCGTGCGCCAATACCGCTGACTTTGACGAGTTCTCGAAAGGCGGCGCGTTCTTGCATAGTAGAAAAACCAAACAAAATATGCGCGTCTTCACGCACAGTCAAATGCGTCAAGATCGTGACCTGAGCGCCGAGCTCAGGTAGCGCATAAAAGGTGGTCATCGAGACATCGATTTCGTAGCCAACACCTTGAACATCCAGACCAATACGCGGTGGCATTTTTTCGTAAAGCGTACCTGTTAAGCGACCAATCATTTTTGGCGGTTCCTAAAAGTTAACCGAGCAAGCGGCCACCACGCACGCGGGTACGACCCCTGGCCGTACGTTGCTGAAAGCTCGTGACGCCGAGTTTTTCGGCTAAAGGACTCACGTGCGCGTGACAGATCGCACAGGCCAGCGCATCGGCAGAATCAGGTGCCGGCACACCATCTAACGATAACAGGCGCTGCACCATCAGCTGCACTTGTTCTTTTGCTGCACGCCCAGCCCCCACGACGGATTTTTTGATCTGCAGCGCGCTGTACTCGTGAACAGCCAAGTCTCGGTCAGCCAGCGCGCAAAGCGCTGCCCCGCGCGCCTGGCCGAGCAGCAAGGTTGTGGCTGGGTTGGTGTTCATGAAGACAATCTCGAGGGCTGCCACATCGGGTTTGGTGTCTTCAACCACTTGCCGCAAGTTATCCAAAATCACTTTGAGCCGCAATGGCAGGGTAATGTTGGTGGGGACGACGATCGTACCGCTTGCGACGTAGGTGAGGGTTGAGCCCTTCAAATCAATCACGCCGAACCCTGTGCGGCGCAAACCCGGATCAACACCTAAGATTCGCATCGGGCTAAGCTCGTTTGATATTCAAGCGTTTGCAAAAGGGGTTCAATGCCTGAAGTGACGCATGCCGGTTAAGACCATGATGATCCCGCGTTCATTGGCTGCGGCGATGACTTCGTCGTCGCGCATGCTACCGCCCGGTTGAATCACGCAAGTTGCCCCGGCGTCAATCACGACATCCAAACCGTCGCGAAACGGAAAAAACGCATCTGAGGCAACCGCAGAGCCCTTCAGACTGAGCCCGGCGTTCTCGGCTTTAATCGAAGCGATGCGCGCCGAATCAATTCGGCTCATTTGGCCAGCCCCCACGCCTAAGGTCATGCCTTCGCCACAAAAAACAATGGCGTTTGATTTAACGAATTTTGCGACTTTCCAGGCAAACAGCAGATCGCTGAGTTGCGCGGGGGTCGGTTGTTTGCGGCTGGCCACGTTTAAATCGCTCGCCTGCACTGTGCTTGAATCGGGGGTTTGCACCAGCCAGCCACCGCCCACGCGTTTCACGTCGATGTCATTTTGCCCCACGCCCATTGGCACCTGCAGGACCCGAACGTTTTTCTTGGCAGTTAAAAATTCAAGCGCAGCCGCGTCGTAGCCTGGGGCGAGTAACACCTCAACGAATTGCGCGCTGATCGCTTTGGCGCAGGCCAGGTTGACGGTGCGATTAAAGGCGATGATGCCGCCAAACGCTGAGGTGGGATCTGTTTTAAACGCTTTCAGATAAGCATGGACCGCGTTGTCTGCCACGGCCACGCCGCAGGGGTTGGCATGTTTGACGATGACGCAGGCCGGTTCGGCAAAGCCGCGAACGCAATCCCAGGCCGCATCGGAATCGGCGATGTTGTTGTAGGAGAGCTCTTTGCCTTGCAGCTGTACAAAGTTACCCAGCAAGCCTGCCGGGCAGCTCGGGTCGACGTAAAACGCCGAACGTTGCTGAGCGTTCTCGCCATAGCGCAACACTTGTTGTTGATGGACTTGCAGTGTCAGGGTGTTGGGCCAGGTGCTGCGCGCGGGAACAGTCTCTTGTGCAGGTTCGGGCTCAACCAGGCTACTGAGGTAAGCCGCGATGGCCCCATCATAGGCGCTGGTATGCGCGTAGACCTTGGTGGCAAGCGCTAAGCGTAGTGCGTAAGAGGTACCCCCCTGGGCGTCTATCTCTTGTAAAACACGCGGGTAATCAGCAGGGTCAATCACAACCGTCACTCCCCCGGCCTGTGTACCGTGATTTTTAGCAGCCGCGCGTAACATGGCGGGTCCCCCGATATCGATGTTTTCGACGGCGTCGGCAAAGGTGCAGTCTGGCTTTGCCACGGCGGCGCGAAACGGATAAAGATTGACGACCAGCAGATCGATCTGTTCAATGCCATGTTCTTTGAGTGTCTGCAGGTGTTCAGCGCTATCGCGCCGTGCTAACAGGCCACCGTGAATTTTTGGGTGCAAGGTTTTGACGCGACCGTCGAGAATTTCGGGTGAGCCAGTGTGCGTGGCAACTTCGGTGACTGTTAAGCCTGCTTCGGCCAATAGTTTGGCTGTGCCGCCAGTTGAAAGCAGACGTACGCCACGCTTGGCGAGTGCCTTGGCAAATTCGAGGATACCGGCTTTATCTGAAACGGAAAGCAGTGCAGTTTGAATGGTCATATCAGTTTGTGAGCGAGTAGCTTTTTTCTGAGCGTGTTGCGCGTCACACCTAGCATCAGGGCAGCACGCGATTGGTTGTTGTTGGCGCGTTGCATGGCAACCGCGAGTAGCGGACGTTCGACGCAGTCCACGACCATGTCATAGAGGTCGGTGGGCTCGGTGTCTCCTAGGTCGGCAAAATAGCTCTCAAGACTGAGGCGAACAGCTTGATCCAGGACATTGTTTTTTTTCATGAGAACGACCCTCAGGCGGCGCGCAGGTATGACGGATGTAGTCTGTGATTGTCGCAGGTTGTGGCCCCACTGTCTGCACCAGCCGCCGCCTGAGCTAAAAACCATTGATCGACTGCCGCAAATTGTTCGGTGGTGGTCTCGAGGCGGTTAATGTGATCTGCAAAAAGCTTGCCGCCCGGCAAGCCGCTGACGTACCACCCAATGTGTTTACGTGCAGTTTTGACGCCGCCACCCTCGCCATAAAACTGATAATGATCGGCTAAGTGATGCAGCAGTAAATCGCGCATCTCTGACCAGCTGGGTGCCTCGAGAGTTTGGCCGGTACGCAGAAAATGGTCGATCTCTCGGAAGATCCACGGACGGCCCTGCGCGGCGCGACCGATCATGACGGCATCGGCACCGGTGTAGTCCAGTACGGCGCGCGCTTTTTGTGGACTGTCGATATCGCCATTTGCCACAACCGGAATTGAGATGCTGGCCTTCACCTCGCGAATGGTGTCGTATTCGGCCTGACCTAAATACAGGTCGGCGCGGGTGCGTCCGTGTAGTGTGAGCGCGGCGATGCCGGTGTCTTGCGCCAGGCGGGCAATGCGCAGGGCATTGCGGTGTTCGCGATCCCAGCCGGTCCGTGTTTTTAGCGTGACGGGTATACCAAAAGGCGCGCACGCCTTGACGACGGTATCGAGAATCCGGGCGACTAAGTCCTCGTGGCGCAGCAGTGCTGAGCCCGAGGCGACGTTACAGACCTTCTTAACGGGACACCCCATATTAATGTCGATGACTCGGGCGCCTTTGTTGATATTGAACACGGCCGCTTGCGCCATCATTTCGGGATCAGCACCGGCAATTTGTACCGAGACGGGTTCGTTTTCGCCCTCGTGATTTAGACGTCGCGACGATTTAACGGTTTGCCATAACTGCGGGTTACTGGCTGCCATTTCAGAGACGGCATAGCCTGCGCCGAGGCGCTTGCACAATTGACGAAACGGCCGATCGGTCACCCCAGCCATCGGAGCGACAAAAACGTTGTTACTTAAAGACCAAGGACCGATGTTCATGCCAAATTGTAAACGCTTCGCGCCCGGGTGAGCTGGCGCTATAGCCGCAGGCCTTGCAGCAAGTGGCGTGCGAGCGGGGCACGCAGGGCAGGCACAAGATCCATGCCTAGCAAAGCCAGGCCGGCAGCATGTTCAATCAGAGGCAATTTTGTGGTGAAGACGCGTGAGAGCAGATCGGTTAAACGAACCGTTAGCTGGCGATCGGGCGCGCGCAGTCTTTCGAAGCGCTGCAAAGCGGCCATGGGCGTCTGCTCTGGCGTGACCAGCCAGTCGCGACAAGCAAGCGCAAGCGTCGCAGCATCACGCAGCCCGAGGTTCAGGCCTTGGCCGGCGACAGGGTGTAAGGTTTGTGCGGCGTTGCCAATTGCCACGCAGCGTCCGTCAAGGGGTTGTGGGCGCAAAGTCATGCCCAGTGGGACGCTTGCCACCGGGCCCTGTACCGTGAGTGTGCCCAGCCTTGAGCCAAACATCTCAGTCAGCGCCCGAGAAAAATCTTCGCGCGTGAGGGCTTGCAGGGCTTTGGCGCGTTCGGGCGTACAGCACCAAACGATTGACTGTTCGCCCAAGGCGTCGGGGTGAGGCAAAACGGCTAACGGGCCTTCGTTTGTGAAGCGTTCAAACGCCCAGCCTGCCCGCGGCAGACTCGCGCGGGCGCGGGTCAGTAAGGCAATTTGCGAATATTGACGGTTTGCTTGAGTGCCAGGCATGCCATCGGCGTGAATCGCGAGTTTTGCGCGGAGTTGCAAGGATCCCTGCGCGAGACTGACGCCCGAGAGGTCTTGCCCGAGCACGTGCGCGCTTGCGCCTTTTAAAACCAGTACGCCGCTGCGTTGCACCGCCTGTGTGAGCTGAGCGTGAAGCTGACCATAGCGCACCACGCAGCCCAGTTCAGAGACGTCAAAGTCGCTGTGTCTGATCACAGTGCGCCCCAGACGGCCGCGCTGCGACACATGAATCGTCTGTATCAGGGCGGCCTGTTGTGGCCAGGCTTTTAAGCTCTCGAGTAACACCCGGCTGCCGTGATTCACGGCCAAGACGCGGGGGTCAAGCTCGGGTGTGTGCCCGTACTGCGAGGCGCTGTCGGCCTGTAACAGCGCAATCCTTTCAGGATGCGCAGTCAAACGGGCAAGTAGCAGCGCCAGCGCACTGCCGGTCGGGCCACCCCCTAAGATTGCGACATCGACGTCTTGAGCTTGCATGTCTCCATTTTATGGCATCGCGTGGGTTCGAGCCGTCTTGCCCCTCTGAGCAGACTGACTCAGCCGCAAAGGGATTAAAAATGGTCTGAGTGATTGGTGCTAAAGTTCTGAGCGAAAACGACCAGATAAAAATCTTGAGTTCGTTGTGCCTTTCGTTCTGGCGTTCAAATCTGACGGATCTTAATGACTGCTTCAAACTTATCCACTTCAGCACCCGCCGCGCGGTTTCGCAATAAAACGACGGTTGGCTTGCTCGCGGCGTTGTTTGGCTGTGTGGGCGCGCATTGGTGGTACTTGGGGCGCCGTCAGGCTTGGCTGGTCAGTGCGACGGGCGTGGCGCTTATGATCGCCAGCGCTTTTGCTGACATCTGGTACGAGAATCTAGCTTTTTTCTTGTTGTTTATCCCAATTCTCGACGGCTTCATCGAAGCGATCGTGCTGTGCCTGATGAGCGATGTCCGGTTTGACGGGTTTTATAACCCAGGCTTGGTGCGTGAGCACCCCAGCGGTTGGGGCGCCATTTTGATCGCGATTTTTACGCTCTTGATCGGTACCGTGGCCTTGATGTTTGGCATTGCGATGATCGTGATTTATGTTTGGACAGCGTTGGGGTGGCTTGAAGGGTTTGACCTGAATTCGGATTAGTCGCGCGGCTGGGTTAGTCTGGCATTTATCGGACTTGCGCGTAAAACCTCGCCGTTTAGGGCGGGGATGTAAGCGCGGAAGGCGCAGCCTTCCTTTCTTTAGCCTTTGATTTAGTTTGGCGTTTGCTGTTGCTTAATATACTTGCAAATAACGGAAATTGGCGCATTGCCGCAGCTTCCTGCAAAATAACTTGGCGACCACAAAGCGCCGCCCCATAGCTTCTTACGGATGTTTGGGTCATTCTTTTTGCGAATCATCAAGCTGGAAATACCCTTGAGACTATTCACGGGTTTTGATACGACCACTTTAGGTGAATAGTTCACCGGTAAGTGCACGTGATCGTCTTCTCCTTCAAACTCTATTAGCTCTGAATCGAAATCAGTGCAAACGCTGGCAAATATCGGACGCAGGTCGTCAAGTCTTTCCTTTGTGAAACCATCACGCGTATATTTTGTTACACAGAAACAGTTTTTGTTGCAAAGATTCACTGAATTTGTATCTTACAGATACAACTTTTACACAGGTAATTTGGTGATCTACCTTGATCGCGCAAATATAATTCAAGGTATGAAACGTTTGCAGGCTTACAAATACGAATTAATGCCAAATGGCGACCAACTGCGCGAAATGCGTAGATTCTCTGGCTCGTGTCGGTTCGTCTTTAACAAAGCTTTGGCACTGCAAAAAGAGAATCACGAGGCGGGTGATAAGTTCATTGGCTACGTGGCAATGGCAGCTAAGCTGCCCGTTTGGGAGCGTGAAGCGGGGACTGCATGGCTGAAAGAAACGCCTTCACAAGCGTTGCAACATGCCCTGAAAAATTTAGAAAAAGCTTTCAAGGGTTTTTTTGCAAAACGCACTGACTTTCCACGCTTCAAGAAAAAAGGTAGTGGTGACAGTTTCCGCTATCCTGAGCCAAAACAGATTCAATTCGACCAGAGCAATAACCGTATTTTGTTGCCAAAACTTGGCTGGCTGCGTTACCGCAACAGCCGTGATGTCCTTGGCCAGGTGCATAACGTCACCGTGAGCCACTCAAGTGGCAAATGGTTCATCGCGATTCAGACCCAACGCGAGCTTGAACAGCCCTTACCAGCCACCAAAACGGCAATTGGTATCGATGTCGGGATTGCCCGTTTCGCGACGCTGAGTGACGGCAGCTATGTTGCGCCACTGAATAGTTTCAAGACGCACCAGCAACGCCTTGCACGCTATCAGCGACGCATGAGTCGTAAAGTCAAGTTCAGCAATAACTGGAAAAAGGCGAAGGCTAAAGTTCAGAAGATTCACACCGCAATCGCGAATTCCAGAAAAGATTTCCTGCATAAGACCAGTACCACGATCAGCCAAAATCACGCGTTCGTATGTATTGAGGATTTGCAGGTTAAGAACATGTCACGGTCGTCTAAGGGCAATCGCGAGCAGCACGGCAAGCGTGTGAAACAAAAGTCTGGCCTAAACCGCTCTATCCTTGACCAAGGCTGGGCTGAGTTCAGGCGACAGCTAGACTACAAAGTCCAGTGGAACGGCGGCCTGTTGTTGGCAGTACCGCCGCATCACACAAGCCAAACGTGTCCGGTCTGCGGCCATGTGTCAAAAGAGAATCGACAAACACAAGCGAAATTCCTGTGCATCGATTGTGGCTACGAAAATCACGCTGACGTAGTCGGCGCGATCAATGTTTTAGAGCGGGGATACCGCTTGTTAGCCCGTGGAGAGTCGGTGCAGTCAGACCACTCAATGAAGCAGGAACCCACCGAAGTGACTCAGGCAGCGTTTGCCTGAGCACCGTAGGAATCCCCGTCCTTTCCGCGCAAGCGGCAGTCATCGACTGAGGGCGGGGAGGATGTCAATCGTTTAAACAACCCGAGCAACGCGCTCGAATCAAGCGTGCGGTCGCGGCGGTGTTGGCTAACGGATACCGGACGGCTGATATTTTTGAACCGGGTTCGCGACAAGTGGGTACTGCAGAAATGGGCGATGCGGTGGTGGCCGCATTGAAGGTTTAGAAGGGCGTGCTGTTT